>DDSR01000047.1 GCA_002343455.1 Deltaproteobacteria bacterium UBA2385 | reverse complement strand
GAGCGGCTGGTGGGCGGGATCGTCGGGACCGGGCCGGTGGTGCTGCGGCCGCGCGAGGACCGGGGAGAGCGGGCGGCGAGGGCCTGGCGGTGTGCGAGCAGGGCAGGGTGCTTCGGGCGGTGGCGCAGCACGCCGGCCAGGGCGGCCCCCAGGGCCACCCCCTCGTCGGGGTTGACCCCCTCCGACGGGACCTTGCCGCTGAGGGCCTGCAGACGCTCGCGGATCATCGGCATCCGGGTCGCCCCGCCGACCAGCAGGACCTCGTCCAGGTCCGACCAGCTCAGCTTGGCGCGCTCCAGCACCAGCTGGCAGGTGTCGGAGCACTGGTCGACCAGGTCCGTGGTCAAGGTGTTGAACTCGTCCTGGCCGATGGTCACGACCAGCCGGTGCCCCTTGTAGGTGACGGGGATCACCGCCTTGGGGCGGGTCGAGAGCGAGATCTTGGCGTGCAGGCAGCGCTCGTAGAGCTCCTGGTAGCGGTGGGCGTCGTCGCGCGGGTCGACCCCGAAGCGGTCGATGAACTGCTCGGCGACGTGGTTGACCAGGCGGTCGTCCCAGTCCTTGCCGCCCAGCTCGGCGTTGCCGTCGCTGGCCAGGGTCTTGAACGAGACGCCCTTGATGTCCATCAAGGTGACGTCGAAGGTGCCGCCGCCCAGGTCGAAGACCATGATCCGTCGGTCCGCCCCCAGGCGCTCGATGCCGTAGGCGATGGCCGCGGTGGTCGGCTCGTTGATGATCGAGAGCACGTTGAGGCCAGCCAGCTTGCCCGCCTCGGCCGTCGCGCCGCGCTGCGCGCTGTTGAAGTAGGCCGGCACCGTGATGACCGCGTCGCGGACCTCGTGGCCGAGCGCCTCTTCGGCGTCCTCGCGCAGCTTGCGCAGGATGATCGCGGAGAGCTCCTGCGGGGTGTAGCTGCGCCCGAAGAACTCCAGGCTGAAGTCGGGCTCGCCCATGCTGCGCTTGATGAAGCGGACCACGTTCGTCGGGTCCACCACCACCATCTTGACCGCCTCCTCGCCGACGACGCAGGCGTCGCGGTGGTAGAAGTGGATCACCGAGGGGGTGGTCGGCTGACCGTCGGCGTTGGGCAGGATGACGGGCTTGCCGAAGCGGTCGATGATCGCCATCGCCGAGAAAGTGGTGCCCAGGTCGATCCCCAGGACCACGTCCTCAGCCTTCATCGGGCTCGCCCTGTTCGGCCGCCTTCACGGGATCGTGCCGACGAAGCACGATGTCCTCGGGTCGCAGGACCCGATCGGCGCGCCGGAAGCCCCGCTTGAGCACCTGCTGGACGGTGTAGTCGCGGGCTGCCTGGTCGGTGTAGACAACCTTGATCACCTTCTGGGTCTCGCGGTCGTAGTGCTCGCGACCCTCCATCGGCGTGACGTCCCGCCGGTAGAGCAGCTCCAGGAACTCGTCCACCAGGTACTGGAAGCTGTCCGCCACCACCTCGCCGCTCATCTCCTGGCGCAGCAGGCTCTGCTGGAACCAGTTCAGGCTGTCGTAGAAGAGCAGCAGGTCCAGCAGCAGCGGCTTCTCGGCCTGGAAGATGAAGTCCTCCTTGTACTGCCGAAGCTCGGTGTAGAGGGCGTCGAAGGCGCGCTGCTGCACCTCGTCGCGGCGGGCGAGCTGCTCGGCGAGCGAGCGGACGCTGCCGTCGTCCTCGCCGGGCGCCTCCAGGATGAAGTCTGGGCTCTCGGTACGCTTGTCTGCCACGGGCTTGCTCCTAGCGTCCTTCGCCCAACTCGGTGGCGAGGTTGATGAAGGTGCCTTCCAGCTCTACGCTCTGGTTGCAGTGGTGGTAGTCGCTGGCCCGCGAGCAGAGGCTGGTCAGGAACTCCTGCTCGACCTGGCGGCCAACGCCGATGGTCACGATGCGGCCCCCGGTGCGGCGGATCCGCTGGCTCTCGGCGGTTGTGGCGTCGGGATCGTCGGGGTGGCCGTCGGTCAGCATCACCACCACGCGCTGGGCCCCGGCGGCGCCCTTCAGCGCCTCCCGGGCCTGGGCGAGGCCCTTGGCCATCGGCGTCGAGCCGATCGGGCTGAGGCCCGCGATGGCGGCCTTGAGGACCTCGCGGTCCTGGGTCAGCGGCGTCCGGACCCCGCCGGGGAAGGCGATCACGGCCAGCTGGCGGGTGCTGTCCAGCGTCCGGTCGATGAAGGCCATCGCCGCGGCGCGGGCGTCGCGGATGTTGTTGCCGTACATCGAGCCCGAGCAGTCCACCAGCAGGGCGATCTGCATCGGGACCTTGTTGCGGGCCAGGTCTTCCAGGCTGACCCCGCCCTGGGCGAGGCGGTGGGCCAGCGTCTGACCCGTGTTCAGGTCCATCGCCTCGACCTCGACGATGCCGTTGGCGTTGTAGCGGTAGGTGACCGAGAGCTGGGTCTTGCCCGCGGGCCGCGGCGTGATGCCGTAGAACTCGAAGTGCCCGAGCACATTGCAGTTCAGGGGGTCCGGGTTCTCGCCCTGCACCAGCCACAGGTCCATCGTCGACTGGCCGTCGTGCGAGGTGACGTAGTCGTCGCGGGTGCGCTCGCAGGGGATCCGGCTGTTGCGGGAGATGATCGGGCTGTTGTGCATCCGCCCGTCCCGGTACACGACCATGCCCAGGGAGTGGCTGGTCACGTCGTGGGTGCGGATGTCGACCGGCGGCCGCTCGCCGGTGAGTCGGGCGCTCTCCAGGGCCGCCGTCAGGGCCGCGCCCATGGCGACACACTCGTCGGGGTTGATGTCGGTCGCTGGCTCCTTGTCGAAGATGCGGCGGATCAGCTCGCGCACCATCGGCATGCGGGTCGAGCCGCCGGCCAGGAGGACGGTGTCGATGTCGGCCGGGCGGACCTTGGCGTCGTCGAGCACGTCCAGGGTCAGCGCCTCGCAGCGGCCCAGCAGGCCGATCGACATCGACTCGAAGGTCTCGCGCGTCAGCTCCTGGCGCAGGATCCGGCCCTGGAAGTCGTAGAAGACGCTGACCTTGGGCCGCCGGGAGAGCGAGAGCTTGGCGCTGACACACTTCTGGCGCAGGTCGTGGTAGGCGACGAGGTCGTCGAGCGGGTCGACCCCGTGCTTCTTGTGGAACTCCTCGGCGACGTGCCGCATCAGGGCGTCGTCCCAGTCCTTGCCGCCAAGCTGGTGGTCGCCGGTCGAGGCGATCACGTTGATGTCGTTGCCGGAGATCTCGACGATGGTCACGTCGAAGGTGCCGCCGCCCAGGTCGAAGACCAGGCAGCGCATGTTCTGGCCCTGGTGGGCGAGGCCATAAGCGAAGGCGGCCGCCGTCGGCTCGTTGACCAGCTTGAGCACCTTCAACCCGGCCAGCTCGCCGGCCTGGATGGTGGCGCGGCGCTGCTTGTCGCCGAAGTAGGCCGGCACCGTGATGACGGCCTGCTCGATGCGGTGGCCGAGCCGATGCTCGGCGTCGTGCTTGAGACGGGCCAGGATGAAGCTGGAGAGGCGCTCGGGGCTGTAGTGTTCGCCGCGGTACTCGAAGCTGAAGTCGTCCTCGCCCACGTGGCGCTTGACGAACTCGACCACCTGGTTGGGGAAGGCGACGGCCGCCTGCTTGGCGTAGTTGCCGACGATGACGTCGTCGCCGTCGAAGAGGATCACCGAGGGCGTGATGCGATCCCCCTCGGCGTTGGGGAGGATCTCGGGCACACCATGCTTGTTGACGTAGGCGATCGCCGAGTACGTCGTGCCCAGATCGATTCCGACAGCGCGGGTCTTCATCGGGCTGTGTCCAGGTAGGGGAGGGGGTGAACCGCCTGCATTGGCCGTCAATGCTCCTATCGCTTCGAGGTAAAGGGAGGGGCCCCGCTGCACCTCGGACGCGGGGACGGTACCACCATGCAGGCGCCGCGACCAACCGGCGCGGCGGGGGATGGGCAAGCATGACGGAAAAGGATGGACGAGAACAGGGCCTGGAGGTCGTCCTCGCCAGCGGCAGCCGCTGGCGGCAGGAGCTCCTCAGCCGGAGCGGGCTGCGCTGCAGGGCCGTGGCGCCCGAGGTGGACGAGGCCGCGATCCTGGCCGAAGATCCCCGCCGGACCGCGATGGCCCGGGCGCGAGCCAAGGCGGCCGAGGTCGCGGGGCGAGCGCCCGGGGCCCTGGTCATCGGCGCAGACCAGGTCCTGTGGGCCGAGGGCGCGTCCGCGGGAGAGGCCATCGGCAAGCCGCGCGATCCAGCGGAGCACCTCCGCCGCCTGAAGAGCCTGCGGGGCCGCCGGCACGAGCTCTGCACGGCGGTGCGCATCGAGGCGCCGGCCTGGCTGGGGGGCGCCGAGGAGTTCGATGTGCTCACTGGGGTCCGGCTGCGGGCGGATCTGAGCGACGAGGAGCTGATGGCCTACATCGGCTGGGGCGAGGCGAGCGGCTGCGCGGGCGGCTACATGGTCGAGGGGAGGGGAGCCTGGCTGGTCGAGGGGCTGGAAGGGGACTTCCAGAACGTCGTCGGGCTGCCGGTCTTCGCGCTGATCGGGCGCCTGCGGGCGCGGGGCTTCCGGCTGGGCGCGGACGGGCTCGCGCGACCCGCCTCACCGGTCGAACCTTGATACCGGAGCCGGGATGAGCACCGCGACGCCCGCCTCGGAAGCCAGCGAGCTCCTGATGGAGCTGACCGACCTGGTCCAGGACACCCTGGCCCTGGCCGAGTGGGAGGGGCTGCGTGGCGCCTGGAGCCTGCCGCGCTCTCCGCCCGGCAAGGCCCCTGAGCTGACTCCTCCCGCGCAGGCCGCCTCGACCGGTCCCGCCCCTCGTGCCGTGGCGCTCCCTGCGCCCAAGGCTCCTGTCCGGCAGCCACAGCCTCCTCCGGCGGCCCCAGCCCCTGCCGCCTCAGCCCCTGCCGCCCCAGCCCCTGCCGCCCCAGTCTCCTCAGCCTGGGGCAAGCTGGCCCAGGAGCGGGTCCTCTCCGGCAGCGCGCTGCAGCTCGCCCTGAAGGAGGCCGTCAGCCTGCCCGAGCCCGCCGAGCGCCTCGCCCGGGTGCGTGAGGTCCTCGGGGACTGCCTTCGCTGCGGGCTCTGCCGCGAGCGGACCCAGGTCGTCTACGGGGTCGGCGATCCCGCCGGGCGCCTGGTGGTCATCGGCGAGGGCCCCGGCGAGCAGGAGGACCTGCGCGGCGAGCCCTTCGTCGGCAAGGCCGGCGAGATGCTCGACGGAATGCTGGAGCGCGTCCTGGGGCTGAAGCGCCCGCAGGTCTACATCTTGAACATGGTCAAGTGCCGCCCGCCGGGCAACCGCAACCCCACCGAGGAGGAGCTCGCCGCCTGTCGGCCCTTCCTCCGGGCGCAGCTCGCCTCGATCCGGCCCGACCTGGTGCTGGTGCTGGGCAGCGTCGCCTCCAAGGCCCTCTTCCAGCGCCCGATCTCCCAGGTGCGGGGGCAGTGGCAGGAGCTGCTCTGGCCGGGCGGCAGCAGCCGCGCCCTGCCGACCTTCCACCCGGCCTACCTGCTGCGCAAGCCCGAGGACAAGCGCCTGACCTTCGAGGATCTCAAGACCCTGAGGCAGGCGCTCGACGCGCCCTGATGCCGGCTCAGCGCTTGAGCTTGAGCCCACCCAGCAGGTCGGCGAAGGTGCCCAGGCTGCCCTGGGTCGCCGCCGGACGTCGCTGGGCCGCCGCCGAGGGGGCGCGCTCCTCGGTGCCGTCCCGGACCAGGCTCAGCTCGATGCGGCTGCGCTCCCGATCGACGGAGAGCACCTTGACGGGGACCGACTGGCCGGGGGTGAGCACCTCGCTGGGGTGACCGATGCGGCGGTCGGCCAGGGTCGAGATGTGGGCGAGGCCCTGCAGGCCCGGCAGCAGCTCGATGAAGGCCCCGAAGTCGGCCAGGCGGGAGACGATGCCGGTGTAGACCTCGCCCTCGACGATGTCGCTGCCGACCCGGGACCA
Source organism: Deltaproteobacteria bacterium UBA2385 (assembly GCA_002343455.1). Taxonomy (GTDB): domain Bacteria; phylum Myxococcota_A; class UBA796; order UBA796; family UBA2385; genus UBA2385. The sequence continues at coordinate 22,257 of DDSR01000047.1, read as the reverse complement.
GGGGTCCATCCCGGGATCGCGCAAGGAGAGCGAGAGGCGTCCGGCGACGGAATCGACCTCGATCACGCGCACGGTGACGGTGCTGCCGACCACCGGCGCGGCGGCGTCGTCGGCCCAGGACAGCTCGCTCTTGTGGACGAGGCCGCTGACCCCGCCCAGGTCGACGAAGCAGCCGAAGGCCGCCACCCCGGTGACCACGCCCTCGCGCTCCTGTCCGGCCTTCAGCCCGGCCCACAGCGCCGCCGCGCCCTCGCGGGCCTGCTCTTCGGCGATGGCCCGGTGGCTGAGCACGATGTCCTTGCCGCGCAGGTCGATCACCCGGAACAGCAGGGTGCGCCCGATCCAGGCGTCCAGATCGGTGCCCGGGTGGCGGTCGATGTGCGAGACGGGGCAGAAGCCGCGCAGGCCGCCCATGGCGATCACGAAGCCGCCGGTGTTCCGGGCTTCCACCCGGCCCTCGATCGGCAGCCCGGTCTCCTTGGCGGTCTCGATGGCGTCCAGGCCCGAAGAGCCGCTCAGGGTGCGGGTGAGGCGGATCCCGGCGGCGCCGGCCTCCATCACCCGGGCGCGCAGGGGCTCGCCCGGGGAGGGCGGGCTGGCGAGCTCGGTCAGGGCGATCCAGGCCTCGCTCTTGGCGCCGATGTCGACGAAGACGGTGTCGCGGCTGATGCGGACGACCCGGCCCTCGACCTCGTCGCCGGCCTCGAAGCGCACGGGGCCGGCCTGTCCCAGCAGCGAGGCCATGTCCGCGGCGTCGAAGGAGGCGAGCTCGGCGAGCAGGGCGTCACCGTCGAGGCTGGGGCGCTCGGCCGCCGGGGGGGCCGGGCGGGTAGGCGCGGCCGCCTGGGGAGCCGGGCTGGGGCGCTCGGCCGCCTGGGGAGCCGGGCGGGCAGGCGCGGCCGGTGCGGGCGGGGGCACCGGGCGCTGGGCCTCGACCTCGGGGGCGGCCTCGGAGTTCGGGCCGCGCCGACGGGCGGTGCGGGTGGCGAGCACAGGCGCGGTGGTCGAGGGAGGGGTCGAGGAAGGGGGAGTGGACATGGTCGTTCCAGACGGTGGGCGAAGGGCCGACGCATGTAGCGCGAACAGGAGGGTTCTGCCCGCGTTGCCGGGGAGGGGCATTCCGGCTACCGCGGCCGGATGCGCGACCGCTGCCCGCCGCCCGTCGAGCTGCTCCAGGAGCTGCCGGGCTTGGACTTCCTGCTCCCCGAGGAGCTGATCGCCCGGTACCCGCCGGAGCGCCGGGACGGCGGCCGCCTGCTGCGGGTCCTCCCCGACAGCCTGGAGGACCTCCGCATCACGGACCTCCCCTCGCTGCTGCGCGAGGGCGACCTGGTGGTGCTGAACGACACCCGGGTCCTGCCGGCCCGGCTCTTCGCCCGCAGGGGCAGCGGCGCCCAGGTCGAGGCCCTGCTGGTGCCCTCTCCCGACCCGGACGGTCCCTGCCTCGCCCTGCTGCGGCCGGGACGGCGCCTGTGGGTCGGTGAGCGGCTTCAGGTCCTGGGGGGCGGCGAGATCCACCTCGAAGAGCGCCGTGAGGACGGGTCCTGGCGGGTCCAGGTCCACCCCTCGCCGAGCGAGGTGATGAGCCGATCGGGCCAGGTGCCTCTGCCTCCCTACCTGGGCCGCCCCGCCGAGGAGGCCGATCGTGAGCGCTACCAGACGGTCTACGCCGGGCCAGCGGGCGCCGTGGCCGCGCCGACCGCCGGCCTGCACCTCAGCCACGAGCTGCTGGCCTCGCTGGAGGCGCGGGGGATCGGGCGGGTCCAGATCACGCTGCACGTCGGCCCCGGCACCTTCCGGCCGCTGCGCGTCGAGGATCTTCGGGCCGGTCGCCTGCACGCCGAGGCCTACGAGATCGGCGCGGAGGCCGTGGCCCGGATCGAGGCGACCCGCGCGGCCGGAGGGCGGGTGCTGGCGGTCGGCACGACGGCGGTTCGGGCCCTGGAGGGCGCGGTCGACGCCGAAGGCCGCCTGCAGGCCGGGCGCGGCTGGACGGATCTGCTGCTGCGTCCGGGCAGCCGCTTTCGGGTCGTGGACCGCCTGCTGACCAACTTCCACCTGCCCCAGAGCTCGCTGCTGGCCCTGGTCCACGCCTTCGCGGGCAGCCCGCGGGCCCAGGCGGCCTACGCGCACGCCCTGGCCGGGCGCTACCGCTTCTACTCCTACGGAGACGCCATGCTGCTCGACCTCGACCCGCCGAGGGGCGAATGAGCCGGGCGATCTCCTTCCAGGTGCTGGCCGAGGCTGGCGCGGCGCGGGCAGGCCGGCTGCAGACCCCTCATGGCGAGGTGCAGACGCCCGCCTTCATGCCGGTCGGCACCTATGGCACCGTCAAGGGCCTCACCCCCGAGGATCTGCAGGAGCTCGGCGCGCAGATCATCCTGGCCAACGCCTTCCACCTGTGGGTGCGCCCCGGCCCCGAGCTGATCGGGCAGCTGGGGGGCCTGCACGGCTTCATGGCCTGGTCGGGGCCGATCCTGACGGACTCCGGCGGCTTCCAGGTCTTCAGCCTGCGCGAGTTCAGCAAGCTGACCGAGCTGGGCGCCCGGGTCCGGACCCCGCTGGACGGGCAGCATCGCCTGCTGACCCCCGAGATCAGCATCGCGGCCCAGGAGACCCTCGGCGTCGACATCGCGATGGCCCTCGACGAGTGCATCGAGTGGCCGGCGGACCGCGATCGGGTGCAGCGCAGCACCCAGCGCACCACCCGCTGGCTGAAGCGGGGGCTCGCCCACCGCCGCCGCCCCGACCGCACCGCCCTGCTGGGCATCGTGCAGGGGGGCTTCTTCGAGGACCTCCGCCGCGAGCACGCCGCCGAGCTGGTGGACCTGGACCTGGACGCCTACGCCATCGGCGGGCTCTCGGTGGGCGAGCCGACCGAGCAGATGCTGGGCATGGTCGAGGTGACCGCGCCGCTGCTGCCGCGGGACCGCCTGCGCTACCTGATGGGGGTGGGCTACCCCATTGACATCATCGAGGCGGTGACAAGGGGTGTGGACGTCTTCGACTGCGTCATCCCAACCCGTAGCGGTCGCTTCGGGCAGGTCTTCACGCAGCGCGGACGGCTCAACATCAAGCACGCCAGGATGCGGACAGACCCGCTGCCCCTTGACCCGGGCTGCACGTGTTACACCTGCCGCGCCTTTTCCCGAGCCTACCTTCGCCACCTCTTCCTCTCCAACGAGATCCTCGCCCCCCGCCTCCTCTCGCTACACAACCTGACCTTCTACCAACGCTTCATGGCCCGCATCCGTCAGGCCATCCCATCCGGCAGCGCGGCCCTCGAGGCCCTACGCCGAGAGGCGCTCGGCTGGATGTCGCGTCACGAAGACGAGTAGGATCGGCCTCGGAAGGGGCCGGACGCGGCGCGAGCCGGAGCCCCGATGAGCCCTGACTCCAACGTCCAGAGCAACCTCCTGATGGAGGCCGGCCAGGTGCTGGTCACCCACGACGCGCCGGCCACCGCCTCTCCCTCGGCCGGCCAGGCGCTGCTCGGGCAGCTCCCGCTCCTGGCGGCCATCGTGGCCATCTTCTACTTCCTGGTCATCCGGCCCCAGAACCAGGAGCGCAAGCGGCACGAAGAGCTGGTCAGCGGCCTGAAGCGCGACGACGAGGTCGTCACCCAGAGCGGCATGTACGGCCGCGTGACCCAGGTCCAGGGGGCTCGGGTCGAGCTCGAGATCGCCCCCAAGGTGCGGATCTGGGTCGAGTCGGCCTCGGTCAAGCGCAAGGCTGAAGCGGAAGCGACCGAGACACCCGACGCCGGCAAGGGGACGACCCCATGAGCGGATCCTGGTGGGCGCGCTTCGTCCTGACCATGGCGGTCCTGTTCTGGGCCGTCTGGATGTTGATCCCGACCTTCGCGGGGGACACCGCCGAGGAGCGGCGCCAGAAGGTCGCGGAAAAGGCCGGGGGCACGGCCCAGGCCGAGGAGGTCGAGGAGGAGCTCTGGTACTCCTCCTTCCTCCCCGAGCAGCGCATCAACCTGGGGATCGACCTGCAGGGCGGCATCGACATGACCCTGGAGGTCATGGTCGAAGAGGCGGTGATCTCGGGGGTGCAGCGCGACATCACCGGCGTGCTGGAGCAGGCCGAGAAGGACGGCATCAAGCTGGCCGACGTCCGTCGCGCCGCTGGTGAGCCGATCCTGCTGGTGCAAGGCGCCGAGGCCGTCGGGCTCGACGCGCTGCGGGTCTTCATGGAGAAGAACTACGCGGGCTACGAGTACCTGGACTCGCGCGAGGTGCCCGGCAAGGACGGCGTCGCGGCGACCTACCACGCCTTCGGCGTGACCGAGGACCAGGCGGCCTACCTCGGCGACCAGGCGGTCCAGCAGGCGCTGGAGACGCTGCGCAACCGCATCGACGAGACGGGCGTGAAGGAGCCCACCATCGTCCTCAAGGGCGGCAACCGCATCAACGTGCAGCTGCCCGGCATCGACGACATCCAGCAGGCGGTCAAGGCCATCGGCACCACCGCCGTGCTGGAGTTCAGCCTCGTCGATGAAGAGGTGATGAAGAACTTCACGGCGGTGGAGCGGGCCCTGCTGACGGCCGAGACCGAAGACCCGGTCGTGTTCGCCGACGACAAGGCGCTGTCGGACTGGATGGTCCGAGGCGGCCACATCCCTGCCGACGACATGCTGATCTGGGAGTACACCCAGGGCGCGGAAGGCGAAGAGCGCAGCACCCCCTACGTCGTCAAGCAGGAGATCATCCTCACCGGCGACGACATCAACGACGCCCGCGTGGGCATGAACCAGTTCAACGAGCCCTACGTCTCGATGGAGTTCAAGCCCCGCGGCGGCAACATCTTCGCCGAGGTGACCGGCGAGAACGTGGGTCGACGCTTCGCCATCATCCTGGACGACCGGGTCCGCAGCGCCCCCTCCATCCGCGAGCGCATCGGCGGCGGCCGTGCCAGCATCGAGATGGGGGTCACCGACTACCAGCTGGCCATGGAAGACGCCAAGGTGCTCAGCCTGGTCCTGCGCACGGGCGCGCTGCCGGCCCCGGTGACCATCGGCGACATCCGCCAGGTCGGCGCCAGCCTGGGCGAGGACGCCATCGTGGCCGGCGAGCTGGCGACGACGGTCGGCTTCGGGCTCGTGATGGTCTTCATGCTGGTCTACTACCGCAAGCTGGGCCTGGTCTCGATCGCGGCCCTCAGTATGAACCTGATCCTGGTCCTGGCCCTGCTCGCCGCGGTCGGCGCCACGCTGACCCTGCCGGGCATCGCCGGCATCGCCTTGACCATCGGCATGGCGGTGGACTGCAACATCATCATCTTCGAGCGCATCCGCGACGAGCGCCGGCTGGGCAAGAACGACCGCTCCGCGGCCGACACCGGCTTCGCCAAGAGCCTCTCGGCTGTGCTCGACGCCAACATCACGACCTTCATCGCCGGCGTGGTGCTCTACACCTATGGGACGGGCCCCATCAAGGGCTTCGCTGTGACCCTGATGATCGGCATCGTCACGACGCTGATCACGGGGACCTTCGTCTCCCGTACCCTCACTGATCTGCTGACCCGGAAGGCCAACTCCCGGCTGTCCTTCTGAGCGGAGCGCGCGGCTATGCAACTCATTCGTCCTGACACCAACTTCGACTTCACCGGGAAACGGAAGTACGCCGTGGCGATCTCCGCGGTCATGGTCATCGCCTCCCTGCTGCTCTTCTTCGTGAAGGGCCCGACCTGGGGCATCGACTTCACCGGCGGCACCGAGATCCGCCTGCAGTTCACCGAGCCGACCGACATCGGCGAGCTGCGCTCGGCGTTGGGCGAGCTGAACCTGGGCACCGACGCGGTGCAGCAGATCGGCACGGTCGACGAGAACGAGTTCGTGATCCGGATCCAGGACACCACCTACGGCTCGGACGAGGTCCAGCAGCAGGTGGTCCAGGCCCTCGAGTCGGCCTTCGGCGCCCAGTGGATCAAGGAGCGCAGCTTCGACGCCCAGGTCGGGGCCCGGATGACCATCCGCTACGACGGCCCGACGGTCCCGGTCGCCAGCATCGAGCGCGCCCTGGCCTCCATGGACGGCGTGCGCATCCGCGAGGGCCTGGACGAGAACACGGTGACCATCGACCTCCCCGGGCTCTCCGCCAAGATCGAGGCCGCCATCGGCGCCGAGCTCCAGGGGCGAACCTTCGAGGTCCGCAACGTCGAGAGCGTCGGGCCCAAGGTCGGCGGTGAGCTCCGCCAGCAGGGCATGCTGGCCATCCTGGCCACCCTGGCCATGATCCTGGTCTATGTCGCCTTCCGCTTCAAGCTGGCCTTCGCCCCCGGCGCGGTGCTGGCCACCTTCCACGACGTGTCCCTCACCGTCGGCGCCTTCGTGCTGCTGGACATGGTCGGCTGGACCCACGAGTTCAACCTCTCGATGATCGGCGCCCTGCTGACCATCGTCGGCTACTCGCTCAACGACACCATCGTGGTCTACGACCGGATCCGCGAGAACATGGAGCGCTACCGGCGTCGGGATCTCGAGGCCCTGATCAACACCTCGATCAACGAGACCCTGGGCCGGACGATCGCCACCTCCTTCACTACCGGGCTGGCGATGACCGCCTTCCTGGTGCTGGGCGGTCCGGTGATCGAGACCTTCGCCCTGGCGATCATCATGGGCATCGTCTTCGGCTCCTACTCGACGATCTACATCGCCGCGCCGGTGATCCTGATCATGGAGGACCTGCGCCCGCGCTTCGACCGGCTCTTCGCGCCCTCCAGCGCCAACGCGGTGGCCGTGGCGACGCCCACGGGCAGCGGCGAGACCCCCAGCGCGGAGTCGACCCCGGAATTGAGCGCCTCCGAGCAGCGTCGTCGCGAGCGGCAGGCTCGGCGATCCGGCCAGCAGGGAGAGGGCGAGTGAGCCCGAACGCGGCGAGCGCCCCTCCCAAGGCCCCAACCCTTGCCGGCGTCACCCCGGCAACGTATGGGAGCGCTCTCAGGGAATCGGGCGATCCCCCCAGGGGTCCCACCAGCCGTGGTCGGAGGCAAGCATGACGCGCGCTGAACTCGTGGATGAGCTGGCCAGGCGCCGCGCCATCCACCGCGAAGTGGCCGAGAGCATCGTGGACGAGCTTTTCCGGGCTATGCTGGAGACGCTCCAGGAAGGCGGTCGGGTCGAGATCCGCGGCTTCGGCAGCTTCAAGGTGCGCGAGTACGGTGGCTACACCGGGCGCAATCCCAAGACCGGCCAGGAGATCGCCGTCGCGCCCAAGCGCCTTCCGGTGTTCAAGATCAGTCGCACCCTGCACGAACAGCTCAACCAGGACATCTGAGCGAGTCGCCGGGCGGGCGCTGGCCCTCCCTCTCCACTCGCCAAAGGAGCTCCCCGATGACGTCCATCCTCCTCTCCTGCCTGCTCTTCACCGCGGCCCTCGTCCCGCAAGCGCAGGCGGCGAAGTCCGTCCAGGTGTACGTCAACGGCACCGTCGCCACCGGCATGAAGGACTTCCAGTTCAAGGCCGTGGATGTCCGCATCGACGCCGACGGCAACATCTGGATCGACGCTCCGCGCTACCGGATCGAGGTCACCAAGCCCGCCGGGACGGCCCAGGCCCCCGCGACGACCGCCCCGACCGCGCCAGTGACGGCGATCGCGCCCGGAGCCCACTGGCTGGTCACCCAGGACCAGGGCTCCTCGGGCCAGATCATCGAGGTGCTGGTCAACGGGACCTCGGTGCGCGAGGTGCGCAGCGGTCAGGCGCAGCTCATCCTGGACATCGGCCCCTTCTTGAAGGCGGGCAGCAACGTCATCACCTTCCGGCCGACCGACACCGGCACACCCGGCGGCGCCGCCCTCCTCATCCACCTGGGTGAGGGCAGCAACGACAGCGGCACGCTCAAGCTGCAGAACCCCCAGGTCAGCTACTCGCGCACCGGCACCGAGCCCGCCGGTGAGCGATCGGTGGAGTACGTCGTCAAGTAGCTTTCGTTCGCTCTCCCCTCAGCCATGCGACGACGATGCCCAGCCACAAGTCCTCCTCTTCCGCGCCCGAGGGGCGTCGGACCTATGTCCTCGACACCAACGTCCTGCTCTACGATCCCGGGGCGCTGGACGTCTTCAAGGAGAACGATCTCGTCGTCCCGATCACGGTGATCGAGGAGATCGACCGCTTCAAGAAGGACCTCAACGAGACCGGGCGCAACGCCCGAATGGTCTCGCGGCGTCTGGACGCGCTGCGCCAGGCGGGCAGCCTCTCTCGGGGGGTGCAGCTGGATGGCGGGGGGACCCTGCGTGTGGACATGCCGCCCCCGGACGCGGCCCTCCCGCCGGCCTTCGGCGGCAGCACCAACGACAACCTCATCCTCGCCACCTGCGTCGCCATCTCGCGCCGCCAGGCTCGGGGCAGCGTCATCCTGGTCACGCGCGACACCAACATGCGCCTGAAGGCCGACGCCCTCTCGCTGCTGGCCGAGGACTACGAGCACGCCCACATCAGCTTCGACGAGAGCTACACCGGCTCGGTCGAGATCGACGTGGACGAGGAGCTGGTCGACCGCGCCTACCGCGACGGGGCCGTCGAGGTGCCGACCGAGCTGTCCAAGGACTGGAACCCCAACCAGTTCGTCTCCTTGCGTGCCGTCGGCCAGCCGCGCAAAGCGGCGCTGACCCGCTGGATCGGCGCCGAGAGCCGCCTGCGCATGGTCGGGCGCTACAAGGACGGCGTCTGGGGCATCTTCGCCCGCAACAAGGAGCAGCTCTTCGCCCTGGAGCTGCTGCTGGACGACGAGATCCGACTGGTGACCCTCGACGGCATCGCGGGCACCGGCAAGACCCTGCTGGCGATCGCCGCGGGCCTCCGCAAGGTGGCCGACGAGCGGGCCTTCCGCCGCCTCGTCGTCAGCCGCCCGATCTTCCCCCTCGGCCGCGACCTGGGCTTCTTGCCCGGCGACATCGGCGAGAAGCTCAACCCCTGGATGAAGCCCATCTTCGACAACCTGGACCTGCTGATCGGCGGCCAGAAGGACGAGGCCGAGGGGCGGCGTCGGGCGCCGGGGCAGCCCAGCTACCAGGTGCTGATCGACCAGGGCCTGCTGGAGGTCGAGCCCCTGACCTACATCCGCGGGCGCTCGCTTCCTGGCCAGTACCTGCTGGTGGACGAGGCCCAGAACCTGACCCCGCACGAGGTCAAGACGGTCATCACCCGGGCGGGCGAGGGGACCAAGGTCGTCCTGACCGGAGACCCCTACCAGATCGACAACCCCTACGTCGACGCGACCAGCAACGGCCTGACCTACGTCATCGAGCGCTTCAAGGGCACGAAGATCGCCGGGCATGTCACCTTGCGCAAGGGCGAGCGCTCCGAGCTGGCCGAGCTGGCGGCGGGGCTGCTTTGAGAGGCTTTGGGTATGTCTGAACGCGAGCAGCTCGAAGGCCGCAACGTCGTCATCGAGGCCCTCCGGCGCAAGCGCCGCAAGGTCCGCGAGATCATGATGGACGAGCGCGCCCGGCCGGGCAGCAAGGTGGACGAGCTCGTCGAGCTGGCCGCCCAGCAGGGCGTGCCGGTCAAGAAGGTGCCGCGCGAGATGCTGGACCGGCGCAGCGAGACCGGCGTCCACAACGGGGTCCTGGCCTGGGCCGACGCGCTCGAAGCGCACACCACCCACAGCCTGCTGGACACGCTGGCCCGCGAGGGCGTCGACCCCTTCCTGGTGCTGGTCGACGAGGTCCAGTACGAGCACAACCTGGGCGCCATCCTGCGCTCGGCGATGGGGGCCGGGGTCAACGGCGTCATCGTGCCGGTGCGGCGGGGCAAGGGCATGAGCCCGGTGGTCTCGCGGGTGGCGATGGGCGGGGCCGAGGTCGTGCCGCTGGTGCGCGAGGGCCTCTCCAGCTCGCTGGCCACGTTGCGCCGCGCGGGGGTGCGCGTGGTCGGCTGCGATATGGACGGCGACCCGCTGTGGAGCGTGCCCCTGACCGGGCCCATCGCCCTGGTCCTGGGCGGCGAGGACAAGGGCCTCAGCTCCACGCTGCGAGACCGCTGCGACCAGGTCGCCTCGGTCCCCCTGGAGTGGGGCCTCGACTCCCTCAACGTCAGCGTGACCGCGGCCCTCTTCATGTTCGAACGGCAGCGCCAGGTCCTGCAGGGCGCGCCGCCCTGGACGAGACAGCAGGCGGGTCGGGGTTAGCAACCAGGGTGGGGCCGCCCGGCCCTGGAAACGGAGCCTCGCGTGCAGATCCTCGCCGCCGTAGCCATGGTCGCCATCCTCGTGTTCGTGCACGAGTTCGGGCACTTCATCGTGGCCAAGGCCTGCCGCATCCACGTCCCGGTCTTCTCGCTGGGCTTCGGTCGTCGCCTCTTCGGCATCGAGATCGGCGGCACCGACTACCGCGTCTCCGCCTTGCCCTTCGGCGGCTACGTCCGCATGGCCGGGGCCAACTTCGGGGACTCCAACGACGAAGACGACGACGGGCCCGACGACCCCTCCACCAGCTTCAACCATCGCCCCGTCTGGCAGCGCCTCGCCGTGGTCGCCGCCGGCCCCGCCTTCAACCTCGCGCTGCCCGTCGTGGTCTTCACCGTCCTGCTGATGGCCGGCGAGCCCCAGCCGGCGGCGGTGGTCGGCATGGTCGAGCGCGCCTCGCCCGCCGAGCAGGCCGGCCTGCTGCCCGCGGACCAGATCACCCGGGTGGACGGGGTCGAGGTCGACTCCTGGCGCGAGGTCTTCACGCTGCTCGATCTCGGCGAGACCCGCCACGAGCTGAGCGTCCGGCGAGGCTCGCAAGAGCTCAGCCTCCCGATCGACGCCCCCAAGGACACCGCCATCGGCATCGGCCACTCGCGATCCTCGGCCGAGCTCGGCGTCGACGATCCCCGCTCCCCGGCCGGGCGGGCCGGCCTCGTCACGGGCGAGCGCCTGCTGGCCGTGCAGGGCGCGGAGGTCGCCGACTGGGTCGAGGCCGAGCGCCTCCTCAGCCAGGCGCCCTCCTCCGTGGAGATCGAGGTCGAGGGCGAGGCGGGCCGGCGCACCGTCCGCCTGGAGAAGGACCCCTCCTGGCAGAGCGCGGGGCCGCCGCTCGGCCCGACGGATCGGGACTGGGGCCTGCTGCCGGCGACCCTCTTCGTCGGCACCGTCGGCGAAACCGTCGACAAGGACCCCGACGGCCTCTTCGCCAAGCTCAAGCCGGCGCCGCCGGCCAAGCCCACCCCCGCCAGCCTCGCCGGGATCCAACCCGGGGACCGCTTCCTCCGCATCGAGTCCCGCCCCATCGAGCGCTGGTCGGATGTGCTGGACGCCGTCTCGGCCACGATGGAAGGGGATGGCGACCAGGCCTCGGCCCGCCCGATCGCGCTGGAGGTCATCCGCGAGGGCCAGGTGCTCAGCCTGAGCCTGACCCCCGAGGTCGTGCGCGACACCGACGCCATGGGCCGCTTCTACTACCGGCCGATCCTGGGCGTGACCCGGATGGGCAGCTTCGTCGACGGCCCCATGACCCGGGTCTACTACGGCTTCGTGCCGGCGACGGCCCGCGCCGTGGAGGAGACCACCCGGCTGGCCGGCTTCATCGTCGAGCAGCTCGGCAAGCTGGTGACCGGAGAGGCGGCGGTGCAGAAGAGCCTGGGCGGCCCGGTCGAGATCGTCCGGCAGGCCTCCAACGCGGCCGAGGCGGGGCTGTTCACCTACGCCCGGCTGGCGGGCATGCTCTCCATCTCGCTGGGCATCGTCAACCTCCTGCCGGTCCCGGTCCTCGACGGAGGCCAGCTGATCTTCTTCCTGGTCGAGGCCGTGCGCGGTCGCCCCCTCTCGCACCGCGTCCGCGAGCGCCTGCAGCAGGTCGGCGTGCTCTTCCTGGTCCTGCTGATGCTCTTCGTGCTGGTCTTCGACATCTCCCGGCTCTTCGAGGGAGGGGGATGAGCGCCTCGGGCGGTGCGGTCCTGGGCATCGACACCGCCAGCCCGGTGGTCGGGGCGGCCTTGTGGCTGGGGGACCGCCCGGGCCCGGAGTGGTCGCTGCGCGCAGGGCGAGGTGCGGACGAGGCCTTGCTGCCCGCGCTCGCCGAGCTGATCGAGGGCTGGCAGATCCAGCGCATCGCCGTCAGCACCGGCCCCGGCGCCTTCACCGGCCTGCGGGTCGGGGTCGCGGTGGCCTTGGGGCTGGCCATGAGCCTGGACCTGGAGATCTCCTGCGTGGACTCCCTGGCCGCTCGGGCCGCCCTGGTCGAGGGCCCGCGGGTGCTGGCCGTGCTGGACGCGCGCAAGGGGCGGGTCTACGCCGGCCTCTTCTCCAGCCTCGGGGGAGAGGTCCTGGCCCTGGGTTCGGCCCTGGACGCCGAGCTGTCCGCGGTGCTGCCCCAGGCCCCCTTCCAGGCGGTCGGCGAGGGGGCGCTGGTCTTCGCGCGGCAGATCGAGGCGGCGGGCGGGGCGGTGGTGCCCGTGCCCGAGCGAAACCCGGCCATGCAGGTGGCTCGCCTCGGTGCGGCGTCCCGGGCTATGGACCCGGCGACGGTTCAGCTCCAGTACCTGCGCGCGGCCGACGCGATCGTCCCGGCCGGCCTCGGCCAGCGCCACGGAGCCCCCTCCAGGAGAGAGCATGAGTGAAGGCGAAGGGCTCAACATCGCGATCATCGGCGCGACCGGCGCGGTGGGCGGCGATCTGCTCGCGACCCTGCCCAAGTCGGCCCTGCCCTTGCGAGAGCTGCGGCTCTTCGCCAGCCCGGCCAGCGTGGGGCGGGTGGTCGAGCACGGCGACCGGGTCCACCGTGTGCAGGCCCTGGGAGAGGACATCGGCAGCACCACCATGCTGGAGGGGGTCGATCTCGCCTTCCTGGCCCTGCCCTCCGAGGCCGCCCGCTTCGTCGGCCCCATCCTGGCCGAGCGCGGCATCATGGTCGTCGACATCGGCGGCTCGCTGGCCGACCGGGGGCCGCTGGTCGTGCCGGCGGTCGGGGCCGACTCCCTGCAAGAGGCCGCCCGCGAGCGCATCGTCTGCTCGCCCTCGGCCCCCGGCGTGCTGCTGGCCACCGTCCTGGGCGCCCTGCGGGAGTTCGCGCCCGTCGGGGCCCAGGGCACCGTCCTGCTCTCGGCCGGCGCGGCCGGGCGAGCGGGGGTCGACGAGCTCTCCGGCCAGGTCGTCGCCATGTTCAACCAGAAGGAGCCGCCCCGCCGGGTCTTCCCCAACGGGCTGGCCTTCGACCTCCTGCCCGGGCCCGGCGCCGTCCGTCCGCCCGACGATCCCCTGGCGGGCTGGACGGACGCCGAGGTGCGGCTGGCCAGCGAGGTCGCCGCAGTGGTCGACCTGCCCGCGCCCCGCCTCGCCTTCAGCCTGATGACCGCGCCCTTCTTCTCGGGCCTGGTCGCCTCCTTGCAGATCGAGCTCGAGCACGAGGCCAACATGGACGAGCTTCGCGCCGCCCTCGGCTCGGCCCGCGGCCTGAACCTCGCCGATCCGGTGCCCGGACCTCGCCGGGTGGTCGGCCGGTCGGCCCTCTTCGTCGGGCGCCTGCGCAACGACCCCTCGGGCTCTGGCGGGCTGCACCTGCTGGCGGTGGGCGACAACCTGCGCTTCGGCGCCAGCAACAACGCCATCGCCATCGCCACCGCGCTGTGGGAGGGCGGGCTGCTCTGAGTCGCTGACAGCTTGTCCCTGGCCGTTCACGCGCAAATCGCCAGAGGGCGCAGTCCCTGGCAGGCACGGAACTTGCTCGATCGAAGGCATGCTCCTGCTCCTGCTCCTCGCCGCGCTGCCGGTCCTCGCCTCTCCCGATCGGGTCGCCTGGGTGCTCTCGGGCTCCACCAGCGCCACCGGCCTCTCCGAGGCGCAGGATCTCGTCGTCGCGCCCGATGGCTACACGATCCTGATGGCCGATCCCAGCGGCGGCGCCCTGGCCGCGCTGGACACCCGCTCCTGGGACCTCGACCAGGTCGCGCTCTGCGGGGGGACCCGCGGCGTCGGTCCCTGGAACGACGGCAGCGAGACCCGGGTCTACGTCGGCTGCGAGGACGGGCTGGTGCGCTGGGCCACCCTGGACGGCGGCCGGCTGACCAGCTCGGGCTCCTCGATCGACATCGGCGCGGGCGAGATCCTCGGCCTGCTGGTGGTCGACGGCCTGCTCTACGTGCTGAGCGAAGACCTCGACGGAGGCTACCCCAGCCTGCACGTGGTCGACCCGCTGACCGACACGGTCGACGGCGTCTCCGGCTACCCCTCGACGATGGCCCGGGACGGCTTCGTCGACATGGAGAGCAACGGGACCTACCTGCTGGTCCTGCATGGTAGTGACAACCTGTCCAAGGTGGACATCTCGACCGGCAGCGTCAGCTCGGAGACCGACTCGCTGGGCACGTTGGACGGCCAGGATCTCGTGGCGCGCGAGGACGGGGGCGCCTTCTTCGCGGGCGGGGGCTCGGCGGTCGCCTGGTTCGACCTCTCCGGCAACGACTGGTCGCTCTCGCTGGACTCCAGCGACGGCCTCGACGAGGTCGACAGCATCTGCCTGCTCGAGGAGAGCGAGGAGCTGCTGGTGGCCGACGGCGGCCAGGGCGAGTTCTCCATCTACGAATTCTTCAGCTCCTCCAACACCTTCGGCGACGAGGTCCTGGCCCGCTTCGACTACGGCAGCTCGGGCCTGACCGTCTCCGAGATGGTGCGCCTGGGCGAGACGGTGGTGATCGGGACGCGCGAGGGCGACGTCTGGGTCGCCACCGGGGGGCCCTGGGTCGACGTCTCCTCGGTCTCGCCGACCGAGCTCGGGCAGGGCGACGAGCTCAGCCTCTCCTTCAGCAGCGACCGGGATGGCACCTACGAGCTCCGCCTGGGGGCCGACGACGACGAAGGCGGCAGCGTGCTGGCCTTGGGCGCGGTCGAGGCGGGGGTCTCGGTGGTGGAGAGCCTGCAGGTCGACGAGGAGTGGGTCGAGGGCGAGAACCGGATCCGCGTGGTCGTCACCGGGGACAACGGCGTCACCGGGCACGACTCCGCGGTCGTCGACGTCGACAACCCGCCCCCGAAGCTCTCCCTCACCGACGAGTCGGTGGGCGTCGGCAACGAGTACCTGACCCTCTCGTTTACGGCTCCCTCGGACGAGGACCTCAGCAGCGTCCGGGTCTACCTCAGCGTCACGGCCTTCGAGGCCGAGAGCTGGGCGGCGGGCGGCGGGCCGGACTTCGACGGCGAGGACCCGATCGAGGAGGGTGATCTGCTCTACACGGTCGCCCCGGACGAGTCCCTCGTGCTCGTGATATCGCCCCTTACCAACGATCAGACCTACTACCTGGCCGCCCGCGCGATCGACGCCGGGGGCCTGGAGGGTGAGATGAGCAGCGTCGTTACCGGCACCCCGCGCCAGACCTTCAGCGTCGCCGACCGCAGCGGCGAGTCCGGCGGCTTCTGCGGAGTCGCTGGCGCCCCCGCGGCGGGGCTGGCCCTCTTCGGCCTGCTGGCCGCCTCGCGCCGCCGCCGCCGCGCCTTGGGCGCCTTGGGCCTCGCCGTGCTGGTGGCCTTGCCGGGCAGCGCCTCGGCCGACCAGGTGGACGACGACGAGAACAACGTCATGGGGGCCACCGCGCTGCGGGTCGGCCCGATGACCTTCGCCCAGGACAACGCCATCGTCGAGGTGCTCGGCGAGCGCGGGCACAACGTGTTCCTGCTGGAGACCGGGCCTTCTTGGAAGGGCTACGTCCAGTTCACCTTCGGCGCCGGCTACTACCGCAAGAAGGGGACGCTGCTGACCTCGACCGGCGAGAGCAGCACCCAGGACGACCTGCTCTGGGCGGTCCCGGTCACCGGCAACCTGACCCTGCGCCTGGACGTGCTCAAGGAGCAGGTGCTGGTGCCTTACGTGACCGGCGGTGGAGACCTCTGGCTCTGGCGTGAGCAGTGGACCACCAACGCCGACGGCGACAAGACCGGCATCGGCGGAGGCAAGTGGGGCTACCACTACGGCGTCGGCGGCCAGCTGCTCCTCGACGTCTTCGACCGCGGCCGCGCCGGCCTGGCCTTCTCGCGGATGGGCATGAAGGACTCCTACGTGGTCGGCGAGTGGCGGCGCCAGGAGGTCGGCGTCTTCCAGGAGGGGCTGGACCTCTCCGGCTCGCAGTTCACGATGGGCCTGGGCATCCACTACTGAGGTGGGCGCGCCCTCCGACACCGGCCCCGCGGCGCTGACCTGGCGGCTCGACCTCGCCTGGGACGGGCGAGGCTTCGTCGGCTGGCAGCGCCAGCGCAACGGGCTGAGCGTCCAGCAGGTCGTGGAAGAGGCGCTCAGCCGGCTGCTCGGTCACAGCGAGGTGCGCGTCCGGGCCTCGGGCCGGACCGACGCCGGCGTCCACGCCCTGCACCAGGTAACGGCCTTCGAGACGGCGGTGCAGCGCGAGCCCGCCCGGCTGAAGGCTGGGTTGAACCACCTGCTGCCGCGCAGCATCGCCTGCCTCGACGTCCAGCCCGCGCCCGAAGGCTTCGACCCCCGCGGCTGGACCACCAGCAAGCTCTACCGCTACCGGATCCTGACCCGACAGGCCCGCTGCCCCTTTCGCGAGGGCCTCTGCTGGCACCTCGCCCGGCCCCCCGGCCAGCCCCTCGACGTCGCCGCCATGCAGCTCGCCGCCCAGCGGCTGGTCGGTCGCCAGGACTTCCGCAGCTTCCAGGCCCGCGGCTGCGGGGCGGAGCACTCCGTCCGCCTGCTGCAGTCCGTCCGCCTGCTCGAGCAGCCCGACGAGCTCTGGCTGGAGTTCGAGGGCCACGGCTTCTTGCGTCACCAGGTCCGCATCATGACCGGCACGCTGGTGGAGGTGGGCCTGGGCCGGCGGCCGGAGTCCTGGGTGGGCGAGGTCGTCCAGGCCCGGCACCGCGACGCGGCGGGAGAGACCGCGCCGGCGCAGGGCCTGTGGCTGGTGGAGGTGCGCCTCGGGCAGGGGCCTCGCCGTCCGGTCGACGACGGGACCCCTACCGGGAGCGGGTCAGCTCATCCCTCGTCGTCGGACTCTTCCTCGCCGAGGTCAGCCGGGGTGGCGTCGTCCTCGTCGTCCTCGAGCGACGGAGCGTCATCGTCGTCCAGGTCGTCCTTGTAGGCGTCCACCTTCTTCTTGAGGGCGGTGGGGCGCGCGCCGGCCTTGTAGCGGGCCATGACGGCGACGCGGGGATCCGGCGCCGGGTCGGAGGCCTGGTCGGTCCCGCACTTGGGGCAGACCGCTTCGGGCTTGTTCAGGTCGTAGAACTTCGACCCGCAGGAGAAGCATGTGTATCGCTTGCCAAGGGCAGCTTTGTTCTGCATGGTGATGCCCCATAGGGAGGTGCCGAGAGGAGCCGCGGAGAAGGGGCTCCGGGGGCGGCAGGGTTACCACACCTGACCACGCAGTCAAGCCGCAGAGCGGGGAAAGCAGCGATGAGGGCGATGAAGGGGACGGGATGGCGGGCGCCGTGGTTGCTGCTGGTCCTCGGCCTCGCAGGCGCCTGCGGCCGCCCGGCCTGCGTGGGCGAAGCGCCGGCCCCCACGGCTCCCTCGGTCGACCATCAAGCCCTCGACCGCGCCCGACAGCAGCTCCTGGCTCGCTGGCGGGAGGGGCGCTCCCCGGGCTCCCCGAGCGCCCCGGGCTCCCCAGGGACGGGGTGGGCGGGTCAGGCCGGCGCCGCCTGGCAGGAGGAGCTCGGCCGGAAGGCCTTCGACGCCATCGCCGCCGGCCTGCTGGCCGAGCCCAGCGAGCTGGGCTGGTCCTGGCTGGTCGCCACGGCCTCCCGCTGGCCGCAGCAGACCGGCCTCACGGCGACGCAGGCGAGGGCGCTGCTGGCCTCGGAGCCGCCGGGGGAGGGGATCGAGGCCGCCTCCTGGCGCGCCGCCATGGCCTGGTCCGACCTCGCCCTGGGCCGCCCCGAGGAGGCCCTCCAGCGGCTGGGTCGCCCCTCCTCGGTCGATCTCCTGGGCCTCTCGGCCCTGCTGCGCGCCCAGCAGGATCTCGCCCGGGATCCCCACGACGCAGCGCGGGCCCTGCACCGCGCCTACCCGGCCGATCGAGAGGGCTGCCGCTCGGCCGGCCGCGTGGCCTGGGCCCGGCTGGACTTCCTCGCCCTGGAGGAGGTGGCGGAGGGCTGCTTGGACGCGGCCTCGGCCCCCTACCTCTCTCGCCTGCTGGCCGACGCGCTCGACGCCCAGGGCCGCGCCGCCGAGGCCTGCGCCCTCTACCTCCAGGCCGGCGCCGATCTGCACGCGGCGGCCATCCTCGTCCAGGACGGCCGCTGCGGGGTGGAGCCTCCCGCGGACCTCCTCGGGCGCGCCCTGGGCGAGGACAGCCCCGAGGCGCGGCTGCACACCCTCTGGGCGGCGCTGATCGCCGGCGAGCGAGGCGGGATCGAGGAGGCCGCCTCGGCGATGCTGGCCCGGGCTGAGGATCGGGGGCCCCCGGCCCGGGCGGCCCTGGCGGCGGCCTGGCTGGCGCTGGATCAGCCCTTCGCCGCGGGTGTGCTGCTCGACTCCGGCGCGGGCAGCTCGGCGCCCGTGCTGATCCTGCGCGCCCGGGTGGCCATGGCCGCGGGCGAGGAGCAGGCGGCTCTGCGGCTGGCGGACGAGGCCGTCGCGGCCGCCCCCGACGATCGCGGGGCGCACCGGGCGAGGATGAGGCTCCTCGCTGCGCTGGACCCCTCGCGGCTGCCGGTGGCCGCCGCCGAGCTGGCCGAGCGGGACCCGGTCGCCGTGGAGATCCTCTCCCGCAGCGTCGACCGGATGATGCCCTGGCAAGGCGTGTGGCCGGGGGGCCACCCGACCGAGGCGCAGGTGCCCGCCGGGCTCGCGGCGGGGCCGGAGAGGACCGTGGTCCCGCCGCTGCCGCCTCCCGAGCAGCGCTCGCCCGTGCAACGCTGGGTGGCCACGCAGGAGCTGCTCGCGGCAGGAGAGGGAGCGCAGGCCCGCATGCTACTGGCCGCTCCGGGCATGCCGGGAGAGGACCCGCTGATCCAGGCCGTCCTTCGGGCCAGCCTCGGGCGCGCCCTGGACCCCGGCCTGACGCTCTCCGAGGCGCTTGACACGGTGCGCCTGCTCGACTAAACACCGGCGTCCTGCCCGCAGGGCCATTGCGTAGTTCAGGGCGAATCGGCCACACCAGCCAGTCCGCTCCTGATCCCCCGCTCCGGCCCCCCATGGGCACAACCGCGCAGGTTGCAGGACCTGCCGAGCCCCTCGAACCCTCCCTGGTGACCTCATGAGCACGACCATGGCCAACGCGAACACCGTCGAACACGGCTGGTTCGTGATCGACGCAGCGGACCAGACCCTGGGACGTCTGACCACCCGCATCGCGACCGCCCTTCGCGGCAAGCACAAGGTCGACTTCACCCCCCACGTCGACTGCGGTGACTTCGTCATCGTGATCAACGCCGAGAAGGTGGCCTTCACCGGTCGCAAGCTCGACCAGAAGGAGTACTACCGCTACTCCGGTCACTCCGGCGGCCTCAAGACCCGGACCGCTCGTCAGCTCCTCACCGAGGACCCCGAGCGCATCATCCGGCACGCCGTCCAGGGCATGCTCCCCAAGAACCGCCTCTCCCGCAAGGTGATCGGCAAGCTGAAGATCTACGCCGGCCCTGAGCATCCTCATGCGGCCCAGCAGCCCCAGCCCTTCCCCGCGCACATCTGAAGGATCCAGGAACCATGGCGACCCCGACCCAGTATTACGGAACCGGCCGACGCAAGACCGCGGTGGCCCGCGTCTACCTGCGCAGCGGCGGCGGCAAGATCACCGTCAACAAGCTCAGCCTGGACAACTACTTCCAGCGCGAGAGCAGCAAGCTGATCCTTCGTCAGCCCCTGACGGTGTCCGAGCTCGGCGAGAGCTTCGACGTGACCGTCAACGTGCACGGCGGCGGCAAGGCCGGGCAGGCCGGCGCCATCCGGCTGGGCATCGCCCGCGCCCTGGTCGGCTTCAAGCCCGAGCTGCGCGCCCTGATGCGCGAGAACGGCCTGCTGACCCGCGACGCGCGCGAGGTCGAGCGCAAGAAGTACGGACAGCCGGGCGCCCGCAAGCGCTTCCAGTTCAGCAAGCGCTGATTCTGGGTCCGGGCCGTCTTGCGGCTGCCCCTTGGCCGGCTTACTGACAGGTGTCGGTGAGGGGTAACGTGAAGACGCATACGACGATCCTGGCTTGGGCTCTGCTGGTCTCCCCGTCGTTGGCGAGCGCCTCCGACGAGGTCTCGCAGGACGTGGTGGTCCGCATGGACGCCGACCAGGTGCGGGCGGTGTTGGCCGACACCTCGCTGGCGATGTCGATGAGCAAGGACATCATCTCGCATCGCATCGAGGATGACGCTCCCTGCCAGCTGGTGCACATCACCACCCGCGGCCTGACCGAGCCGCTCAAGTACACCGTTCGGCGCTGCCCGACGGCGACCGGCTTCAAGGAGACCCTGGTCCAGGGCGACTCCATGATCGAGGCGATGGAGGTCGAGTGGCGGACCTCCCCGCACGAGGGTGGGACCAAGGTCCGGCTCTCGGTCCTGACCCGCATCGGACGGGTCCCGCAGCTCCTGGTCAACCAGCAGGTCCGACAGGGCGTCAGCCAGACGCTCCGCAACCTGGTGCGGGTGGTCGAGCCCAAGGCGCGCTGACCGGCCGCTTCCTTCGGGTTGACGTCCGGGCCGGGATGTGCGATGGCTGCACGGGCCGGTCTGCGTGGCCGTCCCGAACCCTCCCTCGGGAGCCCTCGACGTGAGCACGGGCGCGGCCATCGCGATCATCCCCAGCCGCCTGGCGGCCCAGCGGCTCCCCGGCAAGCCCCTGCTGGACATCGGGGGGCGGCCGATGATCGCCTGGGTGGTGGAGCGCTGTGCTCGGGCGAGGCGGGTCGGGCGGGTGGTCGTCGCCACCGACGACGCCGGCATCGCCGAGGCCGCCCAGGCCGCTGGAGCCGAGGCGCTTCTGACCGACCCTGGACACCCCAGCGGGACCGATCGTGTCGCCGAGGCCGTCCGGCGGCTGGGGCTCCCCGCGCGGGCCCGGGTGATCAACGTGCAAGGCGACGAGCCGCTGATCGACCCAGACAGCATCGACGCGGTGCTCGAAGCCCTCGACCAGCCCGGCGTGCTTCGCAGCACGGCCTCGGCCCCCCTGCTGGGGGACCCCGCCTCGCTGGCCCGGGTCAAGGTCGTCACCGACCAGCAGGGCGACGCCTTGTACTTCTCGCGGGCGCCGATCCCCGCAGGCGGTCCCTATCGGCTGCACCTGGGCCTCTACGCCTTCGGGGTCGAGGCGCTGCTGGACTTCGCCTCGCTGCCCCCCGGCCGCCTCGAGCAGCTGGAGAGGCTGGAGCAGCTACGCTTGCTGGAGCACGGGCGCCCCCTGCGGATCGTGCCCCTGGACCGCCACTCTCCCTCGGTCGACACGCCCGAGGATCTCGCCCTTGTCCGCACCCTGATCCGCCCCTCCTGAATCCCCCCACTCTGCCGAGTCATCCCATGCGCAAGACCCGAAACCACAGCATGAAGTACATCTTCGTCACCGGCGGGGTGCTCTCCTCCCTCGGCAAGGGCCTGTCCGCCGCGGCCATCGGGGCCCTGCTGGAGGCCCGGGGCGTGCGGGTCACCAACGTCAAGATGGACCCCTACATCAACGTCGACCCGGGCACGATGAGCCCCTACCAGCACGGCGAGGTCTTCGTCACCGACGACGGCGCCGAGACCGATCTCGACCTCGGCCACTACGAGCGCTTCACCAAGGCGCGCATGACGCGCCAGAACAACTTCACGACTGGCCGCATCTACGAGTCGGTCATCGAGAAAGAGCGCCGCGGCGAGTACCTGGGCGCGACGGTGCAGGTGATCCCGCACGTCACCGACGAGATCAAGGCGCGCGTGCGCGCGGCCTGCGAGGGGGTCGACGTCGCGATCGTCGAGATCGGCGGTACGGTCGGCGACATCGAGTCCTTGCCCTTCCTCGAGGCGATCCGCCAGCTCAAGATCGAGGCAGGCGCGCAGAACGCGGTCAGCGTGCACGTCACGCTCGTGCCCTTCATCGCCACGGCCGGCGAGCTGAAGACCAAGCCCACCCAGCACTCGNNGATCGCGCTCTTCTCGAACGTCGCGGTCGACTGCGTGATCTCGGCGGTCGACGTGCAGTGCATCTACGAGCTGCCGCTCGCCCTGCACGCCGAGGGCGTCGACGAGAAGCTCACCGAGCTGCTCAACATCTGGTGCCGCCAGCCCGATCTCGGGCCGTGGCACCGCACCGTCGAGCGCTTCACCAAGCCGCAGAAGGGCGCCGTGAAGATCGGCATCGTCGGCAAGTACGTCCACCTGAAGGACTCGTACAAGTCGCTGCACGAGGCGCTC
>DDSR01000428.1 GCA_002343455.1 Deltaproteobacteria bacterium UBA2385 | reverse complement strand
AGGGGCGGGGAGGCGGTTCGTGTCATGGGCAGCCCCGCCTCTCGCTATATTCCGCCTCTGGAGACCCCATGACCCCCCTCCTCCTTGGCGCCACCGCCCTCGCCGGCTCGCTCTCCCTCGACCTCTCCGCCGATCGCGGCCCGATCAGCGGCGGCACGCTGGCCGACGGCGCCCTGGTCCTGGCCGACGAAGAGGCTCGGCTCGACCTCGCCGCGCTGACCTCGGCGGAGGGGACCCTGCGGCTGGTGGTCGAGGAGGGGAGCTTCGAGCTGGGGCTGGGGGCCGCCAGCTGGAAGGCCGACTACAGGGCGGGCGGCGGGATCACTCTGGGCGAGGGCAGCCTGCCCTTCCCGCACGGCCACCGCCTGTGGCAGGTGCGAGAGGAGCCCGTCATCGAGCTGGGCGCCGACTACTGGGAGACGGGCGGCATGCTGCACGCCGATCTGCTGGTCTACGAGGGCGCCTGGTGGCTGTTCTGGTCCGGGATCATGAGCCCCGGCTACGGCTACCGGCAGGTCGGGCTGGCCACCTCCACCGACACCGTCCGCTGGACCCGCCACGCCGACAACCCGGTGATCACCATCGACTACGGGGCCGGCTACGACGGCGTCCACAACCACATGCCGACGGTGACGGTCGACGACGACGGCGGCCTGCAGATGCACCTGGCCTGCTACCAGAACAATGTCGGCAACCGCATCTGCGGCGCCGAGAGCGAGGACGGGCTGTCCTGGACGAAGCAGGGGGTCCTGCTCGACCTGGGGGCCAGCGGCGACTTCGACGAGGACTCGCTGCGCTGCCCCGAGGTGATCCGGACCGAGGACGGGGGCTGGCATATGCTCTACTACGGCACCGTCGGCGACGAGCACTACGGGCCGACCGGCTACGCCACCAGCGCGGACGGGCTCTCTTGGACGAAGCACGGGGCCTTCACCGACAAGGCCGGGCGGCTGGAGTGCCCGGGCCTGGTCCAGACGCCCTATGGCATCGAGGGCTGGCACAACTGCGCCGACGCCCTCTGCTACATCCGCTCGGACGGGGACATGACGATCTGGGAGCTGGAGACGACCCCCGACATCGTCAAGGACTGGGCGCCATGGAGCAGCGGCTACGTCCAGGGGCCCTCGATCGTGCTCGACGGGAACACCTACACGATGGTCTTCAACGCCTACTCCTACGACACCGGCCTGGAGCGGCTGGCCTGGGCCGAGACCGAGCCTGCCCCCGGCGCCGAGCTGGAGCTGGGCTTCACCTGGGATGGCGAGCGCCTCAGCGTCGCCATGGACGATGGCCCGGCGCTGGAGGCCGTGGTGGCCGAGGCCGAGGGCTTGGTCTTCGGGGCCGAAGGTCGGGTCCGGCTGCTGTCCCTGGAGCTGAGCTGGGAGGAGGCCAGCAGCGGAGACGGGGGCGGGACCGATGGGGGCGCCACAGATGGGGGCGCTGGCGATGGCGGGACCGACGGCGGCTCGGCTGACGGCGGGACCGACGGCGGCTCGGCAGACGGCGGGACCGATGGCGGCTCGGCAGACGGCGGGACTGGCGGGGCCGACGGCGGGACTGGCGGGGCCGACCCCGACGGGGAGCCCAAGGGCGGCTGCGGCTGCCAGGCTGGCGGCGCGGCCTCGCTGCTCGCCCTGCTGCCGGGCCTGCTCCTGGCCGGGCGACGGCGGCGCTGAGCGGGCGCGCACGAGGTCCGCAGTGTAGAGGGGCGGCGGAGGTTTCATGTCCTTCCCCAAGCCCTTCTACCGCTGGCGCCCGCACCCCTGGCACGGCCTGACCGTCGGCCCCGAGGCCCCCCGCCTCCTCAACGCCTACATCGAGATCACCCCCTCCGACCCGGTCAAGTACGAGATCGACAAGGAGACCGGCTACCTGCGGGTAGACCGCCCGCAGAAGACCAACTCGCTGCCTCCCGCGCTCTACGGCTTCGTGCCGCGGACCTGGTGCGGGCCACGCACGGCCGCCCTGGCCGGGGCCGAGATCGGCGACGGCGACCCGCTGGACATCTGCGTGCTCAGCGAGCGACCGATCACCCGGGCCGAGGTGCTGCTGACGGCCCGGGTCGTGGGTGTCATCCGGATGATCGATCGGGGCGAGGCCGATGACAAGCTGATCGCGGTCCTGCACAACGACCCCTTCTACGAGGGCGTGGAGGAGGTCGCGGACCTGCACCCGCTGCTGGTCGGGCGGCTGCGACACTACTTCGAAACCTACAAGCTGGCCCCCGGTGAGGCCCCCTCGGTCAAGGCCGACCGCATCGAGGGCGCCGCCTCGGCCCACGCGGTCGTGAAGGCCGCGCTGGTGGACTACGAGCAGGAGTACGGCGGCTGAGCCTCAGCGCAGCTCGCCGACGACGGCCATCAGCGCGTCAACCGCGGAGGCCCCCAGGCGCTCGCAGCGCCCCGGGCTCCAGCCCTGCACGGGGTCGGGGGCGTCGGCGTTGTCCTTGAAGGGCATCTCCAGTGTCAGGGCGAGGCAGTCGAAGCGCTGGGCGACCGCGGTGGTGCACATGGTCATGGTGGCCCCGCCGGGCGGGTCGACGGGGTAGCCGTGGACCCGCTGCAGGTCGGGGTTGGCCCGCTGCATGGCCGCCGCGAAGCGCTCTTGCAGCTCCGCCAGCCGCGCCGTCCAGCCCGGGATGCCCTCGGCCCCGCTGAGGAAGACATAGGGCAGGGCCTCGTCTCCGTGGACATCCAGGCAGAGGTCGACGCCGGCTTGATCCATGGCCTCGCGCACGGCCAGGACCTCCGGGCTGAGCGAGGGGCTGGGATCGGCCCACTGGCGGTTGAGGTCGGCGCCGGCGGCGTTGGTGCGGAGGTGGCCGCGGTAGGCGCCGTCGGGGTTCATCAGGGGCACGATGTGCAGGGTGGCGCGTTCGCGCAGGGCACGGGCGAGGGCGTCGTCGGAATCGAGCAGCCGCCCGAGGAGGCCCTCCATCCACCAGGAGGCCATGCTCTCGCCGGGGTGCTGGCGAGCGATCAGCCACAGCGAGCGAGGTCCCTGCCCGACGACGAGGGCGTCCAGGTCCCGACCCTCGACGCTCCGGCCCAGCACCCGGTGGCGGGCTCGGCCGCTGGCCTGGCAGCGGGCGATCAGGTCCTGGTGGCGCTCCAGGCTGTAGGGAGCGAAGTAGGCGAACCAGCAGGCGTCGGCCCCGGGAGTATGGGTGATGATCAGCTGCCCGCCCTCGTAGCGGGTCTCGGCGCGCTCCCAGCGCTGGCGGTCCAGGCTGAAGACCGCGCGGCTGCCGGACCAGGCAGGCGGGTAGCTCGCACCGGCGGCGTTCTCGATGCGCAGGCGCAGGGTCTGCCCGCGGGCCCCGGACACGCGGAAGTGGAACCACTGGTAGTGGCCGCTGGGCGCGTCCGGGCGAATGGCGAGGCGGAGCTCCACGACACCGTCCGGCCCGGGAGGGCCGATCGGGGCGAGCAGCTCGATGTTGCCGGAGTCGAAGGCCGAGGAGAGGGAGAGAGGGGCGGACATGGGGGACCTCCAGCGGGGAGTGGTATCCCCATTTCCGGAGCCCGAAGCAGGTGATCAACGCCTCGCCATCGGCTAGGCTGCGACGCGCCCAGGAGTCGCCCATGAACCGCACTGCCCTCTCTCTCGTCACCGTGTTGTCCCTGGGGGCGTGTTTCGAGGATCCCAAGGCCGTGGACGACGACACGGGGACCCCGACCGAGGGCGACACGGACACCGACAC
>DDSR01000327.1 GCA_002343455.1 Deltaproteobacteria bacterium UBA2385 | reverse complement strand
GGTGTCGGTGTCGGTGTCGGTGTCTGCTTCTTCGCAGTCGGGGCTGCCCTTGCAGCCCAGATCGGCGCAGTCGAAGTAGCCGTTGACGTCGTTGTCGGCGCCGTCCGAGCACTCTCCAGGATCATCGCCTTCGACGTCGGCGCTACCGCACGCCAGGAACAGGGCCAGCCACATGGACACCTCCTGCGTGCAGTCTAGCGGAGGCGGCGCCGCCCTTGCGTCACAGAATGACAGGAGGCCGCAGCCGGACCGCCAGATCCAGGGCCGCCCCCATGCTGGAGGGGTCCGCCTGCCCGGTGCCGACGAGGTGATCGGCCGTGCCGTGATCGACGCTGGTCCGCAGGATCGGCAGGCCCAGCGTCCAGTTGACGGTGCGCCCGAAGTCGACCGCCTTGAGCGGGGCGAGGCCCTGGTCGTGGTACATCGCNNCCGCCATCGCCTCCATCATGGCCGTCTCGGCCGAGATTGGGCCCCGCAGCTCCCAGCCCTCCTGGCGCAACCGCTCGCAGGCAGGGGCGATCTGCTCGATCTCCTCCCGTCCGAGCAGCCCGTCCTCGCCCGCGTGGGGGTTCAGCCCGCAGACGCCGACGCGGGGGGCCTTGACGCCGAGCTGATCCCGCCAGGCCAGGGCCGCGACCCGAACGGTGTGCTCGACCGCCTCGGCGCGGATGGCCGCCGGGACCGCCGAGAGGGGCAGGTGGACCGTGACCAGGGCGACCCCGAAGCGTCCGCCGACGAAGGCCATCACCGGGCGCGCCCCGCAGAGATCGCCCAGCAGATCGGTGTGGCCCAGCCAGGCGAAGCCGCGGGCCGCCAGCCGGGCCTTGTGGATCGGCCCCGTGATCAGGGCGTGAGCCTGGCCTCTGAGGCAGGCCAGGGCGCCGAGCCGGATCGCGGCCACCTCGACCGGCTCGGCCTNNGGCCGGCGTCGACGGGCCGAGGGGAGGGGACGGGGATGAGGGGCAGAGGGGAGCCCACGGCGTAGAGCGCCTGGGAACCCCCGATCAGCACCACCCGCGGCCAGAGCTCGGGCCGTGCGGCCAGGGCCGCGAGGCTGACCTCGGGGCCGATGCCCATCCCCGGCGTCAGCAGCAGCGGGCCCGTCATTGAGCCTGGAGCTTGATCTCGATCGAGGCCTGGCGCCTGGCCGACTGCGTCCACTGCTCGATCTCGTCGTCGATGCGAGCGGCGTAGACCCGGTTCTGGAGCTCGTCCCGCAGCTCCTCGAAGGGAGGAGGCGGGGGCAGGCCGCGCTCGGCTGGGTAGAGCACGAAGACCCCGCGCTCGGTCAGGATGGGCGCGCTGGCCGTGCCCACCGGCGTGCTGAAGGCCGCCTGGTCCAGCGCCTCGGACAGCTCGCCCTTGGTGTAGCTGCCCATCTGGCCATCCTGCGCGCCGAACGAGGCCTGGTCGAGCTCGCGGGCCACCAGGGCGAAGGGCTCACCGCCGTTGACCCGGGCGGCCCCGGCGCTGGCCTCGGCCAGGACCGAAGCCACCGCGGCCTCATCGGCCCCGGCGGGCAGCATGCGGACGAAGGCCAGGAGCTGGACCACCTCTTCGCCGGTCCGCTCGCTCAGCATGCGCCGGTAGGCGTCGCGGAGCTGGTCCTCGTCGACGGCGATGCGGGTCTGCACGATGTAGCTGGTGAACTGCTGCTCGCGCAGGCTCTCGCGCAGCTCGGCCCGGTACTGGGTCCAGGTCATGCCCGAGCGCTCCACCTCGGTCCGCAGGGTGTCGCGGTCCAGGGTGTTGCGGCGGGCGATCTCGTCGATGGCCCGGTCAACATCCGACTCGGTCGGATCCATGCCCAGCCGCTCGACCTCCTGGGTGATCAGGCGGCGCTGGATCAGCGTGTCCAGCACCTCCAGCTCGCCCGCGCGGCGCTGCCCCTTCTCGGCCTGCTGCTCGATGAAGGTGCTGCCGAGCTCGTAGACCTCGGACAGGGTCACGACCTTGTCGTTGACCACGGCGGCCACGCGGTCCACCACGCCGGCGCGGGCGGGCGTGATGGCCAGGAGCAGCGACAGGGCGAGGCCGAACATCAGTGCTCGTCGCCCTCGCCGCCGTGCAGGGCGCCGGGGCCCTCGACGTCGAGGTTGAGGCCAGCCTCGGGGGTCAGCCCGGGGGTCATGGGCCGCTTGGCCGGGCTGATCTCGATGGCGTCGACGCGGGCCGTGTCGATGTCGATCTTGGCGCTGGCCTTGAGCTCGGCGACGTAGCCGTCGTACAGCTCCTTGAGCTTGTCGTTCTTGACCTTGCGCAGGACGCTGCCCTTCATCTGCTGGAAGGTGCGCTCGACCCGCTCGCGCTTGTTGGCCACCATGACGATGTTGTAGCCGTCGGCGGACTTGAAGACCTCGGAGACGTCGCCCACGTTCAGGGTGAAGGCCTTGGCGACGACCTCGGCGTCCAGGCCGGGCTTGCCGGTGGCGGCGATGAAGCCGACGTCACCGCCGCGGCGGCGGTAGGGGTCCTCGCTGAACTGCGCGGCGAGGTCCTTGAAGGAGTCGGGGTTCTTGACGACCTCGGCCCGGATGCGGTCGGCCTCGGCCTTGGCGGCTTCGTCGGTCCGATCCTCCTTGACCTTGATCAGGATGCGGCGGATCTGCACCTTCTCGGGCACGACGAACTCGTCCTTGTTGGCCTCGTAGTAGGCCTGGAGCAGCTCGTCGGAGAAGTCGCTGTTGCGCACATTGGCGTAGACGACCTCGCGCAGCAGGGTGTTGACCATCACCTTCTGCACCTTGGGGTCACGATCCAGGCCGCGGTCGAGGGCGGCCTTGTAGAGCAGCTTCTCTTCGACCAGCTGGTCGAGGACGGCCTGTCGCTCGGCCGGGCTGAGGACGTCGCCGGACTCGGGGGTCTTGCGGGCCGCGGCCTCCTCGAACTCCTTGGAGCCGACCCGGACGCCGTTGACCTGGGCGATGGTGTCGCCGATGTCCACCGCGGTGGTGGTGCTTCCAGCGGTGCCGGCGGCGCCGGGGGTGGCGTCGGTCTTGGCGCCCCCGTCGCAGGCCGCCAGCGCGGCGGCCAGCACGAGGACGAGGGAGGAGGGGAGGGAGATGCGCATCGGAGACTCCTGAAGCAGAGGGTGGGCCCGTCGGACCCGGAACAACGCAGGCGGCTAGCACGGTAGCGGCTCGACGTCACCTCGGACCATGGGGTTGGCCCGTGGGTTATCTCACCGGCCCAGGCCAGCCCCGAGGTTCCCGTGGTCCTTTCCTTCCTCCTGTCTGCGCTCCTGCTCACGGCCCCCGGCTGGGCCGGCGACCTGCTGGTGCGCTCCCAGGTGCCCATCGAGGTCAGCGTAGGCACGGCGCCGCTGCTCTCCACCTGGGGGGCGGTCGCGATGCGGGTCCCCGGCCTCTCGCCCGGCTCTGTGGATCTTCGCGTCCAGCGTGGCGAGCGGGTCGACCTGGTCAAGGTACAGATCCCCGCCGATGGCACCGTCGCCCTCGACGTCGGCGCGACCAGCCTCAGCACCCAGCCCGTCGCCGAGCTGGAGACCGCGCCGGTGCTGGAGCTGCGAGCCGCGCGCGGCCAGCGCTTCGCCCTGGTCCTGGACGGAGCGCGGGTCGCGGTCCTGTCCTCACACCACCCCGTCCGGGTCGAGGGCGTCGGCGCCGGCCCCCACAAGGTCGAGCTGCGCTCGCCCGACCTGACGGTGGTGTGGGCGCGGGCCGACCTGGACCTGCAGGCCGACGATGTCGTCGTGCTGACCGCGCAAGAGGGCTACGCCCCGCTGGTGACCGGCCGGCCCGGCGCGGTCGTGCTCACCGGGCCCGGCTCGGCCGGCGGGGGCTGAGCAGACCCGCGTGGCGCCGCCCGCCTCGCTCAGCGCCCGCCGCTCGATCCGCTGGCGCATCCTGGCCGCCTTCGTGCTCTCCCTGGCCTCCTGGGTGGGGGCCTTCGGCTACACCTACACCCAGCTCCAGGAGGTCGGGCGGGGCATCGCCGTCCTGGACCTCGGCTACCTGCCCCTCGCCGACGTCGCCGCGCGGCTGGAGGCCGCCGCCCGCCAGCTCGACCGCGAGCAGGAGCGCCTCTCGCGGGACACGGGTCCTCAGGCCGCCGGGCTGAGGGACAGCGTGCCCCGCGACATCGGACGCCCCGTCGCGGGGGCGAGGACCAGCGCCGCCCTGCACCGCGCCAGCCTGGAAGAGGCGGCGCGGGCCGGGCGCACGGTGGCCCAGGCGGCCCTCACCGGCACGGGTACGGAGGGCGCGCTGGTCGGCACGGTCGACCCCGCCGACGCCGCCGCGATCGAGGCCTGCTTGCGCGCCTTCTCGGCGATCGAGGCCCAGGCCCAGGCCTACGAGGAGGCGGTCGACGCCTGGGCCAGCGCCGTCGCCGCCGAGGAGGGGGGCGAGGCCAGGGCGCAGGCGGACCTGGCCCTGATCCGCACGCAGCTGGTCGGCACCTCCGGGGATCTCGCGGCCCTGGTGGAGTCGCGCATCCAGCGCGTCGCCGAGCGCACCGCCGAGGCCCAGCGGCGGGCCCTGACCGTCGGCGGCGCCGCGGGCCTGCTGGCGATCGCCATGGCCGGCCTGATGGCGGGGGCGGCCATCCTCAGCCTCCAGCCCGTCGCCCGCCTGACCGAGCAGGTCCAGCGGCTGGCGGCGGGGCAGCAGCCCGGCGGCCTGGCGACCGAGCGGGTCGACGAGGTCGGCCTGCTGGCCCGCGAGTTCGGCGCCATGGCCGAGGCTGTGGCCGAGCGGGACCGCCGCCTCAGCGAGCGCGCGGCGGCCCTGGATCGCCTCTCCTTGCGGCTGCGCTCGATCCTCGACGCGATCCACGCCGGCGTCGTGCTGGTCGAGGACGGGCGGGTGGCTTCGGCCAACCCGGCCGCGGGTCGGCTGTGGGGGCTGGAGGTGGGTCAGCCCCTGCCCGACTGGCTGCGCGAGCTGCCGCTGGGCCGCCACGAGCATGTCGTCCGCGACGAGCGCATCCACGAGCTGGAGCTGGCCGCCTTCGGGGCCGAGGGGCGGCTGATCGTCGGCGAGGACGTCACCGAGCGGGTCCAGGACCGCAGCCGCCTCGCCCGGACCGAGCGCCTCGCCCTGGTCGGCCAGATGCTCGCCCAGGTCACGCACGAGGTCCGCAACCCCCTCAACGCCATGAGCCTGCACGCCGAGCTGCTGGCCGAGGAGGTCGTCGGGAGGCCCGAGGCCGAGGCCTGCCTGGCCACGATCTCGACCGAGATCGCCCGCCTGGAGCAGGTCACCGCCCGCTACCTCGACCTCTCCCGCCGCCGCGCGCCCGAGCCGACCAGCGAGAGCCCGCGGGCCCTGCTGGAGGGGGTGCTGCGCACGGAAGAGGAGCTGTGGCGGCGGGCCGGCGCCCAGGTCCTGCTGGAGGGCGAGGAGACCGGCGTGATGGAGCTCCCCGGCGACACGCTGCGCGCCGCGGTGCGCAACCTCGTCCGCAACGCGGTCGAGGCCGGGGCGCGCCGGGTCCACGTCCGGCTGCTGCCGTATTCGCCCCAGGCGGAGGAGATCCAGGTCGAGGTCGAGGACGACGGACCGGGCATCGCCCAGCCTGATGTGGAGCGCGTCTTCGAGCCCTTCTACACCACCAAGGTCAAGGGCACCGGCCTGGGCCTGGCCATCACCCGGCAGGAGCTGGAAGAGGCGGGCGGCCGGCTCAGCCTGGTCGAGGCCCCCGGGGCCGGCTGCTTGTTTCGGCTGACGTTACCCTGTCGGCCCTCCCCAGGGACGCCGCCATGACCGATCGCCCCCCCTCTGGACCCCTGATCCTCGTCGTCGACGATGAAGAGGCCAACCGGCTGGCCCTGGAGCGCATCCTGGTGCGCGAGGGCTACGATGTGCGCCACGCCGAGGACGGCCGCCAGGCGATGCAGCGGCTGCGCGAGGAGCGCCCGGCCCTGGTGCTGACCGATCTGAAGATGCCGGGAATGGACGGCCTGGAGCTGATGCGGGCGGCCCGCGCCGTCGAGCCCGAGCTCGAAGTGGTCCTGCTGACCGCCTTCGGAACGGTCGAGACCGCGGTCGAGGCCATGAAAGAAGGCGCCTTCGACTTCCTGACCAAGCCGCTCAAGCGCGCCGAGATCCTCCGGACGGTGCGCAAGGCGCTGGACAAGCACCACCTCGTCGTCGAGAACCGGGCCCTGCGGGAGGAGCTCGCCCGCGCCGTGCCCGGCGAGATCATCGGTCGCTCCGCCGCCATGCGCACCCTGCTGGAGGAGGCCCGCCAGGTCGCCGGAGCGCAGGCCAGCGTCCTGCTCAGCGGCGAGTCGGGCACCGGCAAGGGCCTGCTGGCGCGCTGGATCCATCGGGTCAGCCCGCGCCGCGAGCGGCCGATGATCTCGGTCAACTGCGGCGCCATCCCCGAGGCCCTGCTGGAGAGCGAGCTCTTCGGCCACGAGCGCGGGGCCTTCACCGGCGCGGTCCGCGCCCACCCGGGGCTCTTCGAGCAGGCCGACGGCGGGACCCTGCTGCTCGACGAGATCGGAGAGATGCCGCTGGGCCTGCAGGCCAAGCTGCTGCGGGTGCTGGAGGACGGGCGGGTGCGCCGGGTGGGCGGGACCCGCGACCTGGCGGTCGACGCGCGGGTGGTGGCGGCGACGGCCCGCGAGCTCGAGTCGGAGGTCGCCGCCGGCCGCTTCCGCAGCGACCTCTTCTACCGGCTCAACGTGGTGCGGGTCCGCATCCCTCCGCTGCGCGAGCGGGTCGAGGACATCCCCTTGCTGGCCGAGGTCCTGATCGAGCGGGCCTCCCGCCGGCTGGGTCGGCCGGTCCGGGGCCTGAGCGAGGAGGCCTCCAGGCTGCTGATGGCGGGCTCCTGGCCGGGCAATGTGCGGCAGCTGGAGAACGCCTTGGAGCGGGCAGTCCTGATGGCCTCCGGCTCGCTGATCGAGGCCGCGGACCTGCCGGTCGAGCTGCGCTCGGCGGGCTTCGGCCCCGAGGGTGGGGACCTGGAGGAGCAGGACCTCTCGATCAAGCGCCACAGCGCGGCGCTGGAGCGTCGGCTGATCGCCGCCGCGCTGGCCCGCACCGGGGGCAACCGCAGCCAGGCTGCGCGGCTGCTGGACCTCTCCTACAAGGCCCTGGTCTACAAGATCCGCGACTATGGGCTGGAGGAAGGATGAGCCGGGGACGCTGGATCGCCCTGGCCGCGGGCCTGGGGGGCCTGGCCCTGCTGCTTGGTGGATACCTCTGGCAGCAGGATCCGGACCGCCAGGTCGCTTCCGCCCGCGAGGCGCTCGACGCCCACGACCTCGCCGTGGCCGAGGCCGGCTTCCGCAAGGCCGCCGCCCTGGACCCGCTGCACCTGGGGGCGCTGGAGGGCCTGGGCTGGACCTACCAGGTCGCCGGCCAGCAGGCCGCGGCCGAGGCGGCCTTCCAGCGCTGCGTGGAGATCGACGCGGCGGCCCTGGGCTGCCTCCGAGGGCTTGCCAGCGTGAAGATGGGCAAGGGCGAGCTCTCCAAGGCCCGGGAGATCCTGGAGGGGGCCGAGGCGCTCGACCCTGCCGACCCCAAGCTGCAGGCCAGCCGGGGCCTGCTGGAGCTGGCCGAGGGCGAGGTCGACCGGGGGGCCGCCCGCTACGAGGCGCTGGTCGCGAGGTTCCCCGACGAGGCGGAGTACCGGGTGGGGCTGGCCGAGGCGCGCTTGCGCCAGCGCCGCCTGGAGGAGGCCCTGGCGGTGGTCGACGAGGGCTTGACGCTTCGTGACGCCCCGACCCGGACGCGGGCCCTGCTGAGCCTGCTGCGGGCCCGGATCCTGGTCGCCTCGGTGGTGGGCCGGATCGAGGGGATGCGCGGCCAGCCGGACTGCGAGGAGAGCGCCACGGCCCTGCGCGCCTGGCTGGACGCCGCCGACCTGGCGGTGACCGATGCCCGGCAGACGGGGGTGCGCCTGCCGACCCTGAACGAGGTCGGGCGCCTGGTCGGGCGGGCCCGCGGGAGCATCGAGGACGCCTGCCCGCCCCGCCTCGACGCCCCGCCCGCTGCCTCCAACTAGGAAAATACTTCCCGCTCAGCTGGGAAGAAAGTTCACACTTGGGGTCGGGTATTGGGGGACGATCTCCGGCCGACGCCTCTCCGTGGAACGGAACGTTTTTTGCTATGATGAACACCCACAGGAAGCCCCTACCCCCATGAGCCTGCTCCCCTCCACCTCCCGCTCTCGAGTCCTCCGGACGCGCTCTTCGCGCGGCCGCGCTGGATTCACGCTGATCGAGGCGCTCATCGCCAGCGCGCTGCTGGGCTTCTCGCTGATCGTCATGTTCGGCTTCCACAGCCAGGCTGTGCGCTCCAACATGCACGCGCGCAAGATGACCGACTGCACCTACCTGGCGCAGCTCAAGATGGAGCAGCTCCAGTCCGTTCCCTGGACCTCGGTGGCCACCCCGACGGCGCTGGTCGACGTGGGCGCGGACCCCACCTCCGCCAGCAGCCCCTGGGAGACCCTGCTCAACCTGCACGACGCCGGGACCGGCACCGGCGGCCCGGTCGACTCCCAGAACCGGGCGGTGGCCACGACCGCGGCCGGGTACTGGGTCAGCTGGCAGGCGGAGGCCATGGACAGCGACAACACCTGGGTCCGGCTGCGGGTTCGCTGCGTCTACCAGGACCGCGCCTTCAACCAGTGGCGGGGAACGACCATCGCCTCCTACCGCTTCCGGGATTCGTGATGGACTCGACCTCCCTGCACAGGATCTCCATGCGGCAGCGCGGGCGCTCCGGCTTCACGATGATCGAGCTGCTGATCGCCATCGTCATCGCCAGCATGGTGGTGACGGGGCTCTACACGCTCTTCACGGTGCAGACCCGGCAGTTCCTCTACCAGGACCTCCAGATGGAGATCCACCAGAACCAGCGCTTCGCCACCGACATCATCACCCGCAGCGTTCGCATGGCCGGCTACGGCACCAGCGGCCGGGTGGTCGGCTACCTGGGGCACAGCGACGACACCGACAACGACCTGCCGGTCGTGATGTCCTACGACGCCTGGACCGGCGGCGATGGCTCGGACGCGATCACCGTGGTCTACGGGGACTCGGCCCTGGCGCTGGCGACCAACTCGTCCTTCCTGGCCAACTGCGAGACGACCGAGCTGCAGTTCCCGGCCGGCGTCCGGGACTACG
This sequence comes from Deltaproteobacteria bacterium UBA2385, assembly GCA_002343455.1. Taxonomy (GTDB): domain Bacteria; phylum Myxococcota_A; class UBA796; order UBA796; family UBA2385; genus UBA2385. Next base: position 7,470 of record DDSR01000327.1, on the reverse strand, counting down.
GCGAGCGGCTGGGTGAGTACGTCGCCGACGAGATGATCATGTGCATGGACTACGCCTCGCTGGGTGGAATGCGGACCTACCTGTGGGTCATCTCCTCGCCGCCGACCGCCTCGGGATCGATGGGCGTCTACGACGGCACCTCCAACGCCGACTTCGTGGGGGCCTGCCCGGTGGGCGAGAACATCTCGCCGGCGATGTACTGCTCGAAGGCCCAGGTGATGACCTTCTACATCGACGCGGACGACGGCGTGCCCGGCCCGGGGACCTCCGAGAAGCCGGTGTTGATGCTGGACCTGAACCTGAACTGGCCCAGCGACGACGACATCCCGCTGGTCGAGAACGTCGAGGACATGCAGTTCGAGTACTGCCTGCTGGACGCCGACGGGGATGGCAACATCGACGACTGCTCGGACAGCGCCGCGACCTGGGTGGACTCCATCACCACCGACCAGGGTAGCGCGGTGCAGATGGTGCGCATGCACCTGCTGGTGCGCAGCTCGCGGGAGGACCCGGGCGACCTCTACCAGAATTCACAGCCCAGCCTGGCCAACCACTCGGTCAGCGCGGATCCGGACGGCTACTATCGGCAGGTGCTGACCACCGAGGTCACCGTGCGCAACCTGCGCGCCCAGGCCAACCTGTGAGCCCGGAGCGTCCCATGATCCACACCCGACGCGGCGACCGTGGCGGCTACGTCATGCTGGTCGCGCTGATCCTGATGGCGGTCATCGCCGTCGTCGGCGCCACCTCGCTGTCGGTGGCCGGAGTGGACCAGCGCATCGCGATCCACAACCGCAAGCACATGATGGTGATGAACACCGCCTCTGCGGGCAACGATCACGCCCGCTGGCAGCTCCAGCACGAGCCTCCGGCCAACGAGGGGCTCGACACGGGGCCCGACACCTTCGGCCCCTACGTCAAGGCGACCGAGGCCGAGGCCAGCTTCGGCGGCCTCTCCTACGCCCACAACCTGGGCGTGTACTGGGTCGAGGCCTCCTACCTGCGCTGCGGCAACCCCCCCCCCGGGTACTCCACCGAGCTGGGCAAGAACCAGTTCCGGAGCGACTACTGGGAGATGGTCTCGACCGCCCGGATGCAGGACGCCAGCTACTCGAACATCAACGAGACCCAGGCCACCACCGCCGGCATCTTCCGCAAGGTGATCCGCGGCCCGTGCGTGGTCCGATGAGAACGCGACGCCCGATGCGCACTGAAGAGAAGGGGACAGCCATGAACCGAAGCTCCCGACACCTGCTCCTCCCGGTGGCCACCGTGCTGCTCGCCCTGCTGCCCACCGCGGCCCGGGCGGCCTCCTCGGCGACGGGCGAGGAGTACCTGTCGACCGGCGAGTACGCGGCGCCGAACATCCTCTTCATCATCGATCGCAGCGAGGACATGGACCTGCCCTGCGACACGGTCTCCACCGAGACCTGCCTGGAGACGGTCAAGGCGGCCATCGGGCAGGTGGTCCAGCACTACGACTGGGCCCGGTACGGCGTGGTCGGGACCAGCAGCAGCTCGGGCAGCGACGACTACTACCCGATCGCTCCCCTGGGCAGCAGCTACGCCGAGATGATGGCGGCGCTGGACACGGTCTCGGGCTCCGGCGTGGCGGTGCGCAACTTCGCCGAGGTGCTCGAAGACCTGGGGCAGAACTACTTCTCGGAGACCGACGCGGCCGACGACGTCGACGACGACGGCGACGGCATCGTCGCGGACTGGGACGAGGCGCCCATCCAGTACTCCTGCCAGGAGACCCACGTCATCGTCATCGCCAAGGACCGGCCGCGCGCCGACAACAGCGTGACCGGTCCCTGGAAGGCGACCATCAGCCCGGACATCGAGTGCGACAGCGCCGGCATCTCCAGCGGGTCCGACACGCTCTGCCTCTACGACAACGTCGTCGCCAAGCTGTACAACACGGACCTGAACAGCTCGCTGTCGGGCACGCAGAACGTGACGGTCCACACCGCGGGAATCGGCATCGCCTCCCCGATGGTGGCCGAGACCCTCTACGGCAACGCCTCGGATGTCATCGGTGGGGCGGGTGTCTACACCGTGGCCAACAGCAGCAGCGAGCTCCTCTCCTCCCTGCTGACCATCATCCAGGACATCCGCACCGGCACCTACAGCCGCTCGACGCCGATCGTCAGCGCGACGGGCGACTACCTGATGTACACCTTCTACGAGCTGACGGGGGACAACCCGCTCGCGGAGGGCCACATCCGCGGCTACGAGATCAACGTCGACCCCGACGATCCCGACTACGGGCAGATCATCTACGATCCGACCAAGCCGGAGTTCGGCGGCGCGGTCTGGGACGGCGGTGACTTGCTGGTCAGCCGCCCGGTCCCCGGAAGCGAGTACAACCCTGGCGACCACGATGGCGTCGGCTACCGCGACATCTACACCTACATGGAGGAGGCCGCGACGGTCTCGGGCCTGTCGATGGACTCCTCGACGACCCGGCGGCAGCCGATGGACCGCCAGTTCGTGACGGCGGTGGCCAGCGACAGCGCAGCCCGGGACGCGGTGCTGGAGTGGGACGCCTACGGCAGCACGGCCTGCGATCCGACGGTCGGGCCCTTCTCCGAGTACGACTTCAACGAGGACTGCGCGATCGACAGCAGCGACCTGCAGGAGATGATCGACTTCCTGCGCGGTCGGCCCGACGCGACCTTCCGCTGGCTGGCCCAGGAGCGCGGCTACTGGAAGCTCGGCGACGCCCCCTACGGCGTTCCCGCCGTGGTCGAGCCTCGCCTGAACAACGCCTACTCGATGGAGCCGACCTACCGGAAGTTCCTGGCTCGCCAGCAGGCCGAGGACTTCCCGCGCATGGTCTTCATGGCCGCCAACGACGGCATGCTGCACGCCTTCTACCTGGACGATCTGCCAGGCACCGCCCACTCCGAGGCCGGTGAAGAGGCCTGGGCCTGGATGCCCGGCTACCTGCTCTACCGCGACAAGGAGCCCGCCTGGGCCGGTCGGGCCATCGACCAGATGCTGTATGGCCGGACCTTCCTCTTCGACGGTTCGCCGGTCGTGACCGACGTCTGGATCGACCACAACGGCGACGGCCAGAAGCAGTGCACCAGCATCGACGCGGGCACGGGCGTCTGGGGCGACTGCGAGTGGCACCGCGTGCTCATCGTGCAGCAGGGCAAGGGCGGCCCGCTGACCATGGCGCTGGACATCACCGACCCGCTGGATCCGAAGTTCTTGTGGGAGCAGTGGGACCGCACCGAGCCCGAGGCGCACGGCTACGGCGTCAGCCGGGCGGTGGTGGCGCAGATCCGCGACACCGAGGACGCCTCCGACCCGACGGACCGCTACATCGCCATCTGGGGCTCGGGACGCGCCGTCCCGCAGGGGGCCTCGGCCAGCGGCTACCAGTCGACCGAGGCCAACCTCTACGTCTGGAACCTCGCCGACGGCCCCTGGGCCACCTCGGACGGGTGGCCCCGCAAGGACATGAACGAGCGCGGCACCAACATCCAGGTGGACGCCACGGTCCCCGACGTCGACTCCGACGGCGCCTACGAGCAGGCCTACATCGGCGCGGCCGTCGCCGTGGTCGACGTGGACTCCGACGGCGACGCCGACGTCGTCTACTTCCCCGTCAGCACGACCTACACGGCGGCCGACGAGGGCGGCAGCGGCCCGGCCTCGGCCTCCCAGATGGGCGACCTCGGCTACATCTCGGATCCCGGCAGCACCTACATGTACAAGGCCTGCTTCAATCGGGACGATCCCGACGCGCTGGACTGGGCTCGCTTCTACGACCCGGTCGACGACGGCGGCCTGACGAAGCGGCCCGAGGTGTACTACGCCGCCACGACCTCCTGGCATGGCGACGGCTCGCTGGGCGTCTACTGGGGGACCGGCACGCCCTACAGCCGGACCTCCTCGGACAACGGCTACTTCTTCGCGGTGCGCGACCTCAACCCCAGCAGCTGCGACAGCTTCACGGTCGAGGCCGTGGCCGGCTGCGGCGCTACCGGCGTCTACACCCTGGAGCCGGGCGAGGGCCTGACCGGCGAGCCGATCATCTACGCGGGAGCAATCTACTTCTCGACCTGGGTCCCCGAGTCCGACGCCTGCGAGGGCGGGACCGGGCGGCTCTACGGCATCAGCTACGACAGCTGCGACCCGGCGATGGACACCAACGGCGACGGCGTGGTCGACGCGCTGGATACCGCCTTTGAAGAGTATGACAGCTACGTCTCGCAGCCGTCGATCTCGGACAAGGGCTTCGTGTTCGCCGGAGTCGCCAACGCGGATATGGAGGGCTCCGACATCGCCTTCAAGGCTGCGATGGGCGACCCCTTCCTGGGGACCGCGACGATGGCCTGGATGGAGGTCTTCTGAAGGCCTGGGGGTCTCGCGCCCGTCGAGGTGTAACGATGGTGGAGATGGCGGTCGTCCTGGCCGTCATCGTCGTGCTCGCCATCATCGGGCACGGCAGCCTGGGCCCGCAGCTCCCCCGCTTCCGGACCGTCAAGGCCGCCAAGCAGCTCCAGGGGGACCTGGTCGAGCTGCGCGAGCTGGCGATCAACACCAACCGCGAGACCCGCCTGAAGCTGGTCTCCAGCCCGGGCTCCTGCGAGGACGGCGAGACCTGGGGCGGGGAGTGGCTGAAGCAGATCGGCAACTCCTCCCGCAACTCGACCCGCTGGGACACGCTGCCCGAGGACATGGACGAGGACGGGGTCGACGACGATCCCAGCCTGGGGCACATCGTCATCTCCAAGGGGGGCAACCGCGAGCAGCGCCACGCCTGCCTGCGGCAGTGGAGCCCGCTGGCCGGGCCCTCGGGCGCGGCGAACAGCGACAGCGTGGTGTTCACGCCGCGGGGCTGGGTGCGCAACCCGGCGACCGACTTCGGCAGCATGGGCAGCATCGACCTGACCCTGGTCAACGTCGACTCGGTCCAGCGCGGCTCGGCCGACGAGATCCACGTCCAGCTCACGCGGGCCGGCCTGGTGCGGATGATCAGCAACCGCAGCGACGAGGTCTCCGTGCCGGTGGGCACCCCGATGAGCTCGACCGCCTCTCCTTGATTGAATACGCCACCGCCTCGTCCAGGCGGTCGTGTGCAGCCAGTCACCTTCCGCACCTTGTTCGCGCTGGCCTGGCCTGCGGCCGCCTCGGCCCTGCTGAACAACGCCTTCCGGATCATCGACCAGGCCTCGGTCCAGTGGCTGGGCCGCGACGCCCAGGCCGCCATCGGCTCCTGCGCCTTCGTGGCCATCCTGCTCTTCGCCTGCTTCGCCCTGGTCGCCGCCGGCGCGACCTCGGTCCTCGCCCGCCGCACCGGGGCCCTGGACGCCCGCGGCCGTCGGCGGGCGCTCGGCAACGGGCTGCTGGCCTCGCTGCTGGTCGGCCTGCCGGTCCTGGTGCTCCTGGGCCTCCTGGCCGAGCCCCTCAGCGGCTGGCTGGGCCNNTCGCCCGCCTGAGCACCCGCTACCTCCAGATGCTGGCCCTGGTCGGCCTCCCCCTGGCGCTGGCCCCGCTGCTGGACGCCGCCCTGGTGGCGATGGGCCTGACCCGCACCATGATGGTGCTGCAGCTCGTGGCCAGCCTGCTGAACATCCTGCTCAACGGCCTGTTCATCTACGGCCTCGACCTGGGCATCGAGGGCGCCGCCCTGGCCACCGGCGTCTCCCGCGGCGCCGCCGTGGCCGTCGGGCTGGTGCTGGTCTGGCGCCACACCGGCTTCCGCCTGAAGAGCGCCGCCGCCCACCTGCGCCCGGGCCCCGATCTGCGCCTGATGCTGCGGCTGGGCGCGCCCATCGCCATCAACACCGCCGCCTACGCCCTGGTCTACCAGGTCCTGCTGCGCGTGGCGGTCTCGCCCCTGGGGCCCGAGGTCAACGCCGCCCTCGGCATCGGCTTCTCGGGCCTGGAGTCGCTCTCCTGGCCGGCCTTCTGGGGCCTGTCCATGGCCATCGCCGGCCTGGTCGGNNCCGCCCCGACGAGGCCGCCCGCGCCATCCGCCTGGCCCTGCCGCTCTCCCTGGGCCTGGGCTTCGCCGCCCTGCTGCTCTTCACCTTCGGCGCCCGCCCCCTCTGCGACCTCTTCACCGACGACCCCGTCGTGCTCGAACAGGCCGTGCTCTACGCCCGCATCCTGGCCTGGAGCCAGCCCTTCGTCGCCATCGAGGCCCTGGCCGAGGGCGTGCTGGAGGGCTCCGGCGACACGCGCGCCGTGCTGCTCTGGTCCACCCCGCTCAACGCCCTGCGGGTGCCGCTGGCCTGGGGGCTGGCCATCGCCCTGGGCTGGGGGCCCGCCGGCATCTGGTGGGCCATCAACCTGACCACCGTCGCCAAGGCCCTGGGAAAGGGAGGCGCCGTCCTGGGCGGAGGCTGGAAGCGGGTCCAGGTCTGAGCCCCGATGGGCTACCGTGGGCCGATGAGCGCTCCTGCCCCCCGACCGGACGACCCCCTCGCCTCGATCCGGCGGCGCCTGACCCTGGCGACGGTGCTGGCCGCCTGCCTCGCCGGCGCGCTCGGGGGCGGCGNNCCCTCGGCCACCGCGCGCTGGCGCGTCCTCAACACCTGCGCCCTGATCGCCTGCGTGCTGGCCGCCTTCGCCCGCCTGCCCCTGGTCCTGGTCGCCCTCGCCCTGGTCGGCTGGCTCCAGATCCACCGCGCCTTCATCGGCCGCCTCTCCGCCCGCGACGACCGCATCGCCCTGCTCCTGGCCCTCCTCCAGGCCCTGCTCGGCTGCATCCTCAGCTCCTCCCCCCTGCTCGCCCCCCTCTTCGTCCTCCTGGCGCTGGTCGGTCCGGCCGCCCTGCTGGCCTGCCACATCGGCATCGAGGCCGAGGACGCCCGCGGCCGGCGCACCCGCCCCGTCCCCGCCCGGCGGGGCTTCGGCTCGCTGACCGCCGGCCTGGGCCTCTCGACCCTGGCCCTCAGCGCCGCCTTCTTCCTGCTCCTGCCGCGGATGGACGCCGGCGGCCTGGGGGCGGAGGCCGAGGCCCGCGTGACCGGCTTCGGCGACGACGTCGAGCTCGGCGAGCTGGGCTCGCTGCTGGAGAACGAGGCCCCCGTCCTGCGGATCCGAGCCTCTCACGCCGACGGGAGGCCCTTTGGCGGACCTCTGTACCTGCGAGGGGTGGCCCTGGACCGCTTCGATGGCCGCCGCTGGTCCTCGACCGTCGGCCCGGGAGATCGCTGGGTCGCCCCTGGCTCCAGCCCCGAGCTGCGGGTCCGCCAGGAGATCCAGCTCGAGCCGCTGGCCGACAACGTCGTCTTCGCCCTCCACGAGCTCGTCTCCGTCAAGGGCATCGGGCGCCGCCTCTCGCGGGACGCCAACGGCTCCGTGCGCTTCGACGGGGCCTCCGCCCGCATGGAGTACGTCGCCTGGAGCGTGCCCCCGGTGGCCGATCCCAGCCGCCTGCACCTCGCCCGCCCCGATCCCAGCCGCGCCGCCCGCACCGAGGACGAGGCCCAGGCCGCCGCCGAG
>DDSR01000263.1 GCA_002343455.1 Deltaproteobacteria bacterium UBA2385 | reverse complement strand
CTCCTCCCCCTCCCCCGGCGCCCGCCTCCGAGCCTGCGGCCGAGGTCGACGCCCTCCGCGCCCGCCTCGCCGCCCTCGAAGCCCGCCTCAAGCGTTGAGCACCCATGATCCCCAGCAACGAGCGCCTCGTCGTCCTCTACAAGTCCAACCCCTGCCCCTACTGCGTGGCCGCCGGGCGCTACCTGCGGGAGGTCAAGGGCATCGCCGACGCCGACATCGTCGAGATCGACCTGACCCGCGACCACGACGCGCGGATGGAGCTGGTCCGGGTCAGCGGGCAGCGCACCGTGCCGCAGATCTGGATCAACGGCACCCACGTCGGCGGCTACGACGATCTGCGGGCGCTGGACGCCCGGGGCGGCGTCGACCCCTTGCTCGCCCGCGGCTGACGCCTGGGTGAGCCGCCGTCCGCAGACGCCGCTGCAGTTCAAGGCATTGGCCCTGGTCTTGGGGCTGGGCCTGGCCGCGCTCTGCGTGGAGATCGGCTTGCGGCTGCACTTTCACCGCCTGCCCAGCCTCGCCGCGCTGGACGGTTCGGGGCTGGAGCTTCCACCGTCCGACCCGAGCCTGCCGGCCTGCGCCAACACCCTGGAGTGGGCGTCGACGCCACGGGTGCGCACCCTGCCGGGGGCCCTCCCGCCGCTGCGCGTCTGGTTCGCCGGGGACAGCACCACGGCGGCGGTCGGGGTGCGGGACGAAGAGAGCTGGTGGCTCCTCCTCAGCCAGGCGCTGGGTGGCGGACGCGCGGTCGAGGCCAGCAACCTGGCGGTCCCTGGCGCCGACACCTGCGCCATCCTGCAGCAGCTCAACCGCCGAAAGGCGCAGGCCCCTCCTCCGGACCTCGTGCTGGTGGGCGTCTTCGCGGACGACCTCAACGCCCACCTGCTGCTCTCGGTGCAAGCGCGGCCGGTCCTCCTGCCGCAGGCCGCTCCGCCCTGGCTTCGTCCGCTGGTGATGCGCTCCTACGCGGCCAACTACCTGTGGCTGGGCATCGAGCCTCGCCGCGAGTCCATCCGGGAGCGAGGCCTGGACCCGCGGGCCCTGACGGAGTTCCGGGCGGCGACCGGGCAGATGGTGGAGTGGTCGGCCGAGGTGGGGGCCCGCCTGTACTTCGTGCTGATGGCCCCCAGCGGCCTGCGCGACTGCCCCGAGCGCCCTCGCCCCGACCACGAGTGCCTGCGGCTGGCCCAGGACCTGGACCGGATGGCCGAGGTCCTGCACCAGGACGGGCGAGCGGTCCTGGATCTCCGCCCCTGGTTCCGCGAGACGGCGGTGCCGCTGCTGCCCAACGACCTCGCCCTGGTCGCCGAGGGCCGCCTGGAGATCCCCCTGCACGTCGCGGCCGAAGGGCAGGCCCCCCTGGCCTCCGAGGTGCTGCGGTTGATCCGCGAACAACCGGGCCCGGCCGGCCAGGATTCTCCGCGTTAGCGGCGCATATGAACCCGCTTCGGTCGCCCGGTCCCTCGGCGCGCGGGCAGCGCCCTCCTGGGCACCTGCTGGCGCTGCTCATGCTCCTCCTCTGGCTGCTGGCCGGACCCTCCTCCTCCAGCCAGGCCGCAGGCCTCGACCTGCCCGCGCAGATCGTTACGGGATCCCGGCTGATCTACGAGGCGGGATCGGCCACCCAGGCCGACTTCAACACCGCAGCCTCCGCCGGGGTGGGCCTGACCCGCTACGAGGTGGTCGCGGTCACACCGGCCAAGGTGCTGCTGCGCGCCGGCAGCTTCCTCAACGACGGGCGGGGCTACAGCTTCGGCGGGGGCTCCTTCGTCGTCGTGGACGCCCTGGCGATGAAGACCGGCGCCAGCATCTGGATCGACCCGACCACGCTGGCCGGCTTCACGACCGACTCGAAGACCACGGTGACCGACTTCGGCTGGCCGGCCGCCGGCCAGGAGTGGAAGGCGCGCAGCATCACCCACCTCAGCCCGGACAGCGCCTCGCGCCAGGTCTTCGACAGCAGCTCCGGCCTGCTCCTGGCGCAGCAGCTCGCCAGCGGTCAGCAGCGCCCTGGGACGACGGACCCCTTCATGCGGCAGAACACCAGCAGCCTGGCCTTCGTGGGCCAGCGCGCGGTCGAGCTGCCCTGGGCCGGCGGCACGGATCCGGCGTGGACCCGCACCGTGCGGCGGCTGGTCTACCAGGGCCAGCAAGGCCTCGCCGGGGGCTACGGGCCATCGATCTCCACGCCCCTTCGTCACCGGGTCGAGATCACCGAGCGGGGCGAGGGCTGGGCCCTGGGGACCCTGACGGTCGAGACCCAGGGTCAGCCCGCCACCCAGCTGCCCACCGGCAGCGGGCCGGGAGGCTTGGGGGCCTGGTGGGTCGACCCCGCGAAGATGGCGGCGCTGCCGCCGGGGGTCATCGACCGGGATCCGACCCTGGGCACCACCCTCAGCTTCGAGCGCAGCGCGGGTCCGCAAGGACCCGTCGGGATCGTCCGCGAGAGCGGGAGCAGCCACCTGCTGACTTGGGTCTACGACCTCCAGGATGGCGCGCTGGTCTACGCCTCCTTCGAGCAGACCAGCTTCGGAATGAAGACCGAGCTCAGCCTCAGCGCCCGCGAGTAGGGGCCCGGCCCTGCGGCGGGCTTCAAATAAAACCGAAGCCAACACTTGACGTAGCAACACATACGGGTTCCAATCAAGGCGCGAGTCTCCCCTCCCCCCGTGGGC
>DDSR01000077.1 GCA_002343455.1 Deltaproteobacteria bacterium UBA2385 | reverse complement strand
CGTCAACTGCGAGCGCAGCGGCGATGCAGCAGGGGCTGGGGGAAGTGGGGCTGGGGCAAGTGGGGCTGGGGCTGTGCCCTGCGGGGTCTGCTGGTCCTGCCGCAGCATCCTGCGGGACCAGCACCCCGACATCATCCAGGTCGGCCTCGATCCCGAGAAGGCGACGCCGATCATCTCGGTGAAGCAGGCGCGCGAGCTGCTCTCCCAGCTCAGCCTGCACCCCTTCCACGCCCGCCGGCGCATGATCATCATCGATCCAGCGGACGCGCTCAACCCCGAGGCGGCCAACGCCCTGCTCAAGACGCTCGAAGAGCCTCCCCAGGCGACGGGCTTCGTGCTGGTGACCTCCAGGCCGATGGATCTGCTCCCGACCGTGCGCAGCCGGGGGCAGCGGGTGCGCTTCGGTCCTGTCGAGGCCGGCCGGCTGGTCCCCTGGCTGGAGTCACGGGACGTCGAGCAGGCCGAGGAGCTGGCCCGCCTGGGCGAGGGGTGCCCGCTGCGCGCCCTGGCGCTGGCCGAGGGCGGGCTGCAGGCCTGGCGGGAGGCCCGTGACACGCTGGTGGCGGCGATCGGGGGGGGCACGGCGGCGCGCCTGGCCTGGTCCGAGAAGCACGCCCGCGGCGAACGGGCCGAGGTCAGCGGGGAGATCGCCCTCTGCCTGGACGCCTTGCAGCTGCTGATGCGGGATGTCCTGCATCGGCTGGCCTCGGGGGCGCCGGCCGAGCGGCTCTACAACTCCGACCGGCTGGAGCTGGTGGACGCCTGGGCCGATCGGCTGGGCTACCTGGGCCTCGTGCGGCTGGACCAGGCGATGCGGGAGGCGCAGCTCGACCTGGAGGCCAACGTCAACCCGCGGCTGGCGATGGACGCCCTGCTCTCGCGCTTCGGCGCCGAGCTGCGCCCGGGCAGGTCGGCGTGAGCCTCTTCGACACCCACTGCCACGTCGTCGAGGGGGTCTTTGGCGACGCCGCCGAGGTCGACGCCACGCTGGAGCGGGCCCGGGCGGCGGGGGTCAGCCGCTTCCTGGTGATTGGCAGCGGCTACGGCGCCGACAGCGCCGCCCCGGCCCTCGCGGTGGCCAGCCGGCACGCCGACGTCTGGGCCAGTGTGGGCCTGCACCCGCACGACGCCCGCTTCCTGGCAGAGGGCCCGGGAGAGGTCCCGCGCGAGGGCCTGGCAGCGCGCCTGGCCCGTGCCTGTCGGCACCCGCGGGTCGTGGCGGTCGGCGAGGCGGGCCTGGACTACTTCTACGACCAGTCGCCCCGGGCGGAGCAGCGCGAGGCCCTGCGCGTCCAGGCCCGGCTGGCGCTGGCCCGGGACCTGCCGCTGATCGTCCACGACCGCGACGCCGGGGACGAGGTGGTCGAGATCCTCGAGCAGGAGGGGGCCTTCGAGGGCGCCGGAGTGCTCTGGCACTGCTTCACCGGCGACCTGAGGGTCATGCGCCGGGTCCTGGACGCGGGCGCGCACCTGAGCCTGTCGGGTATCGTCACCTTCAAGTCGGCCGCGGCCCTGCGCGAGGTCGCCGCGGCGGCGCCGCTGGAGCGGCTGCTGATCGAGACGGACAGCCCCTGGCTGGCGCCGACCCCGCACCGAGGCAAGCGCAACGAGCCGGCGCTGCTGCCGGCGATCGCCGCCGAGGTCGCCCGGCTTCGAGGCATGGCTACCGCCGAGCTCGTTCAGAGCACGACCGAGAACGCGCTGCGGCTGTTTCGCCTGCCGGCCTGAGGGCCCGCGGGCAGCCGAGGCTCAGTCCTGGGAGCTGTCCTGGTCGGGGCTGACCTGGTTCGGCGCGTTGGCGTCCGCTTCCGGCGTGTGCAGCGGGAAGGCGGGGGTGGTGCCGAGGCGCGCAGCCCGGGCCTTGCGGGCGCGGCCGGCGTTCTCGTGGCGGCGCTTGCGGCGGAACTCGGTCTTCTGGGTGGCGCTGGACATGGGGGTCTCCGAGATGCGGCTGGTCGCCCCGAGAGTGGGCACGACAGGGCGGTCGGGTCTATGCGGAGTGTGGGCGGCTGTCAACGGGTTGCAGACGCGCTACCCTGAGCGCCCGCGTCCGCGGCCCTCCCTCCCCCCGCACTGGAGCCGATATGCTTCTCCTCCCCCTGCTGTTTGCCTGCGAGCAGATCAAGGACATCAAGGACACCGTCCAGGGCCTGACCAACCCCCTGGTGGTCGAGGCCATCTACCTGGGCGTCCAGCCCCCCGACGTCGGCAGCGGCATCGATCTCTCGGGCTCGGACTTCGCCCGCGGCTCCACGCTGAAGGCCTTCCTGGCCGACGCCGCCGACGCCGACGGCCTGGACGAGGCCCCCCTGGCCGGGGCCGAGCTGGACCTGGTCAGCGCCGCCAACGGGGGCCGCCTGCCGCTCCAGGACCAGGGCGACGGCAGCTATACGGCCAACGAGAGCGAAGACGGCCTGGCCTACGCGTCGGAGTCCGTCTCCCTCTCCACCGAGCTGGACGAGAAGCAGCGCACCATCGGCGTGCAGGCCCCCCCGCCGGCCGACGTCACCATCGCCGACCGCCACACCGCCGGGCAGCCGATGGTGGTGGACATCAGCGACCAGGACTTCGACGGCCTGCTGGTCTTCGTGATGGGCAGCGGGGGCAGCGAGCCGCGCTACAGCAACATGCCCGAGTCCATCCAGGATCTCTACGAGTTCACCCATGGCGGTGGCGAGCTCCGCGTGGAGATCCCCGCCTCGGCCTTCCCCTCGGCCGGCGTCTACGCCGTGGGCGTCGCGGCCACCCGCAACAGCAGCGCGGACGAGATGGAGGAGGTCAACACCGCCCTCTCCTCCTTCGTCGCCGGCAAGGCCCGCTTCCACGCTGTCGTCGTGGAATGAGCCTCAGCGGATCTCGACGCTGCCGGGCATGAGGGCGGCCACCTCGCCCTCGGCCAGCACCTGCTGGAGCATCCAGAGGTGGGCCAGGGCGGTGCCCGCCTCGGGGTCGACGGCCAGCAGAGCCCGCGCCTGGGCCTGGGCGGCCTGGACGGTCGGGTCCTTGCCCTCCAGCTCCTCCATCAGCTGCTCGAAGAAGGTCTTGGTCGCGGGGTAGCGGACGACGCGGACCTGCTCCATCGGGACGCCCGCCTCGCTCAGCTCAAGGGCCTTGGCCAGGGCCACATCCAGCCCGCCCAGCTCGTCGACGAGCCCGTGCTCCAGCGCCTGCTCGCCGGTCCAGACCCGGCCCTGCGCGACCGCGTGGATCTGCTCCACCGTCATGCCACGACCCTCGGCGGCCCGGGCGAGGAAGTGGTCGTAGAAGGACTGCATATAGCTCCGGAAGCGCTCGCGGCCGGCCTCGTCGAAGTCGTGCATGCCCGAGAGCAGGGTGGCCTGCTGGCCCCGCTGCCAGGTGTGCTGGCTGAGGCCGAGCTGCACCAGGGCGCCGGAGAGGTTCAGCTTGCCGCCGAAGACGCCGATCGATCCGGTCAGGGTGGAGGGCTGGGCGACGATGTGGTCGGCCCCCATGCTGATGAAGTAGCCGCCGCTGGCGGCGTAGTCGCCCATGCTGACCACCAGGGGCTTGACCCCCCGGGTCAGCTCCAGCTCGCGCAGGATGGCGTCGCTGGCGCTGCCCGAGCCTCCCGGCGAGTTGACCCGCAGCACGATGGCCTTGACGGAGTCGTCCTCGCGCAGCTCCTTGATCTGCCGGTTCAGCGTGCGGTCGCCGATCGAGCTGCCACCGAAGAGGCTCTCGCCGCCGCTGCCGTTGACGATGGCGCCCTCGGCGTGGAGCACCGCGATGCGCACCTTCTGGCTCTTGTCCCAGCCCTTCCGGCTCTTCTTGAGGTACTCGCGGTAGTGGAGGAGCTCGGTGCGGTCCTCGTCGTCCTTGGCGAGCGCGCCCTCGTCGGCCCCCTCGACCGCCGGCTCTCGCTCGATCGGCGCCTCGGGCTCGGTCGGGGCGGTGCCGTCGTGCAGCTCGATCTGGTCCCGGATCTGGTCGCGGAAGCTCAGCCGATCCAGCATCCCGCGCTCCAGCGCCTCGGCCGGGCTGAGGGGAGGGGAGTCGATCAGCGCCTGAACCTGGGCGGCGTCCAGGGAGCGGTTCTCGGCGATCGCCGCCACGAGCTGCCCGTACAGCGAGCTGAGCAGGGCCTCGTTGGCGGCGCTGGCGGGCTCGCTGGGGCCGGTGCGCTCGTAGGGCTCGACGGCGCTCTTGAAGTCGCCGACATGCTCGAAGTTGGCGGTCACGCCGATCTTCTCGAAGGTGCCAGCGAAGTAGGTCTGGGTCATGGCCAGCCCGTTGACCAGCATCACGCCGGTCGGCATGGCCTGCACCTCGGTGCAGGTGCTGCCCACCATGTAGGCGAGGTTGGTCCAGCCCTCGGCCCAGGCGATGCAGGGCTTGCCGGAGGCGCGGAAGTCCTTGAGCGCGTCGCGCAGCTCCTGAGCCTGCGCCCAGCCCGAGTTGAAGTCGCTCATCTCCACGAGCAGGCCGGGGACCGAGGGGTCGTCGGCCGCTTCGCGCAGCATCCGGGTCAGCTCGGTGGTCAGGGGGGGCAGGTCGGCGGGGTCGTCGAAGAGGCCCGGGGTGACGGGCGCGTCCGAGAGCGAGCCCACCTTGACATAGAGCCAGCGCGCCTCGTCCGGAGCGCCGGGGAGGCGGTCCCGGGTCATCAGGAAGACAGCGAGGCCGACCGCCACCACCAGGGCGAGGCCAAAGGCCGTCACCCACAAGAGCAGTCGGGTACCATTCTTGGCCATGAGCAGAGCTCCCGGGCGAGCCCTGGATGGCCCGCGCATGGGCAGCGTCTAACGCCAATTCACTCGTGAAGTCGCCGGCTGGCCTGGACCGGGCTGGAGCCGGGCGCCGCGCGGAATCCGCAGCCGGCCCGGTGGGCCTCCAGCCAGTCCAGGATCAGCGGGAAGACCTCGGTCGAGGCCCGGCGGCCGACCAGCACGTCCAGGTGACCCCAGTCCCCCGGCAGCTCCTCCCAGCACAGGTCCCGGGCGTCGAGCATCTCGGCCACCGGACGGGCGGCGGTCGGCGGGCAGAGGCGATCCCCGCCAGCGCTGAGGATCATCAGCGGCAGCCGCAGGCCCTTCAGTCCGGCGGTGTAGTCGAAGCGGTCGTGCCGGTCGCACATCCAGCCGTTGGCGACCCAGCGGGACATCTGGCGGACCAGCCCGCTGTGGACGTCGCCGACCCCGTCCAGCATCAGGCCCCGCAGGTCCGGCCCGCTGGTGTCCGAGGCCAGGGCCCCCAGCGAGCCGGTAGCGCCGCTGGGGGCCAGCAGGCGATGCAGGGTGCGGCTGGGCACCCGCCAGGTGGGGGGCAGGAGCTGGCTGACGATGGCGGCGATCCGCGCCGCGCTGCGCGGGGCCTCGAAGCGCACCGGCGCGCACAGGCTGACCCCGGCCGCCAGCTGATCGGCGCCACCGCGGGCGAGGTGCCCGTAGAGCAGCTGTCCGCCCAGGGCATGGCCCACCCACAGCGCGCGGCTGAAGCGGCTCCGCTCGAGCACGGCCTCCAGGATGGCGGGCACGTCGCGCTCCACGAGGTCGTCGAAGTCGAAGGCCCCGGCACCGGGCGGAGGCAGGGCGTTGCGGTCCCCCCGGTGCTCGGCGAGGTAGACGTCGTAGCCCCGCTCCCAGGCGGCCCGCGCCAGGGAGGCGTCCTCGCGCAGATCCATCGATCCCGGGCTGAGGCCCAGGCCGTGGCTGAGCACCAGGGGCTCGCCGCTGCCGCCCGGCCGAGGCGGGTATCGCCAGATCGGCGCCTCCCAGCCGTCGCTGGAGCGGTAGTACAAGCGGTCGGGTGGGAGCTGATCACGGCGATTGGCGAGGGGCTCGCCCTCTCGCCGGGCGCTCCAGCCGAGCTCGGCGGCCGTGCGCAGGATCAGCGAGGTCAGATCTCGGCTGCGTCTCTGGCTCTGCTCTTCGGGAGGCAAGGCCAGGGCGGTCTTCATGGCCGGGACCGGGGGCCGCCAGGGGCGCGGCGGGAGAGGGAGGAGGCACCTGGGAGCAGGACCCGCCGAGGGCGAGGAGCGTCAGCGTGGTCGACGGCCTCGTCGCCTGGCGAGGCCGTGGCCCTCATCAGCAGGAAGGACAGCAGTGATCGGTTTGATCGGAGCATCGAGAGCAGCAGTCGGCGGGTCCTGTCCAGGTGGTGTCGGGGGAAACCCGACGCCTTCGCAAACTACCACATAGGAAATGTTTTGCAACGTTTCTGGAGGTTTAGATCCATGCATGTAGACCGTGAACCATGTAAGTAGTTGACGTGTCAATACAAACCGCCCAACGAGGAACGCCCCGAAGGGGAGGGAATTCCTCTTCGGGGCGTGCTGGGGCTTCGGGGCGTGCTGGGGCCCGCCGGGGTCAGTTGCGCAGGAGCTGCTCGACCTTGGCGCCCGCGACCAGCTGGCCTTGCCACTGGTCGATGACCTCCTGCTGCTTCTGCTGCAGGAGCTGCATGCGCACCAGCTGCGCGATGGCCTCGAACTGCCCTTCGTCGGCGCCGGACCAGGCGCTGATGGCGGCCACCACGCGGCCACCCTCGACCGGGAAGACGGCGGACAGGACGCCGGTGCTGGCCTGCTGCTGGACAGCCTGCACCAGGGCGGGGGCCACCCCCAGGCCGGGGATGAAGCTCTCGGTCGGCGAGAAGGGCCCGGCGGTCTGCAGGCGCAGGCCGGACTGCTCGATCAGGGCGACGGGGGCCTGGCCTTCGGTGGTCCAGGCCTGCAGCAGGCTGGCCGCGAGCTGGGTCGCCTGCTCCTGGGCGCGGCTGCGCGAGATGATCTGGCGCGCGATGTCCCGCTTGACGTCGTCGATCGGGATGACGGCGGCCTCGAGGATCTCGTCGACCCGGATGAGCACGAAGGCGTTGTCGGTCTCGACCACCGTGCTGATGCCCCCGGCGCCGGCGGCGATGGCCGCGCTGGCCAGCCGGGGCTCCATGGTCGGCTCGGGGACGGTCCCGGCGTCGCCGCCGCCCTCTGCGGTCAGGTCCTCGGACCAGGTCCGGGCGAGGGAGGCGAAGTCCTCGCCAGCCACGGCCTTGGCCCGCACCTCCTCCATCCGGGCCAGGACGTCGGCGTCGGCGACCCCGGCGTGGCCCTTGCGCATCAGGATGCGGTGCAGGCCGATGCGTCGGGGCTGGCTGTACAAGCGGGCCTTGTCGGCGTCGTAGGCGGCCTGGACCTGGTCGGCGCTGGCGGCCAGGAAGGCGTCCACCTCGGACTCTTCGACGATCACCCGCGAGGCGATGTCGCTGTCCTGCACGCGCACGAACTCCAGCTCGACCTGGGTGGCGCTGCGGTTGTAGAGGTCACGAACCTCGGCGGTGGTGACGACCACGCCGGCAGCGACGACCTCGCGGAGCTTGCCGCGCATCATCTCTTCGCGGGTCTGCTCTTCGAAGCGGGCCTTGGTGTAGCCCAGGCGCTTCAGGGCGCGGCCGTAGATCTCGGGGGAGAACTTGCCCTTGTCGTCCTGGAAGGCGTCGATCTCCAAGATGTAGCGCTGAATCTCTTCATCGCTGACTTCGATGCCGGCCTTGTAGGACTCCTGCAGCAGCACCTCGTCGGCGATGAGCTGCTCGAGGACCTGCGTGGTGAGGGTGGTGATCTGGTCCTCGTCCAGGCTGGAGCGGCCCATGGCGTTGACCTGGTCACGCATCACGCGCTGCAACTCGGTGTCCGTGATGCGCTTGCCGTTGACCATGGCGACCGCCTGGGTCGTCTGCATTCCGGCGCCGGCGCCGACCCCCCAGAACACGAAGACGAGGCCGATGATGACCAGGATCGCCCGCATCCACGTGCTGTCGGTCGAACTGCGGATCTTCTCCATCACGCTCATGGTCACCTCCAAGGCTGGCCAGCGGGGGCCGCCCTAGCGCTTGCGCCCCTTCGATGCAAGGATCTCGGCCGCTTCGGGGCGCTCGTGATAGCATCCGCAGCAGGCCCCAGGCCTCATCTGCCGCTCCCTCCCGCCGCTTCTCCCCTCTCTCCTCCTCCCTCTCTCCCAAAGGAGCTCCCCATGCTCCAGTCCATGCTGGGGGTGCTCTCCGCCGATCTCGCGGTGGACATGGGCACTACCGCCACCCGGATCTACGTACGCGGGCGCGGCATCGTGCTGCGGCAGGCCAGCGCGGTCGCCATGCACGAGGACGCCGCCGGGCGCAAGAAGGTGCTCTGCGTCGGGGACCGGGCCCTGGAGATCCTCGGGCGTACGCCCAGCGATGTGCGGGTCGTGCTGCCGGTCCGCGACGGGGTCGTGGCCGAGTTCGACATGGCCGAGGCCCTGCTCCGCCAGCTGATGCTCCAGGTGCAGGGGCGCCGCCTCTGGGTCGCTCCCCGGGCGGCCGTCTGCGTGCCCCATGGCCTCTCCGACGTCGAGCGGCGGGCCCTGCGCGAGGCGGTCGAGGCCAGCGGCGCGCGCGAGGTCGTCCTGGTCGAGCTGCCGGTGGCCTGCGCCCTGGGCGCCGAGCTGCCGGTCAACGAGGCCCGCGGCAACATGATCGTCGACGTCGGCGGCGGCTCGACCACCGTGGCGGTGCTCTCCATGGGCGGGGTCGTCCACCACCACCGCATGAAGCTCGGCGGGGTCCACCTCGACCAGGCCATCGCCCATCACCTGCGCCAGGAGCACGATCTGCTGATCGGGGCCCGCATGGCCGAAGAGATCAAGCTGGCCCTCGGCTGCGCCCTGCCCGGCTTCCAGGCCGACGGCTTCGAGGCCCGGGGTCGAGCGATCGACACCGGCTGGCCTCGGGCCTGCCTGCTCCAGGCCGACGAGGTGCACCGGGCCATCTCCGAGCCGGTGCGCATGATCGTCGACGCCGTGCTCTCCGGGCTGGAGCACACGCCTCCCGATCTCGCCAGCGACGTGGCCGACACTGGCATCATCCTCACCGGGGGCGGGGCCTTGCTGCGCGACCTGGACCGGGCGCTCAGCGACGCGACCGGCCTGCCGGTGGTGGTGCCCGACGACCCCTCCGGCACCGCGGTGTTGGGGGCGGCCCGGCTGATCGAGCAGGGGGCCTCGCCCGCGGCGATGGCCGTTTGAGCCTGGCACGGGCCTTGCTCTCACGGGGGTCATGCCCAAGCGCCCTCTCTCCCGCCGACTCCTCCTCGCCATGAGCCTCTGCCTCTGGGCCGCCGCCGCCCTGGCGCTCGACCACCACGGCCGCCGCAGCCCGCCCCCGGGGGTCCACGACGCCATCGTCGTGGCCGGCTGCCGGGTGATGGCCGACGGGCTGCCCAGCCCCGCGCTGGAGCGTCGCACGCGGCACGCGGTCGATCTGTACTTCCAGGGGCGCGCACCCCGGCTGGTCTTCACCGGCGGTCGAGGACAGGCCCCGGTCGCCGAGGGAGAGGCCGCCGCCCGCCTCGCGCGCTCTCTGGGGGTGCCCTCCGAGGCGATCGTCGTCGAGGACAGATCCACCTCGACCGAGGAGAACGCGGCCTACGCGGCCCGTCTGATGGCGAGCGAGGGTCTCGAGGCCCCGCGAATCCTGGTCGTCAGCGACAGCTACCATGTCTTCCGCGTGCGCCGGGTCTTCGCCCGGCACTTCGCCCAGGTCGAGGCCGTCGGCAGCGCGCCCGCGCCCTACACGCGAGTCAAGGGCAGCCTGCGCGAGGTGCTGGCGGTCGCTGGCTACGCCGCAAGCGGGCGGCTGAGACCGAGAGACCGCCGTTTCTGACCGGTGCCGGAAGTTTGTAGATCGCTCCTGTGCGCGTTGCGCGAGACCGTGGCGTATGCTACACCCATGCGAGGAAGTCCCATGAAGACCATGGAAATCGTGTTCGAGAGGCAGGTCTACACCAGCAACGACGACGGGACGGTTCGCGTGATCGTTTCGCCCGACAAGCTACGCCAGATTCTGGGCCAGGCCCTGTCCATGCGGGCCCAGTTCATCGGCTTCCGGATGACCCCGGACACCGAAGTCAAGTTCAAGATGTGGGAGTCCTGCTACTCGGGCCTCCGGCCCAGCGAGTTGAGAGCGGGCAGCGGGAACCCATTCTGGACCAGTGCCGCATACCTCACCTTGCGCCCAGCGCCCGAGAACATCGCGGGCCCCTTCGGAGGCGATGTCGAGTTCACGATGGAGGTCCGAAAGACCGTCGGCAGCACCATCGCCGAGGTCGACGGAATGTTCGTCGTCACCCTGTTCTTGGCGGACTGAGGGCTATGCAGGGCCTTCCCCCGGCGTGGAGCGCGGCGGTCGCCCAGGCGCAGCGCTGTTGCTCGGCGGGGGACGTACAGGGCTTGAACGAGGCCCGTGTGCAGGCGCGCCTGGCGCGGCAGGAGGCCTTTCGTGCGCTGAAACGAGCGGCTGAGCCGCCACCGCCCGAGCGCCCGGCCTTCACCGCCGGGATGCGACTCAAACGACGGGTGGTCCTTCGCAAGGCCGAGCGTCGGCGTCGATTCCTGCGCATGCACGCCCGCCTGACCGGGGCCCAGCCCGCACCGGCGCCCAGTCCGCAACGGCTGGCATGGATCCTCAAGCGTCAGCAGGTGCTCGGCCGCCTGGTGGACCCGGGGTCGGACGAGTCGGCGTCGGGCTCGCTGGACGGTCCCTCGCTGCCGGTGGAGCTGGACCGACCCCGACCAGGCGGTGGGCTGGTTGCCTTGGGTGCGGCCTGCCTGCCGGGACTGAATGGGGCCCGGTTGGGGATCGAACTGCGGGACGGATCCCTGGCGGCGGTCGATCTTGCGGAGACCCGTGCCATCCTGGACGACCTCGACGATCTGGGTGTTGGCATTCTGCGGCATCCTGGCACAACAGAGCTCGACCTGACCGTGGGCGCATTGTTCGGGGAGCCCCTCCCGGCGGCCTCCGAGATTGGGACCGTCGCTGCAGAGAGGAAGCTGGCACTGCTCGCGCTGCTTCGCGGCCTGCTGGAGCGCGGACAGATGGCGGTGCTCACCCTGGGCCTTCATGGCACCAAGACCGACACCCGCATTGCGCCGACGACCGACGACGGTAGGGTCGAGAAGCCGGTCTCTACAACATGGTCCGATCCAAGCTTCGTAGAGAGGTACATCGACATCCGGCCATCGGTGGCCAGCCATCACTACGACTGGCTGATTCGCTACACCTACGAGGCATGTGCGCTGCTTGCCGAACTGGCCGACGAGCTGGCGGCCACCGAGCCGGGCTTCGTCCTGTCCGATGTGATCTATGGCCTGGAGCTGTGCAACGAGATCGACCTGGCCAACATCGAACCGGACAACCGCCTCTCTGGCTTTTTCGCCTACGGTCCCGGCGGTTTTTCGCAGTCAGCCCAGACCTGGGCGGCGCTGCTAGTAGATATGGCACGGATCGTGGAGGCATCCTTTCGCAGCCGAGGGGGAGTTCGCATCCTCCTGCCCGGCCTGTCGAGCTGGGACGTGGAGGCGAGCGACACCAGCCCGTCCAGCTCGAACTATCTCCACACATGGAGCTGGAAGTTCGGCTTCTTCCAGGCGCTCGTCACCAGCTTCGCCACGTTGGCGGGTGAGGACCGAGACAAGCTGGCCCATGGGGTCGACCTGCACTGGTACCACCGCAAGCCCAGGGATGCCGGCCGCACCGCCGGCCCCCAGCACGCCTCGCGCCTGGCCTGGGAGCTGGAGCAGATGTACGCCGCCCTGGCCCAGGCCGGCCTGGACATCGACGTGACCATGTTCGAGTCAGGGATCAGCGTGCTGGAGTACAACGTGAAGCCAGA
The DNA here is from genome assembly GCA_002343455.1 of Deltaproteobacteria bacterium UBA2385. Taxonomy (GTDB): domain Bacteria; phylum Myxococcota_A; class UBA796; order UBA796; family UBA2385; genus UBA2385. Next base: position 5,881 of record DDSR01000077.1, on the reverse strand, counting down.
GTCGGCGGGGACCGTCGACTACCATCCCGCGTCCATGTCCGATCGGGTCGACACCTCGGCGCTGCAGCTCTACCAGGCCCAGGAGGTGATTCGTCGCCTGGCCGGCGCGGCGGCCGGCGGGGCGACCGTGGCGGGCTGGCATACATGGAGGTCGGGGACCGAAAAGGAGGAGCCCTGGTATGGCCTCGGCCTGCGCAACGACGAAGAGGACATAGAGTTCAACAACCGCAATCCCCGCATGAGCTGGCTCGGCTACCAGCGCTTCTGGTCCGTTCTGAGCTCCTGGTCCAGCGCCAGCCTGGTCCTCCCGCCCGAGGAATTTCGCCCCGTGGGACGCCAGAGCGCTGGTCATTTCTCCTTCTCCCCTGACGGGAGCCCGGATTGGCTGGACGGAGTGGTTATCGAGTTCCGGCAGGTCCGGCACCAGGGTGTCGCCCTCTATCGGTACGCCTGGCTGTTGATGCTCGACAAGTGGAGGGGCACCGGCACGGTGAGCCTTAGGTGCGTACCCACCAGCGGCGCATCCGTGACGGTTCAGAAGGTGCGGCTGCTGCCCTTCGTGTTCGACTGGACCGAGGCGAGCGGGGATTCGGAGCTGCCGCAGGCACGCGCGACCTTCCGGGCCAACCGGGGCATCTCCATTCCTGCCGCTGGCATGGAGTGGACTTTGACCATCGACTCGGACCCCTTTCTCCTGCTGTCCACGGAGAAGCTGGAATGGTATCACGTCACTTCCTGATCCCTCTGGCATGGACCCTGCTCAGCGGCTGCAAAGGGGAGGAGGAGCTCCTGGAGGAGCCTGCCATCGGGTTGTACTACTGGACGGAACGCAGCATCGGCGTACCCGAGGGATTCCGACTGTTTCAAAGCGATCCTGTTTCTGCATACTATGACTTTTACTACTACGGGGAGCCGCCTTTCGGTCTGGCTGTTCTACGCGCTGAGCCAGACCACTTCGGAGGCGCGATCCTCAGGTGGGCGTATGACGAGTTCGAGGAGGAAATGCTAGTGACCGTCTCTTCCCTGCTGTACTGCCATCGAGACGGACGTCGATTCGCCTGCAAAACCCACCATGAGCCTGATCATGAGAACTACAACCAGATCCTCTTCGGTTCGATAAACAGTCGGCGATCGTTGAATGTGTACTTTGGCGAGACACAGGCATTTGACTCCCCAATCGTATCAATCACCGACTACGCCTGGCACTACAATCCCGCCGATGATTCAGGGACACCATACTCACAGGAATCCTACTCCCGGAAAGAGACAGTAACAAAAGCACGGTGGGCCGAGCTTGAGAACCAACTTCTTGAATGGCTGGAGTCCCAATGAAACCAAGCCTCAGGTTCCACCTTGCGCTGGCCGCGACAATCACCTTGAGCGTCGGCTGCAGTTCTACGCCCGAACTGGCGCCAGAGCCAGATCCAGAGCCAGATCCAGTCCCTCCTCGTGCGGGTCGGTACCAGCTAGGCGACCACACGTCCCCTCCCGCGGACCTCGCCTCCCCATGGATGCTGTCCAAAGTTGTTGGGGCAGAGGAATGCTCCAGATACAGCTACAATGATGTCCGCGATCCTATGAACGATTTTCCCATTTTCGGCAGCGACCTGACACTGAGCGCCCCGGGTGAGCACGGAAGATTCTCGCTGCTCATGGAGCTGGAGGATAGAGAGCTCCCCATGGACTGCCTGTTGAACGCCAACATGGACTTCTTCTGCTGGGGCAGGGGACGGCCTGACGAGGACAAGCCTGTATCCTTGCGTAAGTACAGTCTTCTCAACGGCCGCCCCGAAACCGGGAAGGTCGACGGGTATGCTCCCAACCCCGACTCGCGGATTAGCATCGACGACCGCGCCTTCTGGTACTACATCTACGGCTGGGTCCTGGACGCCGAGAACGGCGACACGCTCTTCGGCGTCTTTCTGAAGGGGAGCAACATCTCGGGTTCCACCTATTGCCCCAACCAGGTCATGTGGGCCGCCGAGTGGGTTGGAGAAGCGCCATAGGAGCTGCACGCTCCTCATCTGCCGTGGAAGCCGCCGCCAGCGGGTGGCTGACCTAAGCCTGCTCGTTCTCAAACACAGCCGCCGCGCCCATGCCGCCGCCGATGCAGATGCTGACCACGCCGTAGCGCAGGCCGCGGCGCCGCAGCTCGTGCAGCAGGGTGGCGGTCAGCTTGGCCCCGGTGCAGCCCAAGGGGTGGCCCAGCGCGATGGCCCCTCTTCGTCATGAGCCTCTCTCTCTGGCTGACTGCCGCCTTCCTGCTGGACCATCATGGGCGTCGGCGCCCGGCGACCGGGCTCCACGACGCCATCGTCGTCGCCGGCTGCCGCGTGATGGCCGACGGGCTGCCCAGCCCCGCGCTGGAGCGTCGCACGGGGCACGCGGTCTCGCTCTACTTCCAGGGGCGCGCACCCCGGCTGGTCTTCACCGGCGGTCGAGGGCAGGCCCCGGTCGCCGAGGGCGAGGCCGCCGCCCGCCTCGCGCGCTCTCTGGGGGTGCCCGCCGAGGCGATCGTCGTCGAGGACCGTTCTACCTCGACCGAGGAGAACGCCGCCTTCGCGGCCCGTCTGATGGCGAGCGAGGGTCTCGAGGCCCCGCGAATCCTGGTCGTCAGCGACAGCTACCATGTCTTCCGCGTGCGCCGGGTCTTCGCCCGACACTTCGCCCAGGTTGAGGCCGTCGGCAGCGCGCCCGCGCCCTACACGCGGGTCAAGGGCAGCCTGCGCGAGGTGCTGGCGGTCGCTGGCTACGCCGCCAGCGGGCGGCTGAGACGGGCCTGAGCACGGCGCAGGGTTCAGGACGGGTCGCTTGGCACCAGAGTCGTGCTCGCTCAAGATGAGGGCCGCGTGAGCGGGCCTGGTGCAAGGGCCGGAGAGCGCTCAGCAGGTCTGCTGGAGCAGCAGGTCGAGGGCCTCGATCATCTGGCGGACGGCCCTGGCTTCGGCCTCTTGGTGGACGAAGGGCTCGATCCGGCGAAGGGCGGACTGCCAGCCGGCGATCAGCGGGAGAAACAGGCGATCGGAGCCCGTGGCGGCCTGCAGCGTGACCGTGTCGGCCTCGATCCGGGCGCGGGTGCTCTCGTCGTACTGTTCGGTGATCAGGGTGATGGCCTTGATCAAGGGGAGAGAGGCGGCGACGGGGTCAGCGGAGGCCTCCAGCTCAGCGCGCGTGAGGAAGGCGCCGTTGAAGAAGAGCCAGGCATGCAAGAAGTCGCCGGGCCGGGGCGGGCTGAGCTCGGCGCCCACGGCGTCGAGCAGCGCCACATGGAGGGCGAGGCCGCGCTTGAGCGTATACCAGTCTTGCATGACCAGCGGATCGAGGGCCTCGACGTCGAAGCGGTCCACCGCGATCTTCAACGCGATCGGCAGCTGAAAGCTGGCGCGGTTGTAGGGGCAGGTGAGCGCGAGGCGGTGGGCCGCTTCGGGACCGACCGGGGCTTCGCGGATCCGCTCCAGCATGGCGGTCGTGGCCTCATGGGCGCCGCGAACATCGGTGGTGGCCAGCTCGTACAGCGCATCACCGCGAAGCGGCGAGAGATCGGGGCGGAGCGGCGAGAGCTCGGGCTGCGCCACAGCGTCCTCGAAGTGGCAGCCCGAGGGGAGCAGGACGAGCAGGGAGAGGCAGGAGAGGCGCGTCATGGGAGCAGTCCGGGTGGGGGAGAGGCCTGGCAGGTGAGGGTCTCGGGCGCGGCGGTCCACGGGTGCCAGGCGCCGAGCGTGGGCAGCGCCAAGGGGAGGGCGCCGGCCATCAGGGCGAGCGCCCGCCAGCGCGAGGCGCGGCGGGGGCGGAGGTCCAGCACGGCGCGGATCCGGCGGGCGGTCGACGACGAGGCTGCGCCGAGGCTGGAGTACGGCGCACGGTGGCTGGCGAGCCCCAGGAGGACCGCCGCGAGCTGGCTGGGCGGGACGCCCTTGGCCACGGCCTCGTCGTCGGCCGCGAGCTCGGCCTGGTCGCCCATCCGGCGCCAGGTGAGCCACACCAGGGGGTGGAACCAGAACAGCGCGCAGACCCCCCAGGTCAGCATGTGGAGCAACCAGTCGCCGCGGCGCACATGGGCGAGCTCGTGGGCGAGCGCGGCCTCGCGGGCGCCCGGGTCCCAGGCCATCGCAGGCAGGACCACCCGCGGGCGCAACCAGCCCCAGGTCAGCGGCCCGTCGACGCGCGGGCTGGTGAAGACCGCGACGCCGCCGACGCGGTCCACGGGCGTGAGCGGCAACCGGGCGAGGCGCCAGAGGCCGACCGTTAGAGGGAGGAGCGAGGCGAGCGCGCCAAGGCCCCAGGCGAGGGCCAAGGCGGGAGCGTCCCAGGCCACCTCTGCGCCGCGGGCGGACGCGACCCACAGCCAGGCCGGCAGCGTCAGCAGGGAGACCGCGTGCAGCGCGTGCCGATCGGCGGCATGGCGCAGGCGCGGTCCCACCAGCAGACCGAGGCCGAGCCAGACCGTGGCCTTGAGGCTGGCGTCGAGGAGGACCCCCGTGGCGATGGCCATGGCGGCAGGTCCGCTCATCGGCCCTGCTCCCGGCTTCGGGCGATGGCCTGCTCCAAGGTGGCGATCTCCTCCTCAGACAGAGGCGAGTCGAGGGAGAGCAGGGCCAGGGCGGCCTTGGCGGTCGAGCCGTCGAAGAAAGCGCTGACCACCCGCTGCAAGGCGGGGATGCTGGCCTCAGTCGCCGGCACCGTGGGCAAATAGACATAGCGCCGGCCCTCCTCACGGGTGCGGAGGTGGCCCTTTTCGACCAGGGTGTTCAGCAAGGCCCGCACCGCGCTGTAGCTGGGCGGATCGTCCATGGCCTCCCGGACCGAGGCGACCGAGGCCGGGGCCTGTTGGTAGATCAGGTCCATGACCTGGCGTTCACGGCGGGAGAGCGGATCGTTCATGCTGGAAAAATAGCATGTGCTGAAAAAACTGCAATAGGCAATTCAGAGAAGGGAGCCATGCATCGACCAAGGCCTCGTTGTTTTCGAAGTGATCGATGTCGTCGATGCTGAGGTCGGCAGCTTGTAGCGCCTTGGGGATGGCGACGGCGGGGCCGATGCCCATCACCTCGGGGTCGACGCCGACCACTTGGAAGCTGCGCAGCTCGCCCAGGGCGGGGATGCCTCAGCGGTTCCGGCTACGCGATGCGGAAGAGGGCGACGGCCTGGGGAGCCGAGAGGTCGAGCGCCGCGGAAGCGCGCTATGATGGGGCATGCCCGTCGCCTACCGGACCGCCGCCCTCGAAGCATACCTCTCAAGTGAGGGAGACGCCGAGGTGAAGCACGAATTCGTCAATGGCGAGGCCTGGGCGATGGCGGGCGCCGACATCGTGCACAACCTGATCGCCTCGAACCTGTTGCGCGCTATCGGGGCCCGCCTCGACCCTGCCCGCTGCCGGATCCTCGGATCCGACCAACGCGTGCTCGTCGCCGAGACCGGCCTGTATTGCTACCCCGACCTGACAGTTCAGTGTGGCCGGCCTCAGCTCCAGGGCCCCCCGCCCGTCTCCTTGAAGAACCCCGTTGCCGTGGTGGAGGTGCTCTCGCCAAGCACTGCAGCCTTGGATCGCGAGGTCAAGTTCGCCCACTACCGTCGCTGCGAGAGCATCCACAGCATCCTGCTGGTCAGCCAGCCCGAGCGGCGAGTCGAGGTCTACACGCGAGGGGAGGGGAGCTGGACCCTGGTCGAGGGGCGCGGCTCGGGGGAGGTCGCGGTGCCCGCGCTCGGTCTGGTGTTGGAGCTGGAGGAGGTGTATCGGGGCATCGAGGATGTGGGTGCGGGGTGAGGCAGACCGCGGGGTTTGACCTCGGTTCCTTTCCATGCGCGGCGCCGATGCCGGGGCCCCCCCCTCCAACCAAAACCTCACCCCGCTTCCCGCTCAAACACCGCCGCCGCGCCCAT
>DDSR01000265.1 GCA_002343455.1 Deltaproteobacteria bacterium UBA2385 | reverse complement strand
CTCTACAGAAGCGAACCCCTCCCGCGAGGTCCCCATGAGCACTCCGCCCTGGCAGCCCGAGTGGCCCCCGTTGTCCGACGACGAGCCCTTCATCGCGCCCTTCGACGGCCCGCCCGAGCCCCCTCCTCTGCCCGCCCCGCCCGAGCCTGAGATCGACCTCAACGACCCGCAACCGCTGATCCCCGCCCGGATGATCAACGAGATCTCCTACTGCCCTCGGCTCTTCGCGCTGGAGTGGCTCCAGGCCGAGTGGGCGGACAACCACCACACCGTCGAGGGTCGAACGGTCCACAAGCGGGTCGACGCCCCGACCCGCAAGGGCCTCCTCCCACTCGACGAGCCCACCGATCAACCGGCCGACGCGCCCACTGCCGACGAGGCGGCGCCCAGGGTCGTGCGCTCCGTGCTCCTCTCCGATTCCGAGGTTGGCATCGTCGCCCGCATCGATCTCTGCGAGCAGGCGGGGGACCGGGTCGTGCCCGTGGACTACAAGAAGGGCAAGGCGCCCGACATCCCCGAGGGCGCCTGGGAGCCCGAGCGCGTACAGATCTGCGCCCAGGCGCTCCTGCTGCGAGCCCATGGCTACACGGTCGAAGAGGGAGCGCTCTGGTTCGACGGCTCCAAGAGCCGCGTGCCGGTACCGATCACGCCCGCCCTTGTCGCGCGCACCCTGGAGCTGCGGGACAAGGCCCGACGGCTGGCCCGCTGCTCCCCCGAGACCCTGCCCCCGCCGCTGGTGGACAGCCCCAAGTGCCGTGGCTGCTCGCTGGTCGGCATCTGCCTGCCCGACGAGATCAACGTGCTCACGGGCAAGCGCACGGAGGAGGTCCGCCCGCTGGTCCCGGGGCGGGACGACGGCCTGCCGCTTTACGTCCTGTTGCAGGGGGGCTCCATCGGCAAGACAGGCGGCGAGATCGTGGTGCGCGAGAAGGGCTCCGTGGTGGGCCGCGCCCGCTTCAACGACACCTCCCAGGTCGTGATGCTCGGCAACGCCACCGTCTCGACCGCCCTGCTCGCCGCGCTCTCCGAGGCCGACATCCCGCTCGCCGTCCACTCGACGGGCGGCTGGTACCGGGGCAGCTTCATGCCGCTGTCCGGGGTGGGCGCGCTGCTCCGCGTGGCCCAGCACCGGGCCGCGGACGACCCCGCGCGGGCTCTCGAGCTGGCACGCGCGATCGTCATCAACAAGATCCGGAACCAGCGGGTGCTGCTGCGACGCAACGGCGGCGAGGCCGGGCGCCAGGCGCTGCCGGTGATGGCGGCGGCGGCCCGCGCGGCGGAGTCCGTGTCCAGCCTGGACGCGCTGCTGGGCCAGGAGGGCAACGCGGCCCGGGCCTACTTCGGCTCCTTCCAGAGCATGCTCCGCGCCGACCTGGGGCCCGAGTTCCAGATGAACGGCCGCAGCCGCCGCCCGCCCCGGGATCCGGTCAACGCCCTGCTCTCCTTCGCCTACGCCTGCCTGTCCCGCGAGTGGACCCAGATCCTCCGGCGGGTCGGCTTCGACGCCGAGCGGGGCTTCCTGCACCAGATGCGGCACGGACGGCCGGCGCTGGCCCTGGACATGATGGAGCCCTTTCGCCCGCTGATCGCCGACTCCACGGTGATCACGGCGGTCAACACCGGCGTGGTCACCGGCAGCGACTTCCTGGTCCACCCCACCGGCGTGGCCTTGACCGATGCGGGCCGTCGCCGCTTCATCCAGGCCTGGGAGCGTCGCTTGGACGAGCTGGCCACCCACGGCGAGACCGGCACCCGCCTGTCGATGCGCCGCATGTTCGAGCTGCACGCCCGCCTGTGGGCCCGCCACCTGCATGGCGAGCTGGCCCAGCCCCCGATGTACCTGACCCGCTGAACCACCCCCAGCCGCTGCGGAGAGCCCCATGCGCGTCCACCCCGAGGTCTTCCTCGTCTGCTACGACATCAGCAACCCCGGCCGCCTGCGCCGCGTCCACCGCACCATGCGCGCCTTCGGCGACGCCTTGCAGCTCTCGGTCTTCCTCTGCGCGTTGACCCCGATGCAGCGCGCCAAGCTGGAGGCACAGCTCAAGGCCGAGATCCACCACGGCGAGGACCAGGTGATGTTCGTGCCGCTGGGCGTGCAGGGGGCGCGGACGACTTGGCGGGCGTGGAGCCTGGGGCGGCCGGTGGTCGAGCCGGAGCGGGTGGTGCGGGTATTCTGAGACTACCGATTGGCGAGGATTCGAAATCTGGTTCTTTCTAGCGTTTGCTGGAATCGTGCTAATGGTCCACCTAATGACTTGACATGAAAGAGCACTGTGACTATACCGGTTCCATGCTCAACGGCCAACTCGAACCCAGACCCTGCCACGGCCGTAGGCCGAGGGAGCCACCGATGTAGCGCCGCACGTAGATGGACCGAAGGCGCCCCCCTCGACCTTGCCCGGTGGGAAGGGGGCGTCCTCTACTCGTCCAGTCTCCGGTAACCCAGGGTCAGATTCATGACATGGCCCTGGGTGCGGCCACATTGAAGATTTCTCGCGTCGGCGGGAAACGTGCGCAACGCACGAAACTTCCCGGCGTCTTCGCTGGGCTTCATTGCAATCCCCATGAGGGGCACCGATCCGAGTGGACGCGACTTCCCGACAACCGGATCCCGTTTCCTCCTTGGACACGGGCAGTCTCTTCCACGCTTTGGGCGCAGGATTCCACCTGGCGGACATTTTATGTCCTACCCAACCCACCCGCTCCGAATAGGCTACCCGAGTCCAGCCCGCAGCCACCCTCTCCCAGAATAGTGTTTTCAGTTCCTGAAACAGCCCTTTCCCCCTGCCCTCTCGGGCATAGTCCCTGCGCCTACCCCAACCTCGAGGTCCCGAATGTCTGCTCAGACCCCTCTCTCGCTCGACACCCTGCGCTCCGCCGTCCGCGACGCTGCGGCGATCCGCGCCGTCTCGCGCCTGCAGCCGGCCGGTGGCCCTGGCGACAAGCTCTTTCCGTCCAGCTACGCGGTCGGGGATCGGGAGCCCACCAAGTACGCCGTCGAACAGCGGCGGGTGGACGGTCAGACGGTGGAGTGCGTGCTGCTCGACTCGGTTGCTTCTCAGGCCAACCGCATGGAAGAGGCCCTGCGGCGCGCCTGGGACCGGGGCCAGCTCACGGACCTGCCGGTCATCGCGGTGGACTTCTCGGCCAGCGAAGGGCTCGAGGACCTCGACCGCATCACCGCCTTGGACGCGCCACACCGCATCGCCGACGCCTTGCTTCGGGACGCATCGCTCGACGGCACGCCCTTCCGCTTCTCGCCCCCCGGCGAAGCGCTCACCCGCGCCCGCCCCGACAACGCCGGCCCGCTCTTCCGCTGGTGTCCGACGGCCCTGGTCTTCGGCGTCTGGGACTCCACCGGCCCGCGCGGCGGCATGGGCTCCAAGTTCCCCCGTGCGCTGGTGTCCGAAGTGGTGGGGATCAACTCTGTGCGTGGCGTAAAGACGGCCAGTCGGCTCGACCCGGCAGGCATCGAGATCAAGGCTGCCACGCTGCTCGAGGCCAAAGATGCCAGCCAGATGTGGACCCTCGACGAGAGCGAAGCGGTCATGGAAGGCAAAGCCGCCAAGAAGTACGGGCGCACCAAGTCCGAGAGCGGCAAGCCCTCCGCCGCCAACCACGGAAACGTTGCTCCCTCGATCGAGGACCGCGCGGGCGGCGTCACCATGGACTACGCCGTACAGACCACCGTCCTGTCGCTGACTGCCTTGCGGCGCTTGGGCTTCCCCACCGATGGGGACAACCAGCCCGTCTCGCGCGAGCGTCGGGCCCAGGTCGAGCAGGCCGCTCACACCGCCCTGGCAGCGCTGGGACTGGCCGCCATCGCGCTCTCGCGGGACGAAGGCTACTACTTCCGCAGCCGCTGTCACCTGGTGCCCCAGGGGCCGCTCAGCTTCGAGCTGATCGATCGGGATGGAGCAATCTCGGGGCCCTTCACCCTCTCCCGTACCCAGGCGATCGACCTGCTTCACCAGGCCGCCGACGCCGCGCGGGCCGCCGGAATCGGCTGGGAGCAGGGTGAGATCTCGCTGAAGCCCGCCCCCAAGCTGGTGGCGCTGATCCAGCGCAGCCGCACGGTCAAGGCCACCGGCCAGGGCGACGAGCAGGCGGAGAAGTAATGTTCGGCATCACCGTTCACCTGCTGACGGGGCGCTACGCTGCCGCCGAACACAACGACCGAGAACAGGCGGAGTGGCCGCCCCATCCTGCTCGGCTGTTCTCCTCCCTGGTCGACGCCTGGGCGGCGGGGGGAAAGCAGCCGGATGAGGCCGATGCGCTGCGCTGGCTGGAGCGGCAGCCCGCTCCGGCGATCGCCGCGTCGGAAGAGCATCGACGCACCGTGCCGGTGAACTTCGTGCCGGTCAACGACGCCATCGTGGTCGGCTCGCACCTCGATCAGGAGAAGCTGCACCTCCTCTGGGAGCATCGCGAGCAGGTTCGGGCCGAGGGCGACGCCAGGTCGCTGGCCCGAGCCGAGAAGGACCTCGCAAAGCAGCTCGACCGGTTGAAGAGGAATGCCGCCGAGGTGCCCAATCAGGCGAATCAACAGGACGAGGCTGGTGCTGAAGTGCGGCTGATGCCCGACTATCGCGTGAAGCAACCCCGGCACTTTCCGGTCGTGATCCCGGACGAGCCGGCCGTGTCCTTCATCTGGGATCAGGCACCGTCCACGGCGCACCGCGATGCGCTCGACCGGGTCGCCGCCCGGGTCGCCCGTCTCGGCCACAGCTCCTCCCTGGCCAGCGTCGTCCTCACCGATCAGCCGGGCGAGGCCGACTGGGTCCCCGACCCGGTCGGAGAATTGATGCTGCGCGTGGCCAGGCCGGGTCAACTTCAGGATCTGGAGGAAGCCTTTGAGCGGCACCAGGGGGTCGAACCGCGGGTCCTCCCGGCGCGCTCGCAGCCCTACACCCGCCCCCGCCCGCACCAAGACGATCCGGTCGTGGGCGAACACAGCGGCGAGTGGCTCGTCTTCCGCCGAGAGGAGGGACCTGCCTTTCCCTCTGTCTGCGCCGTAGACCTGGGAACCGCGCTCCGCGGTGCGTTGCTCTCCCACTGCCAGGACCCGATCCCCGAGCTGCTCTCGGGGCACGACCCCAGCGGAGCCCCCTCCCGCCGGCCGCATATCGCCTTCCTCTCTCTGCCCTTCGTCGGCGCCCCCCACTCGACCGGCCATCTGATGGGGTTGGCGATGGTCCTCCCGCCGACCACCACTGCCGCGGAACGGCAGGCGATCCTGGCGGCGCTGGGCCGCTGGCGCCGCCAGCAGCAGGGCATGACGCTCACCCTCGGCCGGGCAGGCGCGTGGAAGGTCAGCTACGAACCCCTGGAAGCCGAGGCGAAGGCGCTCCGCCCTGGTACCTGGACACGCAGGGCGCGTGACTGGGCCACAGTGACCCCGGTCGCATTGGACCGCAACCCCGGCGATCTGTACTCGGCCCGCGCCGAGGCCGCGCGCGAGGCCGAAGATCGAGCCCGCGAGGAGATCGTCCGGGCCTGCCTTCGCACCGGCCTCCCCCGACCCTCGTCGGTCTCCATCGGCTTCGCCCCTCGCGTCAAGGGCACGGTTCCGGCGACGGAGTTTCCCCCCTTTCCCCCCCGTCGAGGACCTGGCCGCTTTCGTCGGGTCCTCGTGCACGCGGCGATCTCCTTCCCTCAGCCGATCCGGGGCCCTGTGCTGCTGGGGGCGGGGCGATTCCTGGGCCTTGGACTGTTTCGACCCCTCGCGGATGGGAATGACGAATGACTGCGCTGCACATCGACGACTTCGAGGCCTTCTTCCTCGAATCGTGGGACACCCTCCCCTTCCCCTGGCAGTCTCGGCTCGCCCGACAGGCCTGGCAAGAGAGGCGCTTTCCGCAGGTGCTCGACCTCCCGACGGGCGTGGGCAAGACCGCCGTGCTGGACATCGCGGTCTTCCTGCTGGCCCTGGACCAAGGTCGCAGCTTCCCGCGACGAATCGGGTTGGTCGTCGATCGCCGGGTAGTCGTGGACCAGGCATACCAGCGGGCCAGCCAGCTCTGTGAACGTCTGGCGGCCGGCGGCGAGGTGCGCAGCAAGGTGGCGGACCGGCTCCGCGCCATGGGGCTCCCCGGCCAGGAGCCCCTGATCGCGGTGCAGCTCCGCGGGGGCATCGCCCGCGACGACGACTGGGCCCGGACGCCTACGCAGCCGCTGGTGTTCGCCTCAACCGTCGACCAGGTGGGATCCCGGCTGCTGTTTCGCGGCTACGGCAGCAGCGAAGGCGCGCGTCCGATCCACGCTGGCCTGCTCGGCCAGGACACCCTCCTCTTCCTGGACGAGGTTCATCTCTCGGAACCCTTCCGACAGACTCTGCAAGACATCACGGAAAACTACCGTGGCAGGGACCCGTCGCAGCCCGAGCGCTGGCAGGTAGTACAGATGTCGGCGACCGTGGGCCCGACCCAGTCCAGGCCCTTTCAGCTCGATGAGCTGGATCGACAGCATGCGGTGCTCGCAAGACGACTTCAGGCGACAAAGCCCTGTACCTTGGTGGAGGTGCAGGTCCGAGGCAAGGGCGCAGCCGCACGCCTTCTTATCGCGAATGAGGCTGTCCAGCAGGCGCTGGCGCTGGTCGATGAGACACACCGCACCATCGGCGTTGTCGTCAACCGCGTGGACACGGCCCGGCACGCCTGGCGCAACTTGAAGCAGAAGGGGGTTGAGACGATCCTGCTGACTGGCAGGACCCGACCCTTCGACCGCGACCAGCTGCTCGACACCTGGGCAGATCGGCTTCGCTCGGGCAGGGTCCGAGACCCCGCCAGCCCCCCGCTGATCGTGGTCGCTACACAGTGCATCGAGGCCGGCGCGGACTTCGATCTGGACGGACTCGTGGCAGAGTGCGCCAGCCTGGACGCGCTGCGCCAGCGTTTCGGTCGGGTGGACCGCCTGGGAGAGCTCACCGCCGCGGAAACGCCGGCGCGAGGCGTGGTGATCATCGGCAGCAATGCGCTCCAAGCAGGCCACAGCGACCCCATCTACCGCGACGCCATGGCTGCGACGTGGGCGTGGATGCGCACTCAGGAACGGCCTGGCTTCGGCATCGAGGAGCTCCAGGCGCCGACGGACGACGGCTCTCTCCTCGCCCCTCGCCCCCGCGCGCCGGTGCTGATGCCCGTTCACCTCGACCTTTGGTGCCAGACGCGCCCCACACCCCAAGCGGATCCGGATCCCGCCTTCTGGCTGCACGGCCCCGACCGCGGTGCACCTGAAGTCCAGGTGGTCTGGCGGGCCGAGCTGGATGGGTTGCTGGACGAGGAGTCGCGCGGCGACGACGCGGCCCTGGAGGCCGTGGAGTCCTGCCCTCCGGGTTCGATGGAGGCGCTCTCCCTGCCGCTCTGGGCCGTCCGCGCCTGGCTCGCGCGAACCGAGACAGACTCCCCGGCGGACGTGGGCCTGACTGTCGAGGATCAGCGGCTCGAACCGGGACTTCGGCCGGCCGTCGCCTGGCGCGGCGACGACAGCCAGGTCATTCGCTCGGCGGACCAGATTCGGCCGGGGGACACCCTGGTCGTTCCGTGCAGCTACGGTGGAATCGCTGAGGGCGCCTGGGATCCCCTGGCCTCAGAGCCGGTTCCTGACCTCGGCTCTCGGACCCAGTGGGCCCAGCGAAGGATTGCGGTCCTTCGGCTTCATCCGCTCCTGCTGCCCGAGAACATCTCGGCGCCCACTGCAGCGATCGGGGACGAGGGTGGCCCGACGTCCCAGGACATCGCAGATTCCCTCCACGCGGCGGTCGAGGCGCTTCCGCGGGACCCCTGGGTGACCGAAATACTGTCCCACTGGGGCGCCGTCCGCTGGAGGCGGGTGCAGTCCTGGTGGGTGATCACCCATGCCACCGCCAAGGCTCGACCGGCCGTCTCCACCTCCGACGAGAGCGCCTCCTTCCTCGCCCGGACGGTCCTGCTGGACAGCCACCTCCAAGGAGTCGGCGCGCTCGCGGGGCATATGGCGCAGCTCTGCGGCCTGGACGATGCCTTTGTGCGTGCCTTGCGACTCGCTGGAGAGCTTCACGACCTGGGCAAGGCGGACCCTCGGTTTCAGCGGATGCTTCACGGCGGAGATGAGATCGAGTGCGCGCTCGCCATCGACGAAGGTCGGCTTCTCGCCAAGTCGGCCATCGGGCCGGGAGAGCATCGGCGGCGCCTGCTCGCGCAACGGACCTCCGGCTACCCCAAGGGCACCCGCCACGAGCTGCTCAGCCTGGCAATGGCACTCGACAACCGGCAAGCCCTCGCCGATAGGTTCCTCGACGGTCGAGAGGACCTGATGGACCTCGTGCTGCACCTGGTGGCCTCTCACCACGGTTGGTGCCGCCCTCTTCCGCCGCCCGTGGTCGAACCGGAACAGATCGAGGTCAAGCGGTCCGTCAGCGGGATCGAGCTTCGCTCCAACACCCAGCACGGGCAGACCCGTTTGGACGGCGGAGTTCCTGACCGCTTCTGGCTCCTCTCTCGGCGGTACGGCTGGTGGGGTTTGGCCTGGTTGGAGACGATCCTGCGTCTCGCAGATCATCGTCGCAGTGAGCTTGAGAGCCAAGGGGGTGCGAAGTGATCTGCTTGACTGGACTGGATGGGAGCAATCCGCTGGCCTTCCTGGCTGCGCTCGGGACCCTCTGCGCATTGGAGGACCGAGGGCTGACGACGCGACTGAGCTGGGAGAACCGCGGCGTCTGGAGGCCGGTCCTTCATGGCCTCGACAGCCTTGACGAGCTGGTCGACCAGCTCTGGGCTGATCTCCAGACCTGGGACGGTGAACCTGCGCTGCAGTTGAGTTATCGAAAGGGCAACAAGACTGAGCGAGACCTGAAGCCTCCACCCGAGCGAATGTCCGAGTATCTACGCCAGATGCGGGCTCTGGGTGGCCGCAGCGCGGCGCTGGCCGGCGCCTTCGGAAGCGACCTGGTCACCGACAACAACGGGGCAACCAAGCCGACGGCCTTTCACTTCACTGCTGGTCAGCAGCGTTTTCTCACCATGGCCGAGGACCTCCGCCGCGGCCTGACCCGCGAGGACTTCGTCGAAGCCCTCGCCGGTCCGTGGCGCTGGACACGGGAGCTCCCGGTATTCGCCTGGGATGGATCCGGAGCCCGCGGCTACGCGCTTCGGGCGACGGACCCCTCCAAGGACAAGAAGACCGGCGTTCCCGCCGCCGACTGGCTGGCCCTCCTCGGCCTTCGACTCTTCCCTGTCACACGGACTGGCGACCACCTGCGCACAACCGGCTTCACTGGCGGCTGGAAGGACGGGCAGTTCACCTGGCTGATCTGGGAGCCGCCGCTGACGTCTTGCACGGTGGCGAGCTTGCTTCAACACGCTACCCTCGCTGCTACAGCGGGGAGCCGCGCCAGGCTCGGCGCCTGGGGAGTCGCCACGGCCATGGAGTCCAAGGTCACCCGCACGGATCAGGGTGGCTACGGCTCCTTCAACCCGCCGCGGGTGCTGTGGTAGGGAACCCACCCCACCCCCCACCGCGT
>DDSR01000286.1 GCA_002343455.1 Deltaproteobacteria bacterium UBA2385 | reverse complement strand
CCCGGTCCAACCACTCCTCGACAGGTCACCCCCCTCCACGCCGCCACTGGGCGGCGGGCGCTTCGCGCTATCGGACCGCCAGCTCCAGCGCGGGCAGGACCTGGGCGAGCACCTGGGGTACGGTCCCTTCGATGGTGGCGCCTGCGGCCCGGGCGTGGCCTCCGCCGCCTGGCGAGAGGCTGCGGGCGAGGGCGGCGACGTCGACGACGGAGCGGCTGCGCAGGGAGAGCTTGACGGAGCCGGGCTGCTGCTCGATGAGCAGGCAGGCCAGCTCGACGCCGCTGGTGTAGACGAGGTGGTCGACGATGCCCTCGATGTCGCCCGGGCCGGCGCCCAGGCTGGAGCCGAGCTCGAAGCTGGCCTGGCCGATGGCGAGGCGGCCGTCGACCCGGTACTCGGCCCCCGCCAGGACGGCGGCCAGCAGGCGCACCCCGGCCTGGCTGCGGTCGAAGAGGATGCGGGTGCTGATGGCGGCGTGGTCGATGCCCTGGGCGACGAGGCGGGCGGCCAGCAGGTGGGTCTGCGGCGTGGTGTTGCTGTGGCGGAAGCCGCCGGTGTCGAAGACGATGCCGGCGTAGATGAGCTGGGCGGTGGCGCGGTCGAGCGGGTGGCCCCAGGCGAGCAGCAGCTCGTAGACGAGGTCACAGGTGCTGGAGGCGCTGGCGTCGACCAGGGCGATGTCGTAGCCCTGGACCTGGGTGGAGCGGTGGTGGTCGACGATGGCCCGCTTGGGGGCGGCCTGGAAGGCGGCGGCGATGGGCGGCTCGAGCCGGCGGGCGTCGCCGTCGAGGACGACGACGAGGTCGTAGTCGGCGGCGATCTGGTCGTCGGGGAGCATCCCCTGGGCGCCGGGCATCCAGGCGTAGCGGTAGGAGACGCTGCCGGCGACGTCGATGCGGGCCGGACCGAGGGCCCGCAGGCCCGCGGCCAGGGCGAGGCAGGCGCCGATGCTGTCGCCGTCGGGAGCGATCGGGCCGGTCAGCAGCACCGCGCGGGCCTGAGCCACCGCGGCGCGCAGAGCGGCGGCCGCGTCGCGGGCAGCAGGGCGGACGATGTGGGGGGCGCCGAGCATCGGAGACCGGGCACGCGGGGCGGAGGTGGCCGATAACGCGACCTCGATCCCGGGCAAGCCTGGGCCCCGGAGCGGATCAGCCCGTAGCCTCCAGCCCCTGCCCGCCGCTGCCAAAGGCCGCCCGCAGGGACTTGAGCGAGGGCAGCTTGCTGTTGAAGAAGAGGAAGCCGAAGAGGCTGCTGGCCTGGGCGTACTTGCCGACGTCTCGCCAGCTGGAGATGGCCTCGGCGTGGCGAGCAAGGGTCACGGGCCGCAGGTAGAACTCGCGGTAGAAGCGGCGGTGCAGCTCGACGACCTCTTCCGGTTCGAGGCCCCAGGGCACGAAGGTGGGCTCCCAGAAGCTCTTCTCGTCGTCGCTCTCGTTGACGACCCGGCCCCAGCGGTGGCCCTCGCGCTGCCAGATCTCCATCTGGGGGGTCTCGGGCAGCAGGGTGTTGATCTGCACGGTGACATCGTGCAGGGGCAGGGACTTGGCGAAGGCGATGGTCTCTTCGATGGTCTCGCGGGTGTCGGGCATATGGCCCAGCATCAGGAAGGCCTTGGGCCGGAGCCCGACCTCGTCGGCCCAGGTGATGGCGTCGCGGATCTTCTCCTTGGTGATGCCCTTGGAGATGAAGTCGAGCACCTCGTCGTTGCCGGACTCGATGCCGAAGCGGGTGCGCCAGCAGCCGGCGTCCTTCATCTTCTGGAGCAGGGGCTTGTCGACGACCTCGACCCGGCTGGAGCAGGTCCAGCTGACCTGCTTGTGCAGGCCCCGGGCGATCAGCTCGTCGCAGATGGCGTGGACGCGCTTCTTGTTGGCGCAGAAGAGGCTGTCGACGAAGGCGATGTCGCGGACGCCGAAGTCGCGGACCAGGTGCTCGACCTCGTCGGCGATGTAGCGGGCCGAGTGGCTGCGGTAGCCGCTGCGTGACTTCTGGCAGAAGGCGCAGGCGTGCGGGCAGCCCCGGCTGGTGATCATCGCGAACTTGGGGAAGGAGTGGTCGTCGACGGGGATGGGCTTGTAGATGTTGGGAGGCAGCAGGTGGCGGGCCGGGAAGGGCAGCTCGTCCAGCTCGCGCAGCTTGCTGCGGGGGGGCGTGAAGTGCAGCCCCTCGCCGTCGCGGTAGACGACGCCCTCGACCTCGGAGAGCTCCTTGCGGCCGGCCGCCCACTCGACGAGGTCGAGCATGGTGTGCTCGCCCTCTCCCAGCACGCCGACGTCGAAGTCGGACTGGCCCATGGCCTCGTGGGGGACGAGGGTGACGTGGTAGCTGCCGAGGACCAGCGGGACGCCGGGGAGGGCCTCCTTCAGCCTGCGGCCGAGGACCTTGGTCGTCTCGAAGGTGACGGTGAAGGAGCCAACCCCGATCAGCTCGGGCTTGAAGGCCTCGATCTCCTTGACGGTGCCGGTCACGTCCAGACCCTGGGCGGGCGCGTCGATGACGGCGACCTCGTGGCCGTGCCGTTCGAGCATGGCCGCGATGTAGAGGATGCCCAGCGGCGCCGAGTTGTAGAAGAGGTAGGCCGTGACGGGGTTGACCGTGCCGTTGGCGAGCACGGAGTCGATCGGCGGGTTGACCAGCATGACGCGCATGGGGGCCTCGGGGAGGGGGCAGCGCCAGGACTCTAGCGTGCTCGTGAGGATACGCGAGGGGATATCAGGCGCGCGGGCCAGTCTGGCCGGGAGGAGCGCAGAGGATGAGCACCGAAGCCGCTACGCCCTTCGTCGACCTGCTGGCGCCCGGCGAGCAGATCGACGCCACCATGGCCGGGGCGGGGCCCGCCAAGGCCAACGGCGCGCGGGTCTGGGTCCAGCTGGCCCTGGCGCAGGGCCCCTCTGCGCAGCGCCTGCTCGCCATCGTGCTGGTCCAGGCCCCACACGGGGGCGCCTGGCAGCCGGTCGCCCGGCACGCCGCGCCAAGCGCGCAGATCCGCCTCGCCCGCTACCCGCGCACGCCGACCTCGGCAGCGCGCCTGGAGCTGCACGGCCTGCCCGAGCCGCTGGTCCTGCTCGACATCGACGACCCCAACGTCTTCCCCTACCTGGAGCCCTTCCTGGCCGCCTGGAGCGGCGCGGTCGACGGCGCCGGCGTCGTCCAGGCCCGGCAGGTGGACGCTGACGTCCAGAGCAGCGGGCCGGACCCGCGCTTCCTGCTGGCGGTGGTGGGCGGGATGCTGGTGCTGGCGGCCGGCTGCTGCGGCCTCACCTTCATGAGCAGCTTCATCTTCGGCTTCCTGGGGGCGCTGTGAGCCTGGACGCTGTGCTGGTCTCGCTGCGGGATCCCGACGACCCGATGGCGGCCCACGAGCTGCACTGCTTCGAGCGCTTCACCGGCCTGCCGCTGCGGGTGGTCCAGGCGACGGCAGGGGCGCTAGGCGAGGCCGAGCTGGAGGCGGACCTGCTGCTCTTCGGGGGCAGCGGCGCCTACAGCGTGCTGGACCCGCACGACTGGGTCCGCAAGATGCTCGACTTCCTGGTGGTGGTGGCCGAGCGCGGGGTGCCGGCCTGGGGGAGCTGCTTCGGCTACCAGGGCCTCGCCCTGGCGCTGGGAGGCCGGGTCGTGCGCGACGACGGCCTCGCCCGGCTGGGGGCCTACGAGGTGGACCGCTCGGCCGCCGCGGCGGAGGATCCGGTCTTCGGGGTGCTGCCCGAGCGCTTCCGGACGCAGTTCGGCCACCACGACCACGTCGTGGAGCTGCCCTCCGGCGTCAGCTTGCTCGCCGAGAGCCCCAGCCCGCTGGCCGAGGGCCCCCCTCGCTTCGAAGCCTTCCGGGTGGACGGCTCGCGCTTCTGGGCCGCGCAGTTCCACCCCGAGCTGACCAGCGAGCTGACGCTCTCCCGCTTCGAGCACTACAAGGACCACTACGACCACGACGCCTACGACCAGGTCGTGGAGCGCATCGCCGGCTGGAAAGACACCGGAGAGGTGCAGCGGCTGCTGCCGGCGATGGTGGAGCTGGCCCGCGAGGTCAAGACGCGACGGAAGGGCTGAGGCTCAGGCCCGGACCTCAATCTGGGACGTAGCCGCGGCCGATGACGACCTGCCGCAGGGGCACCTGCTCGTGCAGGACGCTGAGGCGCTTGAAGAGGTCGTCGACGGCCCGGGCCTCGGCCCGACCGCAGTCGACGTTCCAGGCGATGATGGCGTCGCGCGGCGACTCGGGGTCGTCGATGGTGTGCAGCCGGCCGCGATCGTGGGTCCCGAAGGCGCCGTCGAAGCCCGCGCGGTACCAGTCCCCGATGATCGCGTCGAGCTCCTCGGCGGCGGCGCTGGAGGGCTCGGCCAGGGCGACCTGGATGCGCAGGTGGTTCCAGGGGCAGGTGGTGCTGATCCAGGCTGGGAAGGGGAGGTCGCGCTCGGGCCAGCGCAGCAGCACGGGGGCGCGGGCGAGGGGCTCGAAGCCGGCCTGGGCGACGATCATCGGCTCGTCGCCGACCATGCCGTGCTGGCCGGTGCTGGGGTCGACGAGGTCCATGCGCTCGGCGGCGTAGGGGCGCGCGCCCTCGGCGATGACAGGCACGATGGCCCCGTCGTCGCCGCGCTTCATGCGGGCGGGCTCGGCGATCCAGCCCTTGGCCTCCATCTGGCGGGCGTGGTGGTCGAAGAACTCGACATAGGCGCCCCGGTGGGCCTCGACGAAGATGCGGGGGTGCAGGTCGCCGGCCTCGAAGGCGCGCAGCGAGGTCAGGAAGGCGCGGTTGCCATCCAGCGCCTCGGCCTCGTCCAGCCCGGCCTGGAGGTAGGATTCCAGCGCGGCCTTGCCCTCGTCCAGGCGGCCCCAGGCGAAGAGCAGGTAGGCGAGGCCCAGGGAAGCTCGCGGGTTGCCCTCTTCGTTGGCGCTGACCTCGCGGTAGCAGGCCTCGGCCCCGGCGGGATCGTAGAGGTCCTCGCAGGCGGCGGCCTTGGTCAGGATCAGGTTGCCCATCAAGGCGGCGGCGGTCTCGTCCGCCTGGGCCCGGGCCTGGCGCTCGGCCTTGTCCAGCCGCTCCAGCGCCGACTCGGCCTCGCCCAGGCGCAGCTCGGTGACGGCCATGGCGTGCTGGATGTCCAGCCGCTCGGGGGCCTGCTCCAGCAGGCGGGCCAGGGTGCTGCGCGCCGCCCGGGGGTCGTCACCGCGCAGCGCGCGCATGGCCTTCTCGGCGATCTCGTCGTTCATGGAAGCCTCCGAGCAGCGCGCCTAACACCCGCAGCGTGTCCTCAGCCGGAGGCCTTGCGCGGCCGGTTGGCCCGGATCTGCTCCTCCTCGGGATAAGGACAGTGCCGACAGCCGGTGCCGCAGCAGTAGCCACGCTGGTCCAGGTACCAGGCCGAGAGCACGAAGAGCCCGGTCGTGGGATCGATGTAGCCCGCGTCCTTGCGCCTGCAGGCGGCGTCGTGGATGCGGACGAGGTTGTCGGGCAGGCTCATGGTGGCCGCTATAAGGTACTCCCGGGCCCTGTCGAGGCGATATACCGGCTCGCTACCCGGGAGGTCCCATGAAGCTCAGCCCCGAGGATCAGGCCGCGCTCGACGCCGCCCGCGATCTCTCCGCCACGACTCGGCGCCCCACCGTGCCCGCCCTCGAAGAGCGGATGCTGCTGCCGATCCCCTGCCTGGACCACGGCTTCGTGCGGCTGGTCGACTACATGGGCGACGACGGGGCCATCGTGCAGGCCGCCCGCGTCTCCTACGGGCGAGGCACCCGCGCCGTCAGCGACGACCGCGGGCTGATCCGCTACCTGATGCGCCACCGGCACACGACCCCCTTCGAGATGTGCGAGCTGAAGCTGCACGTCAAGCTGCCGATGTTCGTGGCCCGCCAGTGGATCCGCCACCGCATGGCCAACGTCAACGAGTACAGCGCCCGCTACTCGGTGCTGGACAGCGAGTTCTACATCCCTCGGCCCGAAGAGCTGGCCCGGCAGGCCAAGGACAACCGCCAGGGTCGCGGCGAGCTGCTCGATCCGGTCGCCGCCGCCCGCGCCCTGGAGCTGCTCAAGCGCGACGCCGGGCAGGCCTTCGCCTCTTACGGTGAGCTGCTCGACGAGCACGGCCTCGCCCGCGAGCTGGCCCGCATCGGCCTGCCGCTGTCGGCCTACACGCAGTGGTACTGGAAGATCGACCTGCACAACCTCCTGCACTTCCTCTCCCTGCGCCTGGACAGCCACGCCCAGCACGAGATCCGCGTCTTCGCCGAGGCCATCGGCCAGATCGTCGCGGACTGGGTCCCCGTCGCCTGGGAGGCCTTCCAGGACTACCGGGTCGGAGGCGTGGGCCTGTCGAGGCAGGCCCTGGAGGTGGTGCGTCGGCGCCTGCGCGGTGAGGCGGTGACCCAGCAGGACAGCGGGCTCTCGGCGCGCGAGTGGCGGGAGCTCCAGGCTGTGCTGGAGGCCTGACTCAGCGGGCCTCAGCGCAGTTGTGCTCCCGCAGATCCTCGGTGACCTGGTCGAGCAGGCTGCTGGAGAGCTCGATGATCTGCTGGTGGGTGTAGCCCTCGGCCCGAAGCTGCCGGTAAAGGCTCTTGGCGACGGACTTGTTGCGGTTCTCGAGGAGCTGGGCTTCGACTTGAGGCGACATGGTCACTCCGTGGAGGGTGACCAGAAATACAGCAAGGCTCGTGCCATTCGGTCGATTACGGGATTTCAACATCTTGTGACCCGAAAGCGCGAAGCCCGCTTCGCACCTGGCCGGCGTCGCCGCGTAGCCTCCTGCGCGCTCCCACTCCCGCTCAGCGCCTGCCGGGTCGCTCACGCTCAGCGCCTGCCGGGTCGCTCACGCTCAGCGCCTGCCGGGTCGCTCACGCTCCATCGCCTTCACCGCCATCTGTACGTACTTGCGGATGTTGGGGATCTCGGGGTCCAGGGAGTAGGCGCGCTGCAGGTCCTGGAAGGCGGCCTTGTGGTTGCGCCGGTAGTGATGGCACATGCCGCGGCGGCAGCGGGCCATGGCCAGCGCGCCGTCGATCTCGATGGCGTGGTCGTAGAACTCGATCGCCCGGCTGTACTCCTTGCGGGCGAAGTACAGGTTGCCCATCTCGACCATCGGCTCGGCCTTGCCCGGGGCGAGGTCCTCGGAGCGCTGGAAGTCGCTCATGGCCGCCGAGTAGTCGCCGAGCTCGAGGTGGCAGCGGCCCCGTCCGAGCCAGAACTCCACCCGGTCCGGGGCGAGGTCGATGGCGTCGCCAAAGGCGGTGATGGCACCGGAGAGATCACCCTTGGCCTCGGCATCGCGGGCCTCCTTGGCGGCGGCCGCGACCTCGGCCTGATCGACCTCGGGCAGCGGCCGGATGTCGAGCTGCTGCGAGACCTCTGCGACCAGTGAGTCGTCCGTGAGCTGCGGGCCGCTGGTCGGCGCCGAGCGGAAGGCCGGCGTGGGTCGGGCACCGACGCGCAGGCTGTTGGAGCCGACCGCCCGGTCGTTGGACGAGCCCGCGTCGAGCAAGAGGTCGTCTGCGGCCGGGACGCCATCCAGCTCGTTGGTGAGGGACTCCGGCAGGCTGGGCTGAGCCGGGAGCACCGAGCCCGTCTCCTGCTCGGCGGAGAGGACCACCCGCTCCAGGGTCGCCGGGGAGGCCAGGCGCGGGCTGGGGACGACCTCGCCGGTGTCGAGCTCGAGGCGCGCGGCGATCGTCCGAGGAGAGGCGCTGCCGGTCCGCCCGGTGGCTACCGCCCCGGAGTCCTCCGGAGCCGTGGCGGGGTCCACGGTCTCATCCAGCGAGGCCGGAGGCGGGCCGAAGTCGTTGAGGGTGTCGAGCTCATCGTCGTGGTGCGCGGCGAGACGCGGTGCTGGCGGCAGGCGGACCGAGGCGACCGGCTGGTCGTCGTCGTCCTCGTCGACGTCGTCGCGGTCCTCGTCGCTTTCCTCATCGCGAACCCTGTCGCGGTCCTGGTCGCCGCCCGCGTCGCCGACCGGGTCGTCCTCGCCGATGGTCTCGTCGAGGGTCTCGTCGAGGGTCCGGTCGATGGTCTCGTCGAGGGGCTCCGAGGCCGGAGCCTCTTCATCGGGGTGGGCCGAGACCCGCTCGTCCTGATCGGCCAGCGCGGCGCGGCGGGCGGCCCAGGGATCGTACTCCTCCTCGGCTTCGTCCAGATCCTCGTCCTGGGAGTCCTCGTCGAAGGCGACGAAGCCGCTGGCTTCCGCCTGCCGCGGGACTGGGGGCGGCTGGGGGGCCGCCTGGGGCGCTGCCTGGGGGGGCGTCGAGGGAGGCCCAAGGAACAGCGGCTCGTCCCACT
>DDSR01000283.1:8728-11288 GCA_002343455.1 Deltaproteobacteria bacterium UBA2385 | reverse complement strand
GGGGTGGCTGGAGCAGTTAGCAGGGGCAAATGACGACCACCGTAGACAGGGGTACGGGCATCGGCCCTCTTGGGGAGAGGTCGGCACGTTGGGTTGTGGCGGTTGTACTGCTTGTGTGGCTGGCTGCTCCGTACTGGCCGTACCTGGTGGACGATGCGTTGATCTCTGCCGCCTATGCGGAGGAATGGGTGAGCTCCGGAGAGCTTCGCTGGACAACGGGCGAAGTGGTCGAGGGGTATTCGAACTTCTTGATGGTTGCCTGGCTGGCCCTGATGGCGCTCGCCGATCTGGACCTCGCCAAGTGGGCACAGCTCAGCTCTCTCGGCTTCGGAGTGTCTACGCTCGCGCTGTTGACCGCCTTGCTCCCGCGAGGCTGGGGCGGAACCCTCACTCTGCTTGCGGTCGCGGCTTGGGCCCCGCTGAACTACTGGTCGGTCCAGGCCATGGAGACAACGCTCTATACCCTGCTGTTGGTCTCCGCTTGGGCCTTGACCATGGTTGGTGGCAGAGTCTGGCCTCTAGCACTTGGAGTTGCCGCCTTGGCGAGCCTGACCCGGCCTGAGGGGCTCGCTCATCTCTTGCTGATCGCGGCGACCGGCCTCCTCAAGGACAACCGCAATGGGACGTCTGCGCTTGGAGCCATCGGGATAGTGTACCTCCTGATCGTCTACCACGCTGTGCGATACTCGCATTATGGTTCGTTCTGGCCGACTTCGGTCCTAGTGAAAATTTCAGGGGTCCCGCTCGGCACACACGGACTTGCGCAGCTCGCTGGCGATGCAGTTCCATTTCTAGGTGTCATGGTCGTGGCCTTGGCGTCTCTGAGCTTCCCCAGATCCCCTCGACTTGCCCTTGCGGCGGTGCCTATGTTGGTTCAGAGCGCCGTACTTGTGCGAGCCAGCGGCGATTGGATGCTCTGGTCGCGAATCACCATGCCTGGATTCCTGGCAAGTCTAGCGGCGGCCGCGGTCCTCACGGGTCCCGCTCGACCCACTGGTCGCCGCCTCGCTTTCGCATTGGGCGGCGCGGTCCTCGGCTGTAGTTTGGTCTCGAGCGGATTCGCATCCTTCGCTCTCGACCAACGAATCCCCCTCAATCCGAGAGCGGCATATCGGTCGTACACCCAGGGACTGGATACGCCGGTGGCGGAAGACGTCGTTTGGGCAGCCTGGAACGTCGGCAGTGGCGACCGGTTGATGGCAATAGATGCCGGAATATTGGGCAACATGGAAGAACTTCGCTTTGTAGACCTGAGAGGATTGACTCATCGGCCATCAGCACAAGCCACTGCTGAACGAAGAATGGAGCCTTGGTTTCGCGATCAAGTTACCAGTGAACCGCCTGCAATAGAGTGGATCCGGCTGGCTGAGTGGGACCGCCCGACCCCACCGCCTGTTCCTGATTACCTCTTTGAGCAGTTCGAGCTCGCGGGGCAAGTGCAGTACGAGAATGGAAGCACGTGGTGGTACTCCTCTACGGACAGACGGGGGAACGCAGTGCTCGCGGCACGACGGTTGGAGCTGCTCTACAAGAGGTATCCATCCCAACCATTCCTGGCCCGACACGCCGCAGTCGCGCTTCGAGCTGCAGGCCGAGTGGGCGACGCGATTCGGTTGTCTGAAGCCAGCCGTGCCCGATGGCCTCGCGAACCAATCTTCGCAGGCGCACCCGAAAACCTCACCATGCTGGGAAGCAGCGCGCCGTTGTCTTGGGTAGAAGGACGGGGGTTCGCACTCTACTGGAACGCGAAGATCTGGTCGGTACCCCTCTCCAGAGAGGACGTGCAATCCGCTGTTGTGTACCTGGACCAAGACCAGGCTGGCGATCAACCCGCGCAGGCTCGGCTGTCCCTGAGTGGCGGTTGTAGCTGGGAGCGAGAGGTTTCAGTTTCAGAACCTATCGGCATCAAGCTCCAGAGCATTCCGTGCGTCGACAATGGGCCCTCAACCATCACCGTGCAGTTCCTGAATGACGAGTCGCGTGGCGACGAAGATCGCAACCTCTATGTTCGGCTTGAGCTCGCTCGTTACTGAGGAACGGGGATTCGAACCACCGCGCCCGCGCCGGCACCCGCCTCGTTGTCCGCATATCCACCCATGATGACGTCTCGCCCTCCATCTCCATCGACATCGTCTGTCGCGAAGGCCCGATATCCGAATGCCGCGGAGTCGCGGGCTGTCATCGCCCGGAGGTCGAAGGATAGGTAGGACCTCAAATCAGAAGGCACCACTTCATCGCCGAACAGCACGAAGCTGGCCGAAGCGGCCACCGATACGTAGGCCTGCGGGTGGACCAATGTCTCGTCCCTCCCATCTCCATCGAGATCCCCAAGGTCGGTAACGTCGAAGATGAACACGGCCTCGCCATCGGAGGCTACCTTGAATGCCGGAACGTCATAACTGGCAGTGGGATTCGCCGATAGCAGCGTGAAGAAGTGGACATCCGAGGAGCCCACGATCAAGGCCAGATCGTCCCGGCCGTTGCCGTCGAGGTCACCCACCATGACCGGCTCGAAGCGGGTCAGGCCATCATCCCCGGTCACATTGGCGATGATGTCCCG
>DDSR01000283.1:0-8699 GCA_002343455.1 Deltaproteobacteria bacterium UBA2385 | reverse complement strand
CCGCCACGATCGATGCTGCGATTCCGACGCCGCCTACCATGAAGTCGCCGTACCCATCTCCATCCTGGTCCCCAGCTGGGAGCAAGGCACCGCCCAGCTGCTGGCCGTCATAAAACCCCCGCAGCCCCACATCCGCGTCCTCCATCACCCCGCCCGCCTCCACCGCGGTCCAGATCCCCACCCGCCCCGCGTCGCTCAGCCCGTCGCCGTCCCAGAAGCTCTCGCCGACGGCGACGTCGGTCAGGCCGTCGCCGTCGACATCGCCGACGAAGCTCACCGCGCCGCCCAGGTAGGCATCGGGCTGCTCGCCCAGCAGCTCCCAGGAGCGGATCTCCGGCAGGGCCACCTCCTCGCCCTCGGCCGGGAGGTCGGCGCCGGAGAGCAGCCAGGCGGCGCCGCGGCCGCTGTCGTAGGTGGCGCCGCCGACCAGCAGGTCGGGCAGCCCGTCGCCGTCGACGTCGGCTCCCCCGCTGAGCGCCCCGCCGATCATCCAGTTGTCGCCGCCGGAGCGGACGACGCCTTCGTCGGCCAGGGGGCCCGGCTCGCCGCCGGAGACGATGTAGATGGCGCCACCGTAGCTGTAGTCCCGGCTCTGGAAGAACGAGGAGGCGGCGAACTCGGCGAGGCCGTCGCCGTTGAGATCCCCCAAGGCGGTGAGGCGCCGACCGGCGTTGTCGCCCTCGGCCTCCCCGGTCCAGGCCTCCGCGCCGTACTCGAGCATGGCGGCCCCGCGGTCGCCGTCGCAGTCGTTATCGGTGGCGCCGTTGGCCCAGGTCTCGGCCGCCCCGGGGTGGATCTCCGGGTCCTGGTCCGCGCAGTCCTCACCCCCGGCCTCGACCGCGGCGTGCCCGTCGCCGTCGACGTCGACGAGATCGCCCCCCTGGCAGTCGTTGTCCAGACCGTCGTAGGGCAGCTCCTCGGCGGCGGGGTGGACCGCGGCGTCCCGGTCGTCGCAGTCCCCGGCGGCGGCGGTGTAGCCCTCGGGGGCCTCGCAGGCCGAAACGCTGACCGCCGCGTCGCCGAAGGCGTCCTCGTCGAGGTCGAGGTACCACAGCGTCTCGCACGCTTCGGTGCCGCCGTCAGCGGTCTCGCCCGCCTCGAGCAGCTCAGCGAGGCGCTCCTCGTAGAGATCGTGGTTGATCAAGCAGCCGGACAGGACGAGCAAGAGCATCGGAGGGCCTCCATCGGACCCAGTCTCGCCCCCGCGCAGGGGCGGAGGCAAGTGGGGCGACAAAGGCTTACAGACCGGTCGACCTCAGCCGCCGGCCCGCCAGCGCTCCAGGACCTCCGGTCCGACGCTGACCGGCTCCTCCAGGAGCAACGTGGTGGCGCTCTCGGCCTGCAGCCAGCTCCCCTCCCCCGCTCGCTGGCAGCCCCGGGCCTCGACGATGCCGACGGGGCCGGTGAGCAGCTCGGGCGCGACGTTGCCTCCCAGCCGGCAGTCGACCAGGTCCACCCGGGCGAAGCTGGCGCCCGGCGAGGCCTCCCAGCGCAGCAGCGGGGAGGCGGAGTTGTCGAGGAGCAGCAGGTCTCGGAGGGAGGCCTGGACCCCCGGTGCCAAGGCCCGCAGGCGGATCCCGCCCAGCGCCCGGCTGCCCGCGCCGGCCGAGGAGCTCACTGGCAGCTCGCGGACCTGGACCTGGTTCAGCTCCAGCCGGGTAGCGGCTTGGAGGACGAGTCCGCGCTGCGAACCGACGAAGCGGAGCCCCTCGATCTGAACAGACTCTCCGGTGAGCTCGATCAAAGCCTGGCGCAGGACGGCGCCCTCGCCTCGGACCCGCAGCTGGACGCGCCGAGGGTCCAGCTCTCCTCCCAGGCTGAGGTGCAGGCCGCTGAGCTCGCCGTGGAGGACGACCTCGACCGGGCGCAAGGGGCCGTCGCCATGGACGAGGTGCATCAGCGCGGCGGTCGCGGCCGAGGCGTCCGCGAGGCTGCGGATGGAGAGGACGAGGGGCTCGGTCACGGCGGACTCCGACGCGGGCGGGGGGCTGGCCACTGTACGCGAGGGCTCGGCGCCCAGGCAGGCGAGCAGCCAGACGGTGAGGATCATGTGCGCACGAGGCCGTGCTGCTGGACGGAGAACATCCGGAAGTAGCTCTCCAAGCTGAGCGAGAAGCGACCGTCCTCGGAGCCGTCCTGGGGTCCGGTGCCCTGGGCGTCGGGCTCGTTGCCCCCGTGAGGGTTGCGGAGCTGGACCGAGGAGCGACCGGCGTCGATGCGGGGCGCCTGGGTGGCGAGGTTGGCGAGGGTGAGGGTCATGGCGGCGCCGTCGGTGTCGACGAAGCCCGAGCCGAGCACGGAGTAGCTGTCCCAGGCGTACACCGACCGTTGGCCGGTCGAGGCGTCGGTGGTGATGTTGGACACGATCCTTCTCCAGCGCGGCCTGCTTGCCGGTGGCGTCAGCGGCCCGCCAGGCGGCAGGTTCTGGATGGCGGGCAGGTTCGTCATCACAACGTCGGATCCCGGCGTGACTGTGCGATGCCGCCGTTGAGCACCTCGTAGCCCGAGCGCGCCCCGCCGGGTGAGGTCAGCCGACCGCCGCGGCCGGAAGAGCTGGCTGTGGACGTCGAGGAGGAGGTCGTCTGCGACGGGCTCGTCGGGCCAGCCTGCCGGAGGCCTTGCATGGGAATGGGGACTCCCGGATGCAGGGTCTAGCGCGGGAGGACGCGGGCGGCAGTGGGGGTGAGGGAGATTGCGGGTCGACCGGCCCGACCCGAAGGAGGGTTCGACTGCTTCGCCTCGGTTACGCAGCGCCATGGCAACTCGCTCTCGAACCTCGGTCGCCGTCCTCCTGGGCTTGGGCTGCGGCCTCGCCGCCCTCGCGGTCGTCACCTCCCCGGCAGCCATCGGGGCGCTCGTCCGGTGGAGCATGCGCCCCTCCTCCCCCTTTGAGGACGGAGCGCCTCCCAGCGCCCCCGACTACGCGGACGAGGCTGCCTGGAGCGCGCTTCCCTCTCGGGCCGACGCCGGAGACGCCACCCCCAAAGGACTCGGGGGCATCGTTCAACGCGAGGCGCCCGCCGACGTCTTCTACGTCCACCCCACCTCCTATGTCGGGTCCCGCTGGAATGGCCCCATCGACGACCCACGGCTGAACGCAGACACGGACCGGGTGGCCACCGGCATCCAGGCCACCGCGTTCAACGGCTGCTGCGCGGTGTGGGCCCCACGCTATCGCCAGGCCAATGGGACGGCCTTCTACGCGCCGACTGTAGACAGTCGCCGGGCGGTGGACCTCGCCTACGACGACGTTCGACGAGCATTCGCCTCCTTCATCTCCCAGACCGCGGATCGCCCCTTCGTGCTGGCTGGACACAGCCAGGGCTCGATCCTGGCAGAGCGGCTCCTGATCGAAGAGATCGCGGGGACAGCACTGCAAGAGCGCCTTGTCTGGGCGGTGCTCCCCGGCGGCACCGCGACCGCGGCGGGCCTTCGCGAACACGGGCTGCTCCCATGTTCGAGCGGCGACGACCTGGGCTGTGTCGCGGGCTGGAACGCGCGCGGACCGGGTTTCGAGCCAAACGCCTTCGAGCTTGCCCGCTCCGACGACCGGGAGCTGCTCTGTACGAACCCGCTGGACTGGTCGGACGGGGTCCACCTCGGCGCGGTCTTCCTGGAAGACCCGGACTCCGCGCCCAGGCCAGACTTCGCGCAGTCGCGCTGCCAGGATGGGACCCTGGTGCTGACCGAGGTGCAGCCCATGCGACGCGATCTGCCCAGCCGGATCCTGGACTGGGTGCTGGGGCCGGAGAACTATCACCCGGTCGAGGTGCAGCTCTTCTTCGTGAACATCCGGGAGAGCTCGACTCGAAGGGTGCAGGCCTTCCTAGCCCGATCGGGGACTCCGCCACGAGGTCTGGAAGGACGATAGGGGCGGACCACCCGGCGGCTCCGCCAACAACACGCGGACGCAGGCCCGCCACCAGGCCAGGAAGAAGGCCTTGCGTGCGGGCTCGCCGAGGAAATTGTCCTCCGTGTCGGTCGCACGCGCCGCGGCCGCCTGCCGAATGCACACGAGCGCGGCCGACAGGCTCCCGTCGTCCAGCGCGCAATCCACCAGGTTGCACGGGGCGAAGAGGCTGTAGTAGACGTTTGGAGGGGGCTCCCACTCGTCTTCGAGCATCGGCCAGTGGAGGCTGCGGTACTCGGCCCTCCACCGCGCGAGCGGGCTGGGATCTCCGTCCGCGAGCCAGGTCCGTACGGATGCGATGGTGGCCTCGGCGAGGTCCTGGGGCACCGCCGCCATCGACATGACGCCGTCGAAGTAGACCAGCTCCGCGCTCCGGGCCCAGGCCGTCCAGACAGGGACCGCGATCTGGCAGGCCTCGACCAGCAGCCGGATGCGGGTGGGCACGGGGAGGCCGCCGAGGAGCGCCTGAGCCGTCTCGATGCGCGGCGGATGAGGCAGCTCGACGCGGCGCTGGGTGTGGGCGTCGACGAAGCCCCACCGCTGCGGGCGGTGGAGGAAGCGGTCCTGGTGGTGCTCGGTGAGCAGCAGCACCGACACCAGGAAGAGCGCATCGGCGAGCTCGAGCGCCGGGTCGGTGACGGTCACCTGGAGGTCGCCCCAGGGTGGCGACTCGCCCGAGAAGCGGAGGACCACTCGCCGGTCGGCTCGCGCGGCGATCCCTCCGGTGAGCCGGCCAGCGGACTCAGCCGAGGAGTCCAGCGTGAGGGCGTAGTCCGCGGGGTCGAGCTCGAGCACGACGGGGGTGGCGGGTGGGAGGTCCATGGTCGTGGGCGGGCGCTCCCGGCAGGAATCGAACCTGCGACCTACCGCTTAGGAGGCGGTTGCTCTATCCCCTGAGCTACGGGAGCAGCGGCGGCCCCTTACTCTGCGCGGCCTCCTCGCGCACCCGGCCGACCTCACTCCCCCGCGCTACACTCGCGCCGTGACGTCGACCCTCCTCCTGCACCTCCTCGCCTGCACCGGCCCGGGCGACCCCGAGCTGGACACCTCGTCCACCGCCGCCGACCCGAGCCGCCCCTGGCGCCGCGAGCTGCCCCCCCTCTCGACCGAGGCCACGGCCCCTCGCGGCTACACCTGGCAGCGGGCGATCGTGCACCTGCACTCCAGCTGGAGCCACGACGCCTGCGACGGCGAGCCGCTGGACGAGGCTGGGCAGCCTCGCCGGGACTGCCTGGAGGATCTGCGGCGCGGGCTGTGCGAGGCGGGCATCGAGCACGCCTTCCTCTCCGACCACCCCGCTCACTTCGCCACCGCGGAGTGGGGGGAAGAGGCGCTGCTGGCGGACTCCTCCTCCACCCTGCTCCCCTCCCCCACCGACGCCCGCGTGCTCAGCTACGCCTGCTCGACCGCGCACACGATGCGCTGGTATCCGGGGGTCGAGGACGAGCTGATGCCGGTCGGCCTGGACCGCCATGTCGACGGCGACGCGGCCCAGCGGGACCAGACCTACAACCGGTACGATGGCGAGGCGCTCGAGGCCTTCACCGCGGCCGGGGCGGTGCGGCTGCTGGCCCACACCGAGAGCCGCGACCTCGCCGAATTGCAGGCGCTGGTGGCCCAGGGCCTGCAGGGGGTGGAGTTCTACAACCTGCACGCCAGCTTCGATCCGGGGATCCGCAGCGAGCACCTGGGCCTGGACCCGGTCTCCTGGCTGAGCGACCTGGGGCTCTTCATGGAGGAGGGCAGCACGGCCGAGCCGGACCTGTTCGTGCTCTCGGTCCTGCAGCGCCAAGAGGTCAGCGAGCAGGCCTGGGACGCGCTGAACGCCTCGGCGCCGGGCTCGACGGTGGTCTTCGCGACGGCGGGGACGGACGCGCACCAGAACGTGCTGCCGACCCTGATGTCGGACGGCGAGCGGGTGGACAGCTACCGCCGGATGCTGCGCTGGTTCTCGCAGCACCTCTGGGTGGACGGCGACGCTGAGAGCCAGGGGGTGGACGCGGCCGAGCAGGCCCTGGCGGCCGGGCGCTTCCACGTGGTCTTCGAGATCCTGGGGACGCCGGTGGGCTTCGACCTGCACCTGCGCGCCTCGGACGGCGCGGTCTACGAGATGGGCAGCGCGGTGCCGGCCTCGGCCCTGCCGGCGACGCTGGTGGTCGGCTGCCCGAGCCTGGCTCCGGACTCGCCCCGCGGGGAGCGCGATCCCGAGGTGCTGGTCAGCGTGCTGCGCGACGGGATCGAGGTCGCGCAGGGCTGCGGCGAGCACACGGTGAGCGTCTCGGGCACCTGGCGTGTAGAAGTCGACATGATCCCCTGGCACATCGCCCCATTTCTGGGCGATGATGCCGAGACCGCTGAACGCTGGATGCGGGCCTACCCCTGGATCACCAGCAACCCCATCCGCGTCCTCTCCCCCTGATCTCCGAGGCAAGGCCCATGCGCACTCCCCGCCCCTCCGCCGCTCACAGCCTGCTGGGCCTCTCCCTGCTGGTCCTCACCCTGCCCCAGCAGCTCGGCTGCAAGGGCTGCAAGTCGGACACGAACCTGGTCGAGACCGACCCG
This sequence comes from Deltaproteobacteria bacterium UBA2385, assembly GCA_002343455.1. Taxonomy (GTDB): domain Bacteria; phylum Myxococcota_A; class UBA796; order UBA796; family UBA2385; genus UBA2385. The sequence goes on along the minus strand of DDSR01000283.1, from coordinate 2,227 downwards.
ACGGACACCGGCACGGGCGGGACGACGACCGAGGAGTGGGACCGCGACTGGGGCCAGTGGCTCAGCATGGGGGCGATGGCCGACGGCAGCCCGGCGATCCTCTCCTACGACCGGACCAAGGGCGGCGTGCTGCTCTCGATCGCCGACACCTCCAAGGAGCCGGTGGAGTGGTCCCGCGAGGAGGTCGACGGCTACGTCAACGAGACGGGCCGCGACGTGGGCAACCGGGGGCTGTACAACAGCATGGCGGTGGCGGCGGACGGGACGATCTGGGCGGCCTACCAGGACGTGGACCTGCTGACGATGCGCTGGGCGCGACGGGACCCGGCGACGGGCCTGTGGGAGAGCAACACGGCCGACGGCGGGGGCGAGCCCGACGGCGACGCGGGCTACTTCACCAGCATGGCCCTGGACTCGACCAGCGGCCCGGTGGTGGTGCACCACGACCAGGTCAAGGGCGAGCTGCGCCTGTCGCGCTGGAACGGCACGGCCTTCAGCAGCAGCGTGCTGGACGCGGGCGAGGACGCGACGGACGCGACAGGGGCGACGGTGGCCGCCGACGTGGGCGAGTTCGCCTCGGTGCTGATCAGCGACGGCGTGGAGTACGTGGCCTACTACGACCGGGCCGCCGGCAACCTGAAGCTGGCCTGGGGCATCGCCGGGAACGTGACGATCGAGGTGGTGGACGACGGAGGCGGAAGCCGCCATGTCGAGGGCGGGGGCGACGTGGGCCAGTGGCCCAGCATGATGGTCCACGACGGCAAGCTGTGGATCGCCTACCACGACGTCGGCAACCAGGACCTGCTGCTGGCCTCGGGCACGCCGGGCAGCTGGACCGTCGAGGCGGTCGATCAGGGCGAGTACGCCGGCGCCGACAGCCACATCTTCCTCAACGGCACGCAGCCGGCGATCCTCTACTTCGACGGCAGCGAGAACGACATGAAGCTGGCCACCCGCGTGGGCGAGGGCTGGCAGCTCGAGGTGCTGGCCGGTGAGGACGGCGCCGCCGGCTTCCACAACGCGGCGGTGACGACCCTGGGCACGACCTGGGCCGCCTCCTACGACTACACCAAGCGCACCGTCTGGTTCGACAAGCTCTGAAGAGGGTCGGGACCAGATGCGAACGAGTCGGATGATCGCCCTGCTGCTGGGCCTGTTTGCGCTGGCCCTCCCCGCGTCGGCGGGCACCTTGCGCGTGGAGGTCCTGGACGTGGGCCAGGGCGACGGGATCCTGATCACCTCGCCGGGCGGCAAGCGGGTGCTGATCGACGCCAGCATCAAGGCGGCCGACGTGGTCGGGATGCTGGGCGCCCGCGGCGTGACGGCGTTGGACCTGGTGGTGGCGACCCACCCGCACGCCGACCACATCGGCGGCTTGCAGGACGTGATCGAGGCCCTGCCGGTGAAGCTGTACACCGACAGCGGGCAGGCCCACACGACCCAGACCTACATCGACCTGATGACGGCGATCGAGGCGCGCGGCATCGCCTACCGGCCGGCGCAGCGGGGGCAGAGCTACAGCCTGGACGACGGGATCCGGATCGAGGTGCTGAGCCCGCCGGAGTCGCCGATCTCGGGCACCCGCTCGGATCTGAACAGCAACTCGGTCGTGATGCGGCTGACCCACGGCAAGACCTGCTTCCTGTTCACCGGGGACTCCGAGGAGCCGACCGAGGCCCTGCTGATGCAGGGGGGCCTGGGCGAGTGCGCGGTGCTGAAGGTGGCCCACCACGGCTCGAACCACAGCACGACAGACGCCTTCCTGCGGCAGCTGAAGCCGCAGGTGGCGCTGATCTCCTGCGGGGTGGCCAACCGCTACAAGCACCCCGGCGACGAGACCCTGGTCCGGCTGGCCTCGGCCGAGGTCAAGGTCTACCGGACCGACCTGATGGGCACGCTGGTGGTCGAGAGCGACGGCGAGCGCTTCACGGTGCAGACCGAGGGCAAGGCCGAGGGAGCCGCGGCGGTCGCTTCCTTCAGCGGGCCGGCGTTGCCGACGCAGCGGCCCACTCTGGAGCGCGCGTCGCCGATGCCCACGCCGATGCCCACTCCGATCGAACCAGCGCCCCAGCCGGCGGACGAGCTGGCGGAGATGCCGGAGGCGGACGCTCCGGCGAAAGAGAAGAAGAAGAAGAACAAGGCGAAGGCGAAGGAGCAGGCCGCTTCGGCCGCCGTGTCGCCCCCTCCCCCCACGCTCAGCCCGGGCCTGCCTCCGGCGGTCTCCGCC
>DDSR01000355.1 GCA_002343455.1 Deltaproteobacteria bacterium UBA2385 | reverse complement strand
GTTCTAGATAGGCTCAATCGCATGAAGGTCGTGATCATCGGCAACGGCATCGCCGGCATCGAGGCCGCCCTGGCCCTGCGGCAGCGCGAGGCCAGCGCGCAGATCACCATCGTCAGTGAAGAGTCCGACCACCTCTTCTCGCGTACGGCGCTGCTCTATGTGCTGGTCGGTCAGCTCCGCCACGCCGACATGGAGCCGCACGAGCGGGACCTCTACGCCCGCCACGGCTTCCAGCGGGTGCGCGCCCGGGCGCTGGGGCTGGACCTCGCCGGTCGCCGGGTCCTGCTGGCCGGAGGGCTCCCGCCTCTGCCCTACGACCGCCTGCTGCTGGCCTGTGGCTCCAGCCCTCGTCCCGCGCCCTGGCCCGGCGCCGGCCTTCGCGGGGTTGGCCACTTCGTCAGCCTCTCGGACCTCGCCTGGCTGGAGGAGGAGCTGTACGGCGGAGCGGGCAGGGGAGGCCCGCCGCCTCGCCCGACCGAGCACCATGGCCGCAGCGCCGAGGGCTCGCCCTACCTGCCGCGGCCCTCGGCCCGGGCCCAGCGAGGGCGCGCTCCGCGGGAGGTCGCGGTGATCGGCGGCGGCCTGATCGGCATCGAGCTGGTCGAGGCGATGCTCGCGGCGGGCTACCGGCCTCACTTCCTGGTGCGCGAGTCCTGGTTCTGGCCGATGGCCATCGACGCCGGCGAGAGCGCCTTCGTCGCCGAGGCCCTGCGCGCCCATGGCGTGACGATGCACCTGGAGTGCGAGGTCGCCGCCTTGGAGGGTGACGGCGCCCTCGAGGGCGAGGGGCTGGTCTCGGGCATCCGCCTGGCGGGAGGCCGCTTGCTGCCGGCCGAGCTGGTCGCGGTGGCGATCGGGGTGGTGCCCAACACGGGCTGGCTGCGGGGGAGCGGGTTGGAGCTGGACCCGGGCTCGGGCGGCCTCTGCGTCGACGCGGGGCTGCGCTGCTCGGACGAGGCCGTCTGGGCGGCCGGGGACTGCGCCGCGGTGCAGGGGCCCGAGGGCAGGAGGCCCGAGCAGCTCTGGTACACGGCCCGCGACCAGGGTCGGGCCGTTGCCGGCTCGATGCTGGGCGAGGCGAAGCCCTACCGCCGAGGTCCCGAGTACAACTCCGCCAAGCTGATGGACATCGAGTACACCACCGCGGGCACCGTGGAGCGGGGGCAGCCCGGGCTGTGGAGCTTTCGCCTGGAGGAGCAGGGTCCGGTGCGCTCCTCGACCCGGATCTGCTGCCAGGGCGCCCGGGTGGTCGGCTTCAACCTGCTCGGGCGCCGCTGGGATCACTCCGTGCTGCTGGCCTGGATCGAGCAGCAGCGCAGCCTGGGGTGGGTGCTGGAGCACCTGGACGAGGCTCGCTTCGACACCGAGCTCGTGCCCCCCCTGCGCATCCCCGTCGATGCGCTAGAGCGCGCCCGAGAGGACGCCTCCGCCCGCGCGGCCGGCTGAGGAGCAGCGATGCACGCCCAGGGACAAGACGGCCTGCTCTCGACCTGGAGGAGCTCGCTCCGCAGCCGGGGCCTCTGGGCCTATGGGCTCGCGCTCGTGCTGGTGGCCTTCTACATCGACCTCTACTGGTTCGACCACTTCCAGCCGCTGGCGGAGGCGCTGGGCCTGCGCAGCAAGTGGTTCCTCTACGGGGCGCTGTACTCGGTCGCGATGGTCGGCGGCGGGCTCCGCTACCTGCGGCTGCACGGAAACAGCCGCTACAACCGCTGGCGCATCGGGGTCAACGTCGGGGTCCAGGTGCTGCTCGCCTTCGCGCTCCCCTTCGTGATGCCACTGCTGGGCGGGGTCGAGTTCTACCCCAGCTACTTCTGGCCCCTGAAGTGGGATCTGCTGCTGCCCGACACGCTCTGGCAGCTCCCGCTCTACCTCGCGGTCTATGCGCTGGTCGGCTCGCTGCTGCTCTCCCCGGTGCTGGCCTTCCTCATCGGGAAGCGCTGGTATTGCTCCTGGATCTGTGGCTGCGGGGGCCTCGCCAACACCTTCGGCGATCCCTGGCGCCACCTGACGGCCTCCTCGACCCGCTCCTGGCGCTTCGAGAAGGTCGCCGTCCACTCGGTCCTGGTGCTGGTCGTCCTCATGACCGCCATCGTCAGCCTCAAGTCGACCCTCAGCCCAAGCCTGCCGGCCTTCGCCGGCTTCGCCGACCAGACGAAGCAGATCTACGGCTTCCTGATCGGCAGCGTCCTGGCCGGCGTCGTCGGCACCGGGCTGTACCCCCTGCTGGGGCCGCGGGTCTGGTGCCGGAATTTCTGCCCGATGGCGGCCATGCTGGGGTTGGCCCAGAAGGTTGGCCGCTTCTGGATCCGCGTCAAGCCGGACATGTGCATCTCCTGCGGCAACTGCACCGCCTACTGCGAGATGGGCATCGACGTGCGGGCCTACGCCCAGACCAACCGTAGCTTCACCCGGGCCTCCTGCGTCGGCTGCGGGATGTGCGCCCACGTCTGCCCGCGGGGGGTGCTCAAGCTGGAGAACGGGGCTCCGGTGGGTCTGCGAACAGACTGAGCTGGGCCTTGTCCGGTCCCCGGTACGGCGGCGGGCTGCCCTCGACCGGTCGCCCCTCCAGCCAGCCCCGGACCATCGCCACCATCCGCTCCTCGTCGGCGGGCTCGTCGACGTAGTTGATGGAGCTGGTGTCGAGCACGTAGACGGGGGCTTCGTCGTACCGCGACCACAGGGCGTAGTAGCGCTCGCGGAGCGCGTCGAGGTACTCGGCCGCGATCACCTGCTCGGCCGAGATCGCCCGCCGGGCGATGCGGCGGCGGATCACCTCGGTCGGGGCGTCCATGAAGAGCACCAGGTCCGGTCGCGGCACCCGATCGCGCAGCAAGCCGGCGAAGCGGTCGTAGAGGGCCAGCTCGGCGCCGTCCAGGGTCTGCTCGGCGAAGATGCGATCCTTGGCGAAGTGGTAGTCGGCCACCACCAGGTCGGCGAAGAGCTCGGGCTGGGCCAGGCGGAGCTGCTGGTCGTAGCGGCTGGCGAGGTAGAACATCTGGGCGGGGAAGGCGTAGCGGTCCTTGTCCCCGTAGAATGCCGCCAGGAAGGGGTTGTCGTCGCAGGGCTCCAGCACGAGGCGCGCGCCCAGCCGACGCTCGAGCAGCCGGCAGAGCGAGGTCTTGCCGACGCCGATGAGCCCCTCGATGATGAGGTACTTGACCATCGACGCGCCTTAATTGAAACCCGCCGGTGTCAGGTATTATCAATTGCCATTTCCCCGAGCGCGGGCAAATGGCAAAAGGCAATACCTGACGCCGGGTTCGAGGAGGGCGAGGCGCCGACGCAGCCGCCAGGCCAGCGACTGAGCGATGGCCGCGTCGCGGGAGTGGTAGGCTCGCTCCAAAGACCAGGCGTCACAGCTGCGTTTCTGAGGGTCCTGGTAGAAGGCGGCGACCTTCTCGGTGTCCATGCCCGGGCTCTTCAGCCAGAGGGGGATGTAGCGGTTGCAGAGGCGCTCGACGTCGGTCAACACCTTGTCCAGGCCGGTCCCCGCCGCCGGGCAGGAGGTGGCGAAGGCGTCGCCGACCAGCACGACGCCGGGCTGCTCGACCCCATGCGTGGTGTAGAGGTCGGCCGCGCGCACTCGGACCGCGCCGGTGACCTTGAAGGGGCCGAGGACGCGCTCCAGCCCTGGCAGCGCCTCGGTCAGCGTCTCCTTCGGGCTCTGCCGCAGCGCTTGCAGCCAGGGGTCCTTGGCGTCATGGTAGGTGAAGAGGTTCGCGCGCGTCACCTCGCCGATCGGGAACAGGGTCAGGTAGCAGATGCGGCGAGCCGATCGGCTGGGGTACCAGGTCAGGGCCCGAAAGGGGAAGGGCGCCCTGCCGGCGGGCTCCAGGTCAAAGCCGACGCTGATGGAGTGGCTCGCGGACAGCAGCTCTCGGCGGAGTCCCAGCGACTCACCCAGGCCTCGGCTCAGGCCGCAGGCCAACACCACCAGCCGGGCGGAGATCAGGGTCCCGTCCGCGAGCGCGACGGTCTGCCGCTTTGGGCTGGTCTGGATGTCGACGACCCGCCCCTCGCGGAACGAGGCGGGCGCTCGCACCTGCTCGCGCATGCAGGCGACCATCGTCTCGTAGCGGGCGTTGATCTGCGCGTCGGGCCGCCGCGAGACCACCCGCCCATAACGGGCGATCCAGAGCCGCTCGCTTGGGGTGGCCACCGCCCGCATCGCCGGCTCCAGCCCGGTCGCTCTCAGGCGCTCCAGTTGCCCCTTCTCCAGCTTCTCGCAGCGGAAGTCCGACACCGGGGTCGAGTGCAGGTCCACCAGGATGGTCGAGATGCCGGCCCTCCCCAGCATCGCCGCCGTCGTCGAGCCGGCCACCCCTCCACCGACGACGACGATCTCCGCCTGCTCCATGGCCCTTATCGACCGGTGCTGGAGAAGTGCTGGTAGTCCTGGGCTCGGCTCCAGGTCCCGCCCCAGCGCCAGCCGATCGCCCCGAAGGCCGCGACCACCGCGTCGCCGGGCACGACGGTGCCGACGCGGCCCGCCTCCCGCGAGACGAAGGGCCGACCCTCGGGCGGATCGACCCGCTCCCCGCGCACATAGGGGTTCCACAGCGGGTTGAGGTCCAGGGCGTGGCCCCAGGCGTGTTCGGACCAGGTCGAGGTCCCGGCGATGGGCCGGCAGTTGAAGGCGCTGGTGTTGTTGGCGCGCATCATGGCGTCGTCGTCCCCGCCGAACTCGTAGGCCGGGCGCAGGCTGGGGACGAGGAAGCCCGCCTCGTGGAGCTGGACGAAGACGCCGGCCACGGCCTGGGCGTGGTCCTGGTGCAGGATCAGCCGCCCCATCCGGGTCTCGCCCTCGGCGACGAGGTGAGGCACCCACACCAGCCGCAGCTCGTCCAGGCCGACCGGGCAGCCCTCGCGCCAGGAGGTCCCGGTCATGGCCGCCTGGACCTCGGGGGGCAGAGGCTGGATCTGGGGGGCGAAGAGCATGGCCTGAAGGGTACCTAGCGCCGCTAGGAGAGAGGTGATCATCAGGGACGCAGCACGAGCGCGTTGATGGTACCAGCCTCGCCCCTCAGGTCAAAGGACCCTAGCGATGTTCGGGCGGCGAGCTGGGTCGAGATGGCGCCGTCCAGGTTGAGCGCCTCCTGAGCCCCACACTGCTCGACCAGGTAGGCGGCGAAGGCCCACAGCGGCAGGCCGCGGCCGGAGGTCCCTCGCAGGCGGGCGCCGCCGGGCTCCACCTCCGCCACGCTGTCGTCCTCGGCCAGGGCCACCAGCCAGAGGGCGTCGGTGCCCACCACCACCGCCGAGCGGGCTGCCAGCGCGGCTCCCTCCCGCCGCTTGACGAGGTTGCGGCCCTGGTCGACCAGCCGGTCGATGCTCTGCAGCGCCTCGGGCGCCCCGGCCTGCCAGGAGTCGCGGTGCAGGATGGAGGCGCCCTGGGGGCCGAACTGGAAGACGCCGCTTCCTCCGCGGGGAGTGAGCGCCGTGTGCTCGACGCCCGAGGCGACGACGAGGCCCATCGCTCCGGCCTCGTAGAAGCCCCCGTTGATCGCCGCCCAGGGCCCCGGCTCGGCGGGGAGGAGCGAGGCGAAGGGCACGACCTGCGAGGAGGGCACCACGCTGGCGCTGCCGCTCAGCGGCACCCGGGCGCGCCAGGCGGTGCCGGAGCGCCCCTCCCAGCTCCAGGGCTGGCGGTCCAGGACCATCCCCCCCTCCTCCAGCAGGACCGTCGGGGCCTGGACCTGCACCGTCTGGCGCGGTGTGAGAGAGGGCGGAGCCGCGGGCGCTCCGGGCAGGCAGAGCACGAAGACGAAGAGGGTGAGGGCGGCGAGGACCACGGTCACGACCCGGTCGGAGAGGGGATCACCGGTCATGGGGGAGGAGTAACGCTTCGGGGGGATGCCCATCTGGGGGAGGATCTGGGGGACAATGGGCCATGCTCGAACAGCTCGCCGACCTTCGCCACCGCTGGATGCAGGCCGGGTCGGCCTACCCCGGCGGGCTCGCCGCGCTGGACGAGATCCGTCGCCACCTCGACAGCCTCGCGACCCGCGGCGAGCTGCGGACCTTCCGCCGGTCCAGCGGCGCGCTGGGCGCCGCCCTGCTCTGGTGCCCCGATCCCCTCGATCCCTTCTACCGAGCGACGATCACCCACCTCGTCGCCCAGCACGACGGCAGCTCGGAGGGGCTGGCCTGGCTGGCCGCGGCGATCACCAAGGTCGTGCCTGGACTCCCGGACGACCTGGAGTGTGTCGTTCCCTCCGCCGATCGGGCCACCCGAACGCTGCTAGGCGAGGCCGGGCTGGGCATCAGCACCCTGATGCTGGCCGGACGAGTGCGCCAGGCTCGTCGGGCCCTCCAGGCGCGGCCACGACCGCCGCTTCGTCCCGAAGCCCTCGGCCTCGAGGTCCGGGAGATGTGCCCGGGCGACGCCGGCGAGGTGGTCGACCTGCTGCGGCGGGTCTTCACCGAGGAGCCCGACTATGCCTGGTTCATGGCGGCCGAGCCCTGGCTGGAGCGCCGCCGCACCGAGCTCGCCGCGGGGGAGCAGGACCGCCTCTCCCTGCTGTTGCGGCGGGACGGTCGGCTGCTGGGCCTGGTCGAGGCGGGCCTCAAGCCGGTGGACGCCCACCACGGCAGCTCGGTCGGGGTGGGCCTCGTGCTCGATCGGGAGATCCGCGGCTGCGGCCTGGCCCCCTACGCCTACGACCGTGTGCTCGCCCTCGCCGAGGAGGGAGGCGTCGAGTGGATCAAGGGGGCGACGGCCCGGCCAGCGGTGCTGCACCTCGCGACGCAGATGGGCCGGCGATCGGTCTCGGTGTTCATGCGCCGGCGGCCGTGTTTTCGGGACGGACGCTTTGATCGGGCGCTCGATGGCCACGGTCTAGAGGGCTGACGGGCGGCACCCTGGCGCCCAGGGGGGGCCGGCCAGCGCCTCTGTGAGGTGCTCGACCAGCAGCCGCACCTTGGGCGAGAGGTGGCGGCGGTGAGGGTAGACCGCGTGGAAGGCGCCCTCCCAGGTCTGCCACTCGGGAAGCAGGGGCTCGAGCTCGCCGCTGGCCAGGAGGTCGGCGACCAGGAACTCGGGCTGGTAGGCGATGCCCAGGCCAGCGCGAGCCCAGGCGAGCAGGGCGTCACCGCTGTCGGCGACGAGCTGGCCGCGGACCTCGGCGCTGACCTCGCCCTCAGGTCCCTGGAACCACCAGCGCGGCATCGAGGTGGCGACGGCGTAGTCGAGCAGGGTGTGATCGACGAGCTGGTGGGGGTGGGTGGGCCGTCCGTGGGCCTCCAGGTAGGCCGGGCTGGCGACGAGCACGCCTCGAAAGGAGCACAGCCGCCGGGCGACGAGGCTGGTGTCGGCGAGCCGGCCGCCACGGATGGCGAGGTCGAAGCCCTCGCCGACGATGTCGCGGGTCCGATCGTCGAAGCTGATCTCGACCCGCAGCTCGGGCCAGCGCTTGAGGAAGGGGAGCATGGCGGGCTGGAGCCAGCGCAGGCCGAAGGAGTGCGGAGCGGCGATGCGCAGGGTGCCGCGGGGCTCGGACTGCAGGGCGGAGACGGCCCGCTCGGCGTCGAGCAGGCCTTCGAGGTGGGGCGCGGCCTGGTCGTAGAAGGCGCGCCCGGCGTCGGTGAGGGTCAGCTGGCGGGTGGTGCGTTGCAGGAGGCGGGCGCCGAGGCGGTCCTCCAGCACGCGCAGCCGGCGGCTCGCGTAGGAGGTGGAGATCTCGAGCTCGGCGGCGGCGGCGGTGAAGCTGCCGGCCTCGACGACGCGGACGAAGAGGGCGATGTCGGAGAGGGGATCGATCATGAACTCAGAGTACACAATCCATGGACCGGGAGGAGACTAATCAGCTCTGAGGACAGGTTTAGCTTCCCATCGTGACGGCGCCCCAACCCTCGCCGTCCTGGAGAAGCCATGACCCTCACCGCAGCCACCCTCGCCCTCGCCCTCAGCGCCAACGCGCAGGCCGCCACCTGGTCCATCGACGCCTCGCACACCCGTGTCGGCTTCAAGGTCCGCCACCTGATGGTGAGCTGGGTCCAGGGCGAGTTCGCCGACGTCAGCGGCACCGTCGAGTACGACCCGGCCGCCCCGACCAAGACGGGCGCCACCGTCACCGTCCAGATGGCCAGCGTGGACACCCGCGACGCCAAGCGCGACGAGCACCTGCGCAGCGCCGACTTCTTCGACGTGGCGAAGCACCCGACGATGAGCTTCACCAGCAAGTCGGTGAAGCAGGGAGCGGGCCAGTCGCTGCTGGTGTCGGGCGACCTGACCATCCGGGGGGTGACGAAGCCCGTCACCCTGACCGTCGACGGCCTGGGTCAGCCGGTCACCGACCCCTGGGGCAACCAGCGCGTCGGGGCCTCGGCGACGGCGACCATCAACCGCCAGGACTTCGGCGTGAGCTGGAACGGCACGCTGGACTCGGGCGGGGTGGTGGTCGGTGACGATGTGCAGCTCGTGATCGACGTGGAGCTGGTGGCCAAGAAGTAGCTCAGCGCCGCCCCACTCGGACCAGGTTCCTCGCCTCGCCCAGGGCCACCGGACAGCGGTTGAGCGACCTGCCCTCGTCGGTCCAGGCCTCCAGCGCGTTGTAGGAGCCGACGTCGAGGTTGGCGATGCCGATGACGTCCAGGCCCGGCCCACCCTCGCTCTCGGGGGTGCGCAAGGCCTGGATGGCGATGATGGCGGCCTCGAAGAGGCTGACCTGGGGGCTGCCGGGCAGGTCGATCACGGCGACGATGGGGTGGCCCTTGTAGGCGGCCTGGACCAGCAGGTGCCGCTCGCGCAGGGTGCCGCTGGCCTTGGCCTCGTCGATGGCGAGCTGGCCATCGACGCCGAGCAGGTGGGTCTGGAAGGCGCTGGCCCCGTTCTCGTCGATCCAGCGCAGCAGGGTGTGCAGATCGGCGAGGCGCTCCAGGGGGCGGATGGGCGTGGACAGGCCGGGCAGCATGCCGCCGTTGCGCATATCGAGCAGGTGGACGCCGCCGTCGCGGTCGAAGGCGACCAGCCCGCCGATGGTGCTGGAGATCAGGAAGTTCTCGACCTGGCCGTCGACCGCGGACAGCCCGGCGGTGCGGCCCTGGGCCGTCACATAGCTGCCGGCCAGGGCCAGCAGGCTGTGAGGATCACGCTGGAAGCCCCCTCCGTTGACGGCCTGGAAGCCGACCCGGACCTTCTGGGCATCGTACAGCGCCAGCCAGCCGATGCGCTGCCCCTCTCGCTCCAGCCAGGCGGTGCGGGCCGAGCCGTCGGGCGCAGACCACTGCCCGTCCAGGCGGTAGCTGGCGTTGCTGGCGCGCTCGATGGCCCGGGTGGGGTCGGCGACCTGCTCCTTGACCTTGGCCAGGGCGCGGTCCCCCAGGTACTCGAAGTCGCCGGTGACCCAGGCCTCCAGGGCCTTCTGGGCGCTGGACTTCTCGATGTCGAGGTCGATGCCCTGCTCGGCCAGCTTGCCGCGCAGGGGCAAGCCGGTCAGCCGGAAGAGGGGCTCGCGGGCCATCTGCTTCTCGACCCGGCGACCGAGATCGACCAGCAGGTAGTGCCCGACGACGCCGTAGTAGTCGGCCACCTCTTGCGAGGGCACGCGCACGGTGCGCCCGTGGGCCTCCCAGCTCGTACCGGGCTGCACGCCTCGCCAGGCCAGGGCGAGGTCGATGCGCGCCTCGTACGAGGCGGTCTCCGGCTCGACCCGCTCCAGCAGCTCCTCGGCGAGGCGCAGCAGGAACAGCTCGCCGAGCACGCCGGCGGGGTCGTCGCCGGAGAGCTGCTGCCGGATGCGCTCGAACTGGGGCAGATCGTGCTGCATCGAGAGGCCGCCGAGGATGGCGCCCCAGGGCAGGCCGTCGAGGAAGCCCTGCTGGAAGGAGAGGAGCTGCCCGCGGGAGGGCTGCAGCTCCTCGCGGGCGTGTCGGTGGGCGAGGCGGATGGAGGAGACGATGGCGTCGTGGTCGGAGCCGGGGGTGGCGATGGCCTCGGCCCGCACCCGGTCGGTGGTGCTCAGGCGCAGGCTGTCGGCCGGCTCGCCCAGGCGGAAGGGCCCGATGGCCCGCCCGGTCCAGGCCAGGGCGTCGAGCTCGGCGCAGCGCTGGACCTCGCGTGCCTCCAGCGCCCGTGCCTCCCGAGCGGGCAGCAGCCAGGCGCGGGCGCCCTCGCGGCCGTGGGAGAAGAAGCCCTCGATGCGCAGCTCCTCGGCGGCGGGGTGCAGCAGCGGGCCGTCCTTGTCCAGGCTCAGCTCGCAGACGTCGAGCAGATCGAGGCGGGAGGTGGGCCGCTCGCGGGCGATGAGCAGCCTCCAGCCGCGGCCCTTGCCCTCGACGGTGGCGCGCAGGGCCTCGCCCTCCCGGCTGAGGGTGAGGGTGGGCCCCTCGGGCGCCGGCGCGCGGGCGATGTCGAAGCGGGCGACGCCGCAGAGGGCCTCCTCCAGCTCGCCCCGGGGATCGGGAGCCCCGGCCGGCAGCAGCAGGCTGAGTCCGACCCGGTCCTCCGGCAGGGCGCAGCGACCCTCGCACGGCAGCGGGCGGAGCGCCTCGCCCGGCGCCCAGGTGGCCGAGGCCACGCGCCAGCCGCTGGGGTCGCCCTCCAGCTCCCAGACGAGCTCGTCGCCGTCGACCCGGTTGCGGAGGGTGGGGGCCCCTGCCGGTCCTGCCGGGCAGGCGCCGACCCACGCGTCGAGCTCGGCCGGCGGGAGGCGCGGGGGGACCGGGTCGGGACCGTTGGGGCCGCGGTGCTCCCAGGCGACACCCGCGACCGAAGCGACGAGGCCGAGTCCGAGCAGTACGCCGACCTGGTCGAGGCGGCGCGAGCGCGGGGCGGGCCAGGCGGGGGGCTCCTTGAGCTCGACCAGGAAGCGCCGCACGTCGGCGGTGTAGGGGCTCGGCCGGGCCCGCGCGAGCAGGCCTCCTCGGGCCGACGCGCCCAGCTCGAGCTGCCAGCCGTCGCTGCGCAGGGCGCTGATCTCCTCGGCGCGCAGGGCGATGCGCTCGGGCGGCTCCAGGAGGCGGCGCAGCAGCCAGGCGAAGAGCAGGGTGCCCAGCAGCACCGCGAGGTAGCCCAGCAGCGACCAGCCCAGCCACTCGGGGTCCTGGTTGCGCCAGGTCAGCCCGATGCCGGTCAGGGTCACGGCCAGGGAGCCTCCCAGCAAGACCGCCGGCGCGAGCAGCCAGGACCCGACCACCAGCAGGCTGCGCAGCGGCCCGGTACGGCGCCCTCTCAGGATGAGCTGGCCGTCGACGGACTCCAGCCAGCCGGGGCCGACCAGGCCGCGGCGCAGGCGCCAGTCGCGCTTCCAACGGACGCGGGTCGGGGGGAGGGGAGGCAGCACGCCGGGAGAGTACGCCGGGGGAGGGCGGGCTGTTGCCCGCACGACGCTCAGGCCCCGGGCACCACCACCACCTGGTCGGGGCCGACGATCACGCCGGCCTCGGTCTCGGCGACCACGCGGAAGTGCCAGGTCCCCGGGTCGGTCAGGAGGTCCTGGGTCAGGTCGTACCAGTCGTCGTCGGTCTCCTCCAGCGCGCCCTCGCCGAAGGCCTCGATCTCGCCCAGCCCCCAGTAGTCGGACTGGTAGCCGGAGAGGATGCGGACGCGCAGGCGGTCGATCGGGTTGTCGTGGAGCGGCACCCAGGCTGCGATGCCGTCGGCGTCGAGCTCCCAGGCGTCGGCGTGGAGGAAGAGGTAGTTCGGCCCGAGGCGGTGGCTGTCGGGCAGCCGCCCGCCGGCGACCTGCGTCCAGGTCTTGCCTCCGTCCTCGGAGACCTCGACCTGGACGCCCTCGGAGGGGTAGTCGGTGGCGTTGTGGATGTTGAGGGTCTGCAGCGTGATCGGCCGGGCGAGGGCATACTCGATCTCCAGCGGGCCCTCGGGCTTGGCGGCGCTGCGCCACTGCCGCCCCTCGCCGTTGCGCCAGCCGTCGGTGAGCAGCTCGGCGCCGCTGCCGCCGGCGGGCTCGGAGACGAGCGTGCCGCCGTTGCTCGGGGCCAGGACGGAGCGCTGCCGGTAGGCGATCTGCAGATCGGCCATGTCCCAGGAGCCCGAGGGGAGATCGAAGATGTCGACGTAGAGGACCTGCAGGGCGAAGACGTTGATGTCGATGGCGCCGAGCAGCGAGTCGAGCTCGCCGTAGTCGTAGGTGATCCGGCTGCCGTAGGTGCCGGCGAAGGTCCAGTCCTCGGTCCGGTTGCGCAGCGTCCAGCTCGCCGGCTCCCAGTCGCCCGAGGCGAGGTGGGCCGTCTGCAGCTCGCCGGTGTGGGCCCAGTTCGGGCGGCGCAGATCCTCGGGGACGAGGTCGACCGCGTAGGTGTCGCGGGAGCCCTGGATCCAGGTGCCGAGCTCGGTGCCGCGGGCGTTCCAGCCGACGCCGCGGAGCTGCGCCTCGAACCGGGCCCCGCGCAGGTCGGGGAAGCCCCCGCCCAGGTAGAGCGGCGGTGCCTGGGGCCCTCCGTCGTAGTTGCCGAGGTAGGCGTAGGGGCCGAGGTGGATGGCGCCGATGCCGTCGTAGTGGTTGGTGTCGTTGCCCCAGCCGCCGTCGTCGGTGTAGCGGACGAAGGCGCCGCCGGTGGGTCCGCCCGTCGGGAAGTGGGTCAGCTGCTCGCCGCCGATGCCGGCCTGCCAGCCGTTGGGCCCGTCCTCCCAGGACTCCGCGAACCAGGCGTCGAGCTTTCCGGGCAAGGCGCGGTCGGGGGTGACGGAGCCGTAGGCGTCGGTCTCGCCGTACTCGACGCGCCACACCGCCGGCAGTGCGTGCGGGTGGACCCGGGCGTTGACGGTGAAGCCGCGGACGACCGGCAGGCCGGTCGCCGTCGGCACGGGCAGCACGAGGGGGTCGCTCACTTCGAGCTCGGGGCCCAAGAGAGGCTCGTCGGTCCCGCCGCCGTCGGTCCCGCCGCCGTCGGTCCCGCCGCCGTCGCTGGTGGTCCCGCCGCCGTCGGTCCCGCCGCCATCGGTGCCTCCGCCGTCGGTGCCTCCGCCGTCGCTGGTCCCGCCGCCGTCGGTCGCGCCGCCGTCGGGGGTCGAGCTGTCGCCAGGCTTCGCCGAGGAGCAGCCGATGGTGACGCAGGACAGGATGAGCCAGGGGGGTACGCGCATGGGGCCTCCAGCCGGCCAGGGTAGCACCCCTGCCGCCCCGGGGGTGCGACTAGCTAGTGCCAGGCACTAGCTAGTCGCACTGGCCCAACCGGCCAGCACCTCGACCCAGCGCGGGTGGGCGTTGACGCAGGGCACCAGCCGCAGCTCCTCGCCGCCGGCCTTGAGGAAGTCCTCTTTGCCGCGCATGCCGATCTCCTCGATGGTCTCCAGGCAGTCGGCGGTGAAGGAGGGGGTCAGCACCGCCAGCTTCTTGACGCCCTGGGCGACGAGCTGGGGGAGGATCTCGTCGGTGTAGGGGCGGATCCAGGGGGTGCGGCCCAGTCGGGACTGGAAGGCGACGCTGTGCTCGGTCGGGCCCAGGCCCAGGCGGGTGACCAGGGCGCGGGTGGTGGCGTAGCACTGCGCCCGGTAGCACTGGCGGTTGGCCGGGACGATGCGGTCGCAGCAGGTGGAGGAGCCCAGGCAGTGCCCGGCGAGCTTCCCATCGGGGCCGGCGATCTCGCTGGCCTTGACCTGGCGCTCGGGCAGCCCGTGGTAGGAGAAGAGCCAGTGGTCGGGCTTCCAGTCGCCCAGGTGCTCCTCCGCTACGGTCGCCACCGCGTCGATGAAGCCGGGCTCGGCGTGGAACTCGGCCCGCACGCTGAGGGTGGGCTGGGCCGGCGCGGCCCGGACGGCGTCGTAGAGATCGTCCAGGGCGCTGGCGGTCGCGGCGCTGCTGTACTGGGGGTAGAGGGGCAGGGCGAGGATCTCGTCGCAGCCGGCCTGCTGCAGCTCGCGCAGGGCCGAGGGGATGTCGGGCTTGCCGTAGCGCATGCCGAGCACGACCTTGGTGCCCTGCCCGAGCCGGGCCTGCAGGCCGGCGGTCAGGTCCTGGCTGTGAAAGAGCAGGGGCGAGCCGCGCTCGGTCCAGACCTTCTGGTAGGCCTTCGCGCTCTTCTGCGGCCGGGTGGGGAGGATGACCAGGTTCAGCAGCAGCCAGCGTGCCATCGGGTGGATGTCGATGACCCGCGGATCGTTGAGGAACTGGCGGAGGTAGCGGCGCACCTCGGCGGTCGAGGGACCGTCGGGGGTGCCGAGGTTGATGAGCAGGAGTCCACGCATGCGGGCGCGGCTATCAGGCTCTGCGAGTTGTGCCCCCCATTGACGCCCGCCGAGCGTTGGATTATCGCCGGGGAGCTCTTTCGAGATCAGACCTGCAAAGGTGCCTGCCCCCGCATGGGGTCAGGTGAAACGGGAAGTCGGAAGCCCCCTTCGGGAGGCAAGCCGACGCGGCCCCCGCCACTGTGACTGGGGACGCCTGCCGCAATCGTCACTGAAGCTCCGGCTTCGGGAAGACGCGGCCAGGCGGACGATCCAGGAGCCAGGAGACCGGCCTTTGCATGACTCCACTGCGTTCTTCGGGGATGAAGGGCCGGTCGTGCCTCCCGTGGGTGCTGCCTGTTCGCGCCCCCGGTGCGAGGCCCCCCATGCTCCTGCTCCTGACTCTCTTCGCCTGCGTCCCCGACCCCTCGGTCGAGGACAGCGGCACGCCCGTCTACGACGACACCGCTGACCCCGGGACGACCGGCGATGGCGGCGCCACCACGCCGACCCTCAGCCCCTTCGCCGCCTCCGTCGTCCGCTTCACCCCGGGCGAGGGGGCCGGCTTCGGCCAGGATCAGCTCCCCGACATCGTGCTCGGCTCGCCCGAGGGCCTGGGCGAGCAGGGCTCGCTCGACGTGCTCTCCCTCGGCCGCGAGGGCGAGATCGTGCTCGCCTTCGACGGCGTGGAGATCGTCGACGGCGAGGGCCCCGATCTGCTGGTCTTCGAGAACCCCTTCCCCGGCTGGATCGAGACGGGGGTGGTGGGGGTCAGCGAGGACGGCAAGGTCTGGCTCGAGTGGCCCTGCGAAGCCACCTCCGCCGAAGGCGGGATCCCCGGCGACGCCGAAGACGGCTTCCCCGGTTGTGCTGGTGTCGGCCTGGTCTGGGCCTCCAGCGACAACGGCCTGGACGCGACCGACCCCGAGGTCGCGGGCGGCGACGCCTTCGACCTGGCCGAGCTGGGCCTCGCGCGGGCCTCCTTCGTCCGCATCCGCGACAGCGGCGCCAATTCCTACGACGGCGTTGCTGGCGGCTTCGATCTCGACGCCGTCGCCATCGTCAACCTCTCCCCCCTCGACTGAATCCCAACCGAACTGGAGATCTCCCATGAACCTGCTCCTCCTCAGCCTGCTGCTCGCCTGCGGCGACAAGAACGACGACACCGGCACCGAAGAGACCGACACGGACACCGACACGGACACGGACACGGATACCGACACGGACACGGACACGGACAC
>DDSR01000003.1 GCA_002343455.1 Deltaproteobacteria bacterium UBA2385 | reverse complement strand
GCCAGAGCAAGGAGGACCTCGCGCACTACCGCGCCCGCGAAGACTACCAGCGCTGGGAGCTGACCAAGGAGCGCGAACGGCAGCGCCTGGACGAGGAGCTGGCGGCCGCCCGGGAGGCGCTGGAGGTGGCCGAGTACCAGCGGCAGGAGGCCGAGCGCGAGCGGCAGGAGGCCGAGTACCAGCGGCTGGAGGCCGAGCGCGAGCGCGAGCGGCTTCGCGAACGCCTGCGCGCCGCCGGAATCGACCCCGACGCCTGAGCCAACGAAGAACGGCGATCCGGGGTCGCCGGATCGCCGCTTGGTTATCGTGGTCGGGGTCACCGAATGCTTATCGAACTTTCTGGCTGAACCCGGAGGGGTGGTCGGGGGAGAGGATGCTGGCGCTGGAGGCGACCTTCACGCTCGAGCCGGCAGACAGCCTCCCGAGGCCGGCCTGCCAAGCTCGAAGGCGGCCTGACCCCGACTGATCAGTCACGTAGCTTCGTAGTGAAGGGATGGATGCTGCGGGTTCTGCAATCCAGCCAGACCCACTGGTTGGTGGCATCGCGGATCGACCGTAGCGAGGTGTTCGTTCGCCCCCTCCCCTCCTTCGATCCTTCGCCCGTCATTGCCAGCAGTTCGCGTCCTTCGAGGCCAGCTCGTAGGCCGAGAGGTAAGTCTCGGCATAGCATGCTTCATAGGCGTCCAGCCAAGCCTTGATGCACGGATCGACTTCGTCAGAGTTGACTGAAATGTCCGAGCAGGTCTGCGCGTCGACTATGTAGTCAAGACCAGGGGGTTCGGTCACAGCGTCAGCACAGGACGAGCCGTCAATGGTGCCAGCCGCTTCTCCGGCCTCTGCGCCAATTGCGCAGCCGGCTTCCTCTGCGTCAGCCAGTTTCCTCTCGGGCGGTCCGCAACTAACCCATAGGGGCGCTATAGTCGCTAACAAGCCGGCTCGCGGTAGCAGGCTGGCAGCAATCATGATGGGCAACCATCGGGGTTGGTCCAGTCGTCTCTTCCGGTCCAATCCTCGTACGAGCTTTGTGTTCCCGGGTTGTTCATCTGACACGACCCCCTGAAGTTGTCGCCAGAACCACTGCACTCCGAGACATAGTCAATCTCGGTACCATCAAGGCCGAGATCGATTCCATTGTCTGAGTCAGCGACATACAACCCCATGACAGAAAATACGCGATACTGCCATCGGAGCGCGATTCGCTGCATACAGCAACCATTCTCGCAATGTCTTCCGAACTCCCGATGCATCATCTCGTGGAGAAGCGTCCTTGAGATCATCGACACTGACCCAAGCGCCAGTCTTCCTAGTCGCTGACTCTGCCAGAGGTAGTAGATTGCGCTGACAATATCGGGCAAGAGTTCAAAAGAATACATCCTCGCCCTATGGGCCCAGTAGAGGAGATAGTCAGTGACGTGGCCTTGGCCCTCGACCAAGTTTGCGCAGGCGTGAATAGAGTGGGTTGTCCTGTTGTGTGCTCCTCGGGAACCCACGTGCGCGATGTCTGTCGGAATGTTGTTGGTGGTGGAATCATAGGTGATTTCGTCCGGGGTGGCATCACAGCCATTCCAGTTGTCAACTTTCAGCTTGTACCCGGAATCGGTGTACCTATTCTGAAACGCGATTCCCGCGTTGGGGCAATTTGTTCCACCATTGATGATGTAACCTCGGTAGACATTGAGAAGCCTTACCGCATGCAAGAACGTGCGGTGTGCTCCACCCCAACCTGAGTCCCAAAACTTGTATTCCGCTGTAGAGGTGCTCGGCGTCCATTTCTTGATCATGTCGTTGATCTCGGAGTAAGTCTTCAATGCGGATCGGCTGTAGTACGGGCTCCAAACGTACTCAAGCGTGTCGTATTGATCTTCGGGGGATGTCGACTCGTACCAGTATGGCTCGAATTCGAGATCGAATGCCCCCGAGTTCACCGAAAGAATTGAACGACTTACGGACCCATGGTCGGAATGTGCCACATTTGCGTTTGCGGCTTCGCGGATACGCGGGTCCAAAAGTCGAGGCCCTGCGCCTCGCGGGTCCTCCACAGCGATCCTCGACCGGGTAGATGCGCCGTTGACGAAATCGGAGATTGGGGAGATCTGCGCCGCCCTTGAAAACTCGCGACCGCAATTCTCAACGTGAATACGCTTGTCCATTCGGCCCACAGCGGTTGACAAGCGAACCACTTCTTCAATCTCCCTAAGTGTGGGCAGACGGTTCGTGCTTCGATTGCAAGGGCACTGCTTTTTGTATCGCTCGGCAATCTTCCCGACCAGATCCTGTGTGGAAGCCACTCGAAGCAACTGCTCCAGTCTTTCCGGTCCTGACCTGCCTGCCGCTTCGCGGGGAACGAAGTCAGTGGGAA
Source organism: Deltaproteobacteria bacterium UBA2385 (assembly GCA_002343455.1). Taxonomy (GTDB): domain Bacteria; phylum Myxococcota_A; class UBA796; order UBA796; family UBA2385; genus UBA2385. The sequence continues at coordinate 3,955 of DDSR01000003.1, read as the reverse complement.
CAAAGACAGCCCGCCCCGGATACAGAACCTGGCGCTGGTGTGGCCGCCGTGAGATGCCCGTACGATGGGAACGGTCCGCGTACTGATTTCTGGGCTTGCAGGAACAGGCCATCTCCTCTCCAGTTGGATTCGAGAGTTCTTTCAGTCCGGTGGGATGGATTCCTACAGAGTCCTCGATGTCTTCGCTGGGTCAGTTGTGTCTGCGAAGCATGCCGCTGATGTCGAAGGTTACAGCAGTGGCGCCACCCAAACCGAACACCTCCCAGCGGAGATACTTCAACAACTTCTGGTCCGCGTGCTGTACGTTGAAAGTATTGGGTCCAGTCAGAGCTGATGCAAGGAACGTGGCTACGACTGACCAAGTGTCCGGCGTGTCCTTCTGCATTCCCGTGAGGAGGCGGATTGAAACACCCGTCGTCGTGCCCTCCACGCCTGCGATGTTGACTACCGCGTCGATGGCGTCATAGTCTGCAATGTTGAGTGCTTGATCAAGGGGCTGCGATGAGTTGTTTGTGACGCGAACTGGACGCTGCGTGAGGATGAACTCGTCGGCCATGGATTCTCCAGGTGGTCGAGGAAGGGATGAGCGGCACCATAAGCGGAATCAGGGGGGCCTGTCAAGGTCGATGGCGATGTCCCCCTGCTTCCGGCGCCACGAGACCCGGGGCGTTGATTCGGTGGGAAGTTAGCTGACTTGTGCCGCCTCCACCCCAATCTCCCCCCACTTGCCCAGCGGCACCGCCTTCCGCATCCCCGGGCGCAGCCGCACCGCGAACTCCGCGACGTAGCCGCCCCCGCCCAGCGCCTCGACGAACCTCGGCCCGACTGCCTCCTTCACAGCGATCTCCCCGGCCAGCTCCTGCCGCACGACCTCGGCCACCGCCGCCGGCACGATGAGGACCAGCAGCCCACGGTAGTTCCTGAACCCCAGGTCCCCGACGAGCTTCACCGGGATGCTCAGGCCCTCGCCGTCGGGGATCGCCAGCGGGTACACGTCGAGCACGGCGCCGGCATCGCCCGTCCGTTGGTGGCGCGGGGCGCGCATGAGCGGCGAGAGCAGGTCGGCCAGGGGCACGCCCAGGAACGCCTGGAGCCCGTCGAAGGACAGGGGCCCCAGGCGGACCTGGGTGGTGGGCACGGTCAGGTTGACCCGGAGCGCGTCGGGGGCCTGGGCCAGGGCGGGGTTCACGCCGCCTCCGCGGAGGGCACGTCGATGACGCGCGGCCGGCGGGGCTTCCGGGGCGCAGGGGCCTCGGCGGGCGGCGGCTCCAGGACCTCGACGACCTCGGGCGGCGCCACGGCGGCCGGGGTGTCCTCCCCGGGCTCGTCGTCGTCGGGCACGTCGTCGTCGGGCACGTCGTCCTCGATTACCTCGTCGGCGTCGGGCGGCACGTCGTCATCGAGCACGTCCTCGTCGTCGCCGCCGCCCTGATCCTCCAGCGCCTCCAGCACCTCGGACTGCGCGTCGGCGATGTCGTCGAGCACGCGGCGCATGGGCGCCAGGTGCTTGAGCGCCGCCAGCGCCGAGAAGTCTAGCCCGCCGAGCAGCGCCTCGATCCGGCGCAGGCTGGCATGAACGTCGGCGAGGCCCTGGGTCTGCCTGAAGACAAGGTGGGCCTGGTGGAACGCCTGCTCGCCGGGCGGCAGCTCCAGGAAGTCGGCCATGGACTCGGCCAGCTCCTTGCGGGAGCGCACGTCGAAGCTCGGGCCGTAGAAGGTGTCCAGGGCGCGGGCCCACACGGGGCGAGCTTCGCTGGAAGAAGGCAGACGGGTAGCGCGGCGGTTCTCGGGCATCGAGACCTCCTCTCGGGGTGGAACGGTGGGTTGTCGGGTCAGGCCGCCTTGCGAAGCTCCTCTTCGACCGGCGGGGCGGGGTCCTTGGCCGGCGGCGCGTCGGTGGGCGCAGCGGCGGCCATCTTCAGCAGCTCGGCCAGCTCCTTGCGGGTCTTCTCGTCCTTGAGCAGCCGGCGAACGTCGGGGCTGCGCAGGGCGTCGAGCAGCTCGGGCGAGGCGTTGACGGTCTCGAACAGCTCGACCAGCTCGGGGGAGAGGCCGAGTTTCGCCGAGGCGACCACGCGGCCGAGCGTGCCCAGCTCGCTGATGAACTGGCGGCCCAGCTCCTCGCGGACCTTGGCTTCGCCATCGTCGGTGCGTCGGCCGCTCTCGACCTCGTAGGCGCCGATCTTGAGCTGGATGAGGTCGCCGGACAGCTCCTCGACGAGCCTCTGGAGGCGCTGGTTCTGTCCGTTCAGCACGACGATGGCCGTGTTCTGGAGGCCGGCGATGTGGGAGTAGGTGCCCTGGGCCAGCGCGATGAGCCGGGTGTAGCCGTCGCCAAGCGCGCCCCACACCCGCTCCTCGGGCCCGACGATCATCGCTGGCTGCGGCATGGGGGCAGCCACGGTCGGCTGCGGGGCGGCGACCAGGGGGTAGTCGTCGGCCTCGTCCGCTTCGAGGTGCATGGGGTTGCGGGCGACGAAGCGCGCCGAGTGCAGCAGCGCGTCCCCCTTGGGCCGCCACAGGCAGACCTTGAACTTCGCCGTGGCGCGACCGGCCATGTTCGCGGCGGCGGCCTGGCGCACCCATCGCGAGGCGGCGCGGGCCAGCTCCTCGTTGCTCGGGTCGTCCAGGTCCCCGATCTCGGCCAGCTCCCCCAGCTCGGAGGGCTCGACCTCGACCAGGTAGGGCGCGAGGTCCGTCGCGCTGAAGTCGGCGCGACCCAGGGCCTCGCAGGAGTGGCGGCCGGTGACCTCGGCCAGGGAGACGTACCCCAGGTCGTCAGCCAGCTCGCGCAGGCGACGGTCGGTGGTCTCCAGTCCTTCGAAGGTGATGTCCTGCATCGAGCACCCGGCGGCGGTTGACGTGTGACGGAGTCGGCTTCATCCGACGCACGATTTCTATCCGCAGCCCCCCGGGATTCCACGGGAAACCGCTTACCGCCGCAGCATCCGCGGGGGTGGTGGCGCGGCTGGTGAACCAGCCGCCGTCCATCCGCGCCCTCCAACCGCGCTCACCGCGCTGACCGCCGCCGGGTCGGGCGCCAACCGCCCCCGCCAGCCGCACCACCCGCGCCCACCGCCGCCCAGCCGCCCCGGCCAGGCTTCCGGCGGTAGGCGGCGGATGGCGTAAGTGACTTCTATGACTGCGTTTCTGGCGTAGAGATGTCCCCGAGCCGGCGACCGCTGGCAAGCAACGGAACCCACCCGCGAGGAACGGATGACGACCGCACTCAGCAAGGCGATGCAAGGCGAGAAGGTGCCCGACAAGCAGCAGCGCGGCGCGCTCGCGGAGGCCGTGGGCAAGCTCAAGAACCTGGGCGGCCGGATCAGCAAGGCCAAGGAGAAGTCCGAGGCGGTGGCCGACGCGGTCATCGCCACGGCCGAGATGCAGGGCGCCGCCTTCGGGGCCTCCTTCGCCGAGGGCTACTTCGGCGAGGAGAAGATGGACGTGGGCCCCGTGGACCTGCGCGTCGGAGGCGGGCTCCTGGTCGGCGGCTACGGACTGTACCAGTCCATGACCGGCAAGGGCGGAAGCCACTCGCTGGCCATCGGCAACGGCCTGCTCGCCATCGGGCTGGGTCGCGTCGGCCGCAACGCCGGCAAGGCGCTCGCCGAGAAGCGCGAGAAGAAGGGCCAGGAGCAGCCCGCCAACGGCCAGGCCGCCGCCCCCGCGCAGCCGGCCCCGGCCCAGCTCCCCGCCGCCCAGGGCGACTTCGGCGACCTGGTCCGCGACATCTTCCTGACCCCTCCCGACGACGCCTTGGCGGTGATCCAGGCAGCGGCGGTCGCCGGACGAAGCGCCGTGCGGCGGGCCCGGCAGGCCCAGCGCGTCCAGACGCTCGGCGGCCGGCCCTGCCGGCTGCCACCAACGTGCGCGAACTGCGATGGCTACGGCTGGCATGCTGGGGTCGTCATCGGCGCCAAGGATCGCAAGGGCGTGGAAGGGCCTCGCCCGG
>DDSR01000441.1 GCA_002343455.1 Deltaproteobacteria bacterium UBA2385 | reverse complement strand
CAGCCCAGGGCCTGCAGCTCGTCGAGCACCCAGCCGACGTCGGGCGCGGCGCGGGTGCGCAGCTCGGCCCCGAGCGCGGCGCGGTGCTCGGCCTCGTCCAGCTCGGGAGGGCCGAAGACGATCAGCCGGACCCGCGGATCCGGCCAGCGCGGGGCCGGCCGCTCCTGCACCACGCCCGCTCGGGTCAGCACGGCGTTGATCATCGGGCCGGGGCGGTCCGGCCGGGGGTCCTGGGGTCCGAGCGCCGACTCCCGCTCGATCAGCGGCCGGGGCCAGTTGCGGAAGGTCCGCCCGCCGACCAGGACCGCGTCGGCCTGGGCCCGCAGCACGCTCATGAAGCGGCGGTCCTCTCTGGACCCCAGGTCCACGTGGTCGTAGGCAGAGGTCGAGAGCCGGCCGTCCAGGCTCATCGCGCTGTTCGAGAAGACCCGCATCGCTCCTCCCTCCTCCGAGCCTCGCAGGCCAGTGATTGCGCCTCTACCCCCTTTGCACCCGCGAGGTCCCGCGGTAGCTTCGGGCCGACCCCCGAGTACCCAGACCCGCCGAGTCGATGGAGCCCCCATGCGCGTGATGGTGACCTACCCGCCCCTGGACAGCAGCAAGGGCAGCCCCATGCTCACCCAGAACCGCCAGTTCCAGTGGTTCCACGAGCCCAGCTACCTCTACCCCTGCGTTCCGGCCTCGGCGGCGACCCTGCTCAAGGAGCGGGGCCACCAGGTGGTCTGGAACGACAGCATCGCCGAGCAGAAGGACTGGTCCCAGTTCGTGCGGCTGCTCAACGACTTCCAGCCCGAAGTCATCGCAATGGAGACCAAGAGCCCGGTCATCCGCCAGCACTGGAAGCTGATCGACCGCTTCAAGGAGATGATCCCCGGCGTCAAGGTCGTGCTCTTCGGCGACCACATCGCCGGAAACCCGATCGAGTCCATGCAGAAGTCCCAGGTCGACTTCTGCATCACCGGCGGCGACTACGACTTCTCGCTCGAGAACATCGTCGACCACCTCGACAAGGGCGAGGCCCTCAAGCCGGGCCTCTACCACCGCACCGAAGACGGCGGCTGGGACACCACGGGCCCCTACAAGGCCTGGGGCAAGCTGGTCGACCTGCCCTGGATGGACCGGGACCTGACCAACGCCCACCTCTACTTCGAGAAGTGGAAGAAGCGCCTGCCCTTCCTGTGGACCATGGCCGGCCGCGACTGCCCCTACGGCAAGTGCACCTTCTGCTCCTGGACCGTGACCTACCCATCCTTCAGCGTCGTCCCGCCCGAGCATCTGGCCAGCGAGATGCAGATGCTGATCAAGCGCTACGGCGCCAAGAACATCTTCGACGACACCGGGGCCCTGCCCGGCGGCAACTGGCTGATCCGCCTCTGCAACGAGATGATCGACCGCAAGATCAACGAAGAGGTCATCTTCGACTGCAACTTCCGCTTCGACTACTTCACCCCGAAGAACTGCGAGCTGATGAAGAAGGCCGGCTTCCGCAAGCTGATCCTGGGCATCGAGTCCGCCAGCGAGCGCACCATCGACATCCTCGACAAGTCGCTGACCCGCGAGCAGATCATCGAGGGCTGCAAGATGGCCACCAAGGCGGGGCTGCAGCCTCACCTGACCATGATGGTCGGCTACCCCTGGGAGACGCGCGAGGACGCCTACGAGACGCTCAAGCTCGCCCGCTACCTGATGCACAACGGCCTCGCCCACCACCTGCAGGCCACCGTCGTCATGCCCTACCCGGGCACCCCCCTCTTCGACCTCTGCCAGCGTAACGGCTGGATCCGCTTCGATGAGACCGCCTACGAGCGCTACGACATGACCGAGCCCGTCTGCGTGCTCACCGATATGGACGAAGAAGAGGTCGTTCAGATGGCCGGTCAGTTCTACAAGCTCTTCCTGCATCCGAAGTTCCTGGCCCACCAGCTCACCCACCTCAACAGCCTGGAAGACCTGGACTACATGACCCGCGGCGCCAAGGCGATCTGGGGGCACATCAAGGACTTCGCGGCGATCCGGTCCTGGGACCAGGGGCAGGCGCAGGCGAAGTAGGGCGCCCGGTGGCTCCGCTGGATCACCGACCGGGCCGAAGCCTCCCTCGCCCGCCGCGGCTTCGGCCTTGACGGCGAGCAGGATGAGTTTCCCGACGACGACTTGAGGGCCTCGCCCGGTACATCGCGCGACCGCCCCTCGCCAGGTCTCTGCTCGAGGCGCTCACTGATGGTGGACTGCGCACCAAGTTCATGCGGCCCAGAGCGCAGCTAGCACTCGCCGAGAGCACCCCATGACATTTTCCTGACATTTCGGGCGCGAATCCATGAGATGCTCCCCGGGAGTCCAACCAGACTCAACCCAACTCCACTCAACCTAGGAATGAAGGAATGACCGCACCGCACCGCACCGCACCGCACCGCACCGCACCGCACCGCACCGCTAGGCATTGGCGCACGCTGCTCCTGATGATCAGCGCCGGCCTGTTCGCGTCGTCACCCGCAAGCGCCCGGCCCCTCGGCTACGAGTCCGCGGCCTGCGAGATCGACAGCACCCCCGTCTGCACCTGGGTCGACAGCGTCGATCGGTGGGACTGCGATCTAGAGGTGCTGGGAGGATCGGGCACCGCCACCGCCTGGATGATCTACGGCGAACGCACCGACCTCTCCGCAGACTGTGGAAACGTCTGCGACGGCAACCTCTACTGTTCCTTCGGCATCCGCGATGGCCAGAAATACTACTGCGACCTGACCCAGTCCGAGGGAGAGGACATCCAGGAGGGCGTGCTGCTCGGCACCGAGGACAACGACTGGCTCTCCTTCTGGTACGAGGAGGGCAGCGGCGAGGACTACGTCAAGTGTGGCATGCAGAACCACCAGATCGACCTCACGGGAATCCCGCTGGTCCGCGGGACGATCCAGGCGGGCCTTGGCTCCGACACCCTGCACGGCTCCTGGGTGAGCACTGGCGACTACCTCGACAACCTCTACGGCGGCAGCGGCGACGACTACATCTACAGCCACGAAGGAGCCGACGACAGCTTCGGCGGCGACGGCTACGACCGAATTCACGGCGGGGCTGGCGACGACGACATCCAGGGTGGCGACGTCTCCGACTACCTCAGCGGCGGACCGGGGAACGACACCATGTCGGGCGGCGGGTGGTCGGACTTCATGTGCGGCAACGAGGACGTCGACACGATGCTCGGTGGAGTGGGCGGCGACTACATGACTGGGGGAGCCGGCGCCGACATCCTGGACGGCGGCGGCGAGGGCTCATTGTGTACGACAGAAGCGGGCAACACGCACATCAATTGCACGGCCTGGCTGGACACTGTCACCGTGTGCCCCGTGGACGTGTTGCCCTACTGATGTCGACGCTCCTCCTCCTGCTGGCCTGCGCCGGCCCCAAGCCTGCGACAGTCGATACAGCGGACACCGGCGGCGAGCCGACGCCAACGGTGGTCGATGCCGATGGGGACGGTTGGCCCGTGGGGGAGGACTGCAACGACGGGGACGCTCAAATCCACCCCGGCGCCGCGGAGAGCTGCGGCGACGGGGTGGACCAGGATTGCGACGGTCTGGAGCTGGGGTGCACGGGGACGAAGCCGGCGAGCAGCAGCGCGGGCTGGGTAATTGGTGCGGACGACGAGGATGCATTTGGCCTCGGAGTGTCATTCGCCATGGTTTCAGGTGATACGGACACCACGGCGCCGCTCATCGTTGTGGGATCTGCCTGGGGCGACGAGACTCCCACCAAGGACACTTCGTCACCAACGGACGAAGGGGTCATCTTCGGTATCCAGCCTGACGGCCTCTCGAGTGGAAACGTCGTCCATTCATCATCATCATGGTCCATCGGATCAACGGAACAGGGACAGGTGTTCGGGGTGGATGTCAAGGCATCGGATGTGGACGAGGACGGAATGATTGACGTTATTGTCGGCGCTCCGAACAACTTGAGTCATCGGGACGCCACGGGCGACATCTACATCTTCCCGGGCCCGATCACCGCCACATCCGCGCCGCTCATTACCGATGGGATCCGGATCGGCGGTGACCGCCCCGCAATGGGCATGGCGTACGACGTCAACCCGGAGTGGGACGTCACCGGGGACGGACACCGCGACATCGTCTTCGATCGACCAGGCCGCTGTTTCGAGGACGCCACCGGCGGCTTTGCCGTGCTCCAAGGACCCGAATTCGAGTCCCGAGCCATGGACGCCGGCCAGGATCTGTTCTGGGACCTGGAACAGCCTTGCTGGGGCTATCGCCACGAGGTCGTAGTGGCCGACTTCGATGGTGATGGTATCGGCGATGTTGCGTTGGGCGCTGTATCTGGTGGATCGGGAGTGAGAGACAGCCAGCTGGGAATAGAGTCCGACGAGTCCGGAGCCGGCTTCGTCACGCTCGCCCTGGGCCCCTTCTCCGAGGGGGGCAGCCTGGCCGACGTCGAAGGGCGCCTGCTTGGCCCCAGCAGCCAGAGCTACCTGGGCACCACGGTCGAGGTCATGCCCGACTTCGACGGCGATGGCCTGCCGGAGCTCTTGCTGGGCGCACCCCTGGCTGGCGAGGACGACGAGGGTCGAGTCTACATCATCCCCGGCCCTGCGGTCGCCTCCTGGGCCGAGGTGGAGACGCTGGCCAGCGTCACGGTCACTGGAGGTGGGCGTGAGAACCTGTACCTGGGCCAGGGAGTCTTCGACGGCGGCGATCAGGACGCGGATGGTCACCGCGAGCTGCTAGTGGCCGCCACTTGGTCGGACCCCGGCGGCGTGCTCGACGAGAGCGGGCGGGTCTACGTCTTTCGCGGACCGCTGGAGGGCACACTGGAGCCCGCCGACGCGATCCTGACCGTTCACGGCGACAACGCAGGGGACTACCTGGGCTACAACGTCGTTATGGTCGGGGCGGGTGGGAAGCTGCTAGGCGGAATCGACCTCAACTACGACGGCTTCGACGACTGGCTCGTGGGCGCTGAACTCACAGGCGACAAGTGGCGAGGTGCCGTCTACTCCTTCTACGGCGGAGTCTGGGACTGAGCCCTACTCCCCCAGTGCCAGGGCGAGGGACGTCCGCCTCCAAACAGAGACTCGGCGTCAGGTATTCGCATTTGCCATTTGGCCAGGCCAGGCATCGACCGGAGCCAGGGCAGCGCCCAGCAGGTCGGCAATCGCCCGGTAGCACGAGCTGGGCGTGCAGGGAAGGCGGGTCGCTGAGCCCGGTGATGGCCGCGGGGCGGACATTTCTGCCATCTGAGAATCACAGCGGGCCGAAATGTCCGCCTCTGGCATCGCCAGCGGGACAGTCCGCGGTCATTGGAGCGGATTGTTGCGGGAACGGGCTCAATGGGGCCCTCCCGAAGCGCCCTGGGGCTGTCGGGGCGGACATTTCTGCCATCTGAGAATCACAGCGGGCCGAAATGTCCGCCNNTCACAGCGGGCCGAAATGTCCGCCCTGGCGGAGAGGGTCTGCCCCGGGGGCTCGGCGGCGGCTGGCAGGAGAGCCGGCGCTCGCTGGCCGTGAGCGAGCTCCTCGACCTCCCTTTGACCGGGGCCGACGCTGGCGGTAGCCTCCACCATCCCCGGAGGCGATGCATGCTCGACAGCAAGGCGACCTGGCTGCTCCTCGGGCTGGCCGCCTGCTCGAGCAGCCCCAAGGACACAAGCGGCCCGGACACCGACACCGACACCGACACCGACACCGACACCG
>DDSR01000442.1 GCA_002343455.1 Deltaproteobacteria bacterium UBA2385 | reverse complement strand
GCTGGTGCCGCGCCCGATCTCGTCGAGCAGCAGCAGGGAGCGCGAGGTCGCCTGGTTGAGGATCAGCGCCGTCTCGCTCATCTCGACCATGAAGGTGCTGCGGCCGTGGGCGAGGTCGTCGCTGGCCCCCACCCGGACGAAGATGCGGTCGCAGAGGCCGACGTGTGCGCTGGCGGCGGGCACGAAGGCGCCGATCTGGGCCATCAGCACGCAGAGCGCCACCTGGCGCATGACCGTGCTCTTGCCGGCCATGTTGGGGCCCGTCAGCACCACCAGCCGGCGCTGCTCGTCCAGGACGAGGTCGTTGGGGACGAAGGCCTCCTCCATCGGCATGGCCTCGACCACCGGGTGCCGGCAGGCGTAGAGCTCCAGGCGGGCGCTGGTGTCGACATGGGGCCGGCAGTAGCGACCGACGGCGGCGACCTCGGCCAGGGCGGTGATCGTGTCCAGCCAGGCGACCCGACCGGCCAGCTCGGTCAGGCGGCTGAGCTGGCCGGCGACGCGGAGCCTCAGCTCGACGAAGAGCTCGTACTCCAGCTCGACCCGGCGCTCGTCGGCGCCCATGACCTTGTCCTCGAACTCCTTCAGCTCGGCCGTGAAGTAGCGCTCGGCGTTGGCCAGGGTCTGCTTGCGCATCCAGTCCGAGGGGACCCGGTCCAGGTTGGCCTGGGTGACCTCCAGGAAGTAGCCGAAGACCCGGTTGTGGCGGATCTTCAGGCTGCTGATCCCCGTGCGGCGGCGCTCGCGCTCCTCGATCGCGGCGATGGCGCCCTTGCCCTCGGAAGCCAGCTCGGTCAGCTCGTCCAGCTCGGCGTGCACGCCTCGGCGGATGATCCCGCCCTCGCGCAGGGCCAGGGGGGGCTCGTCGACCAGCCAGGCGCCGATGTCGTCGTGAACGTCGCGGAGCAGATCGTCCGGGCGACCGGGGCCCAGGGCGGGCTGCTCCGTGACGAGGCGGGCGATCGCCGGCATCGCCGCCAGCGAGGTCCGCAGGGCGACGAGATCCCGGGCGCTGGCGGTGCCCTGGGCGACCTTGGTGCCCAGGCGCTCCAGGTCGGCCACCTGCCGCAGCCCGTCCCGCAGATCGCGGCGCAGCCGGGCCGACAGGAGCAGCTCCACCGCCTCCTGTCGGGCGTGGATGGAGGCCGGATCGAGCAGGGGGGCGCCCAGCCAGTCCCGCAGCAGGCGGGCGCCCATGGCGGTGCAGCTGCGGTCCAGGTGACCCAGCAGGGTGCCCTTGCGGCCGCTGCCCCAGAGGGGCCGCAGGATCTCCAGGTTGCGGCGGGTGGCCTCGTCGAGGACCATGCTGCCGCCGACCCGGTACAGCTCCAGGGCCTGGACATGGCGCAGATCGAGGCGAGCCTGGTCGCGCACCCAGGCCACCAGGGCTCCGGCCACGGAGACGCCGGCCCCGCTGAAGGCGGCGGCCCCGAAGCCCTCCAGATCGGCGACCGCCAGCACCTCGCAGAGGCGGCGCTGGGCGGCGACCGGCTCGAAGAGGGCGGCGTCGGGTCGCACCCGGGCCACGCCGGGCAGGCGTGCGGCGATCGAGGGGTCGGCGGCCAGCTCGGGGTGGAGCAGGATCTCCCGTGGGTCCTGCGCGCTCAGCTCCCGCAGCGCCGTCTCCAGGTCGGGCACCTCGGTCGCGCGCAGGCTGCCCGTGGAGACATCGAGGAAGGCGAGGCCGAGCGCGCTCCCCTCCCCTCGCCCTCCCGCCTCTCTCCCCGGCGCCAGTCCGGCCAGCCAGCAGCGCTCCCGGGCCTCAACCGCGTCCGGGCTGAAAGGCACGCCCGGCGAGATCACCCGGACCAGCTCGCGGGCCACCAGCTTCTCGCCGCGGGCGCGCATCGCGGCGGGGTCCTCGACCTGCTCGGCGAGCGCGACCCGCACCCCCGCCTCCAGCAGGCGCGGCAGGTAGGCGTCCAGGGCATGGTAGGGGATCCCCGCCATCGGGATCGGCTGGGGGTCGTTCTTGTTGCGGCTGGTCAGTGTCAGCTCGAGGATCTGCGCCGCCTGGACGGCGTCCTCGAAGAAGCACTCGTAGAAGTCCCCCATCCGGTACAGCAGCAGGGCCTCGCCGGCTTGCGCCTTCAGGTCCAGGTACTGCCGCATCATCGGCGTGTCGGTGCCCGAGGGCTCCGCGGGGGGCTGGGGATCAGGGACCGGCGGCAGCGGCATCGGAGGCGTCGTCCAGGGACCAGCAGGTCAGCGCGTTGGTGTTCGGGGCGATGGCGCAGCCGTGCGAGTGGCCGGCGGCGAGGGAGGTGGGCAGGTAGCCCAGGGACTCGCCGCGGTCCTCGAGACCCTTGCAGATGCCCGTCCCCCCGGTGGTGATGCCGCACCACTCCGTCTCTCCCAGGGAGAGGGTGGCGAGCACCTCGCCGTCGAAGGTGGCCTCCACCGCCTCGGGATCGACGCCCCAGCAGTCCACCCCGCCGGCCGAGAGGGTCCCGCAGGCCCGATCCCGGCTGGCGGCGATCTCGTTGAAGGAGCTGGCCGGTGGCACGACGGGGCTTTCGGCCCCGGCGGTCTCGTCGCTGCGACCCCAGCAGACGGTCGCCCCGGCGATGTCGATGCCGCAGGTGAAGCCGCCGCCGGCCGCGAGCTCGTCGAAGCGGTTGTTGGGCGGGATGGTGGCGCCCTGGTCGGTGCGGCCCCAGCAGGTGGCGTAGCCGGTGGCCCCCAGCGAGCAGGAGTGGTCCAAGCCCGAGGTCAGCGCCGCGGCGGGCGCCGCCGCCGGGGTCGACTGTCCGTGGCTGTCGTCCCCCCAGCAGACCGGCACCCCGTCGGACTTGCGGGCGCAGGCGTGCGAGACACCGGCGGCGATCTCGATCCAGCCGGTGTCTTCGGGCGCGTCGGTCACCACCGCCAGGGACTCGTCCCCCCAGCACAGCAGCTCGGTGTCGGTGTTGATGGCGCAGGTGAAGTACTCGCCCGCGGCGACCTGCCGCCACTTGCCGGAGATGCCCTGCAGCAGCGGCTCTCCGGAGTCGACGTCTTTTCCGCCCTTGCAGCCGAGCGTAGCCAGGAGGAGGTACGGGAGGAACATCGATCAAGCCCTGGGTTCGGAGTTCTGGCGCGTGAGGAGGAATGCCTGGAAGGCGTCTTCGTCGTCCTGGGGCGGGACGCTGGACCAGGTCCGCGTGACCTCCCAGCCCGGCAAGGACCGGGCGACGTCCGCACCCTCCTCGGGCATGGGCGAGCATACGGCATAGAGCAGGCGGCCGCCATCGGCGACGTGGGCAGCGGCCGCGGCCAGCAGCGGGGCCTGGCGCAGGGCCATCGCCGCCGGATCGCTGGGCTGCCGTCGCCAGCGGATCTCGGGGTGACGCCGCAGGGTGCCCAGGCCGGAGCAGGGGGCGTCCACCAGCACCAGGTCGAAGCGCTCCTCGCCGGGCATCGGCCCCTTCAACCAGTCGTGCGGACGGACGGTCACCGGCAGCCCGGTTCGGGCCGCCGCCTCGCTGACCAGGGCCAGCCGATCGGCGTACTGGTCGACGGCCAGCACCTGGGCTCCCGCCGCCGCCAGCCGCATGCTCTTGCCGCCGGGCGCCGCGCAGGCGTCCAGGACGCGCATCCCCGGACCCACCTCGGCCAGGTCGGCGACCGCGGCGGCCGCGGGATCCATCACCCACCAGCGGCCCTCGGCGAAGCCCGGCAGGCGCTCGATCGGGCCGCTGTAGTCGACCAGCTCGAAGGCCCCGGGGATCTCGGCGCCGCCGGCGCGGGCGGGCCGGGTCTGGAGCTCGGGCACCGGCTGGGAGGGGTCCCGCCAGACCCCGCACAGCGGCGGGGCCTCGCTGAGCCGCGCGACCCAGGGGTCCAGGCTGCCCTTCCAGCGCGCCGCCAGCCAGGGGGGCAGGTCCAGCCAGGGGTCGGTGGGCAGCGTCTGATGGCTGGCCTTGCGCATCACCGCGTTGACGAAGCCCGCAGCACGCCCGCCGCCCAGCGCCCGGCACAGCTCCACCGCCTGGTCCACCGCCGCGTGGACGGGCGAGCGGGTCAGGTGGATCTCGTAGAGCCCCAGCCGGAGGCTGACCAGGGCCGGGGGATCGATAGCCGGGATGGTGCGGCCCGAGGCGGCGCTGATGGCCACGTCGAGGCTGCCCTGGCGGCGCAGGACCCCAAGCGCGAGGTTCCAGGCGAGGCGGCGATCGGCCCCGTCGGGCGGGGCGAGGCGGGCCAACATGTCCTCGACATGGGCCCCTCGGTCGACGGAGAGCAAAGCCCGCGCTGCGGCGAGGCGTCCGGGGTTGAGCTGGCTCATGGGCTGACGGTCTCTTCGGGCACCGCGGGAGGCAAGCCCGGATCCCATGGTTGAAGCAGCTCGGCCGGCAGCTCGCTCAGCCGGTCGATGCGTTGATTCTCGACGACGTCCCGGAGGCCGACCAGCGCTCGGTGCCCGCGCAGCCGATAGCCATCCACCCGCCAGGAGGGCGCCGCCCGCAGGCCGATGTTCCTGGCGTCCTCGATGTCCTGCTGGACCCGCGCCTCAGCGCCCTCGGTTCGGAGCTGCTGCCAGGCAGCGACCTCCAGGCCGGCGCAGCTGGCCGCGGCCGCGAGCGCGGCTTCGTCGATGACCCCGCTCGCCTGGCCGAGGCAGCGCGCGTAGGGCAGGCCCTGGTCGAGCTGGTCGGCGGCGGCCACGGCGACTCGGGCGAGCACGCGCGCCGGGTCCTGGGCCGAGCTTCCGGTGGGCAGCACCCGAACCGTCACCTCCACCGGTCCGACCACCGGGTCGACCTCGCCCAGGGCCTGCAGCTCGCCGGCGCGCTGGACCGCCTCGACCCAGGGGCCGAAGCCCGGGTCGATCCACAGCTCGACGGCGGTGGCCGGGGCCTGGGGCGCCTGCGCCCGCCCGATCAACATCGGCACGCCGCTCCAGGGCTCCGGGTAGGTCAGCGTGGCCCGAACGGCCGCCGGCGAGGCCCCCGCTCCCGCGAGGCGGATCGCCCGGCGAGCCAGCACAGGCAGGTTCTCGCAGCCGACCAGGCCCTTGTCCAGCGCGCTGGCGATGCTGGTGTCGCTGGGCAGGCGGGTGCCATCGGCCAGGGTCAGCGGGCATGGGGCCGGCTGGGTGTTCAGCACACCCTCGACGACCGCCTGTTGCAAGGGCGAGAGGGGGGCCAGCTCGGGGATGAGCTCCGCCAGCCGGGCGGCGCTCACCGGATCGGGCACCGGCCCCTCGCCCACGGTGACCGACTGGGAGGAGTGGCCGACCGGGACGCTGAAGCGCTGCTGCTTCTCCCGCGCGCAGCCATCCCCGCAGCCAACCAGGCCAAGGACGAGCAGGAGGAGCGCCAGCCTGGGGCGCTCAAGCCCAGGGGTCATCGTCACGGGTGCGGGCAGCGCCGGACGAGGGCGTGGACGAGGACGAGGAGGACGCGCCGGACCCCGAGCGGAGGCTGAGCCGCGCCAGCTCCTGCTCGAGCTCTTCTACGCGCTGGCCCAGACGCCAGCGGCCGACCAGGCCCCAGATCCCCGCCACCGCCCCCCCCGCCACGAAAGCGGTGAGGAGCAGGAGGGGGACCGGCGCCGGTCGGCCCAGGTGGGCGGCCCAGACGTACAGGTCGAAGGACAGGTCCGTCGTCCGACCGTAGTTCTGGACCACGAAGAGGGAGAGCAGCAGGAGCAGGAGCAAGGACAGCGTCAGCTGGATCCAACGGATCGGGGTCATCGGCTACTCCTGTGGCTCCGGCCGCTTTAGCTCCCCTCCCCTCAGCCGCCCAGCTTGCGGGAGAGATCACCCAGCACATCGCCCAGGCGAGCGGTGCTCTCGCCCTGGCGGGCCACGTAGTCCTGCACGCTGCCGTCGTTGTCGGCGCGCTCGGTGGCGCCCTTCTCGGACAGGCTGATCTTGCGGTCGTGCTGGTCGATGCGGCGGATCTCCACCAGCATCGGGGTCCCGTCGGCGTACTTCTCGTTCCAGTCCTCGTCTCCGCTGTTCAGCTCGGACATGTGGACCAGGCCCTCGACGCCGTCCTCGATCTCGACGAAGACGCCGAAGTCGGTGCGGCTGACGACCTTGCCGTTGACGACCTGGCCGAGGAAGTAGCGGGCGTGCACCGACAGCCAGGGGTCATCGGACATGGCCTTGAGGCTGAGGCTGAAGCGCTCGTTGTCGCGGTCGATGTTCTTGACCCGGGCCTCGACGTCGTCGCCCTTCTGGTACATGTCGACGGGGTGCTTGACGCGCTGCGACCAGGACAGGTCGCTGATGTGGATCAGGCCGTCGATGCCCTCTTCGATGCCCACGAAGACGCCGAAGTCGGTGATGTTGCGCACCTTGCCGCGGACGATCGAGCCGACCGGGTAGTTCTGCTCGACCACGTCCCAGGGGTTCATCTCGAGCTGGCGCATGCCGAGGCTGATGCGCTTGTTCTCGACGTCGACACCGAGGACCTTGGCCTCGACGATGTCGTCCATCTTGACCAGCTTGCTGGGGTGCTTGACCCGCTTGTTCCAGGTCATCTCGGAGATGTGGACCAGGCCCTCGATGCCGTCCTCGAGCTCGATGAAGACACCGTAGTCGGGCATGCTGACGACCTTGCCGCGGACGATGGCGCCCACGGGGTAGCGGATGTCGACCTCGTCCCAGGGGTCGGGCCGGATCTGCTTGTAGCCCAGGCTGACGCGCTGGCTGTCCGGGTCGTACTTGAGGATCTTGACCTCCATCGACTGGCCGACCTCGACCATCTCGGAGGGGTGGTTGATGCGGCCCCAGGTCATGTCGGTGACGTGCAGCAGGCCGTCGATGCCGCCCAGGTCGATGAAGGCGCCGTAGTCCGTGATGTTCTTGACCACGCCGTACATGATGGTGCCGACCTGCAGATCCTTGAGGGTCTCGGCGCGCTTGACCTGGCGCTCTTCTTCGAGCAGGACCCGGCGGGAGAGCACGATGTTGCCGCGGCGCTTGTTGAACTTGATGATGCGGAACTCGGTCTCCTGGCCGAGCAGCTTCTCCAGGTTCTTGACCGGGCGGAGGTCCACCTGGCTGCCGGGGAGGAAGGCCTTGACGCCGATGTCGACCGAGAGGCCGCCCTTGACGCGCGCGGTGATGACGCCCTTGACGGTCTCGCCCGCCTCGAAGGCGTCGGAGATGTCCTCCCAGGCCTTCATCTGGTCGGCCTTGCGCTTGCTGAGGGTCAGCTGGCCCTCGCCCTCGTCCATGGTGTCCAGGAAGACGTCGACCATGTCGTCCACGGCGATGGTCAGGTTGCCGTCGGCGTCGATGAACTCTTCCTTGGGGATCACGCCTTCGGCCTTGTAGCCGACATCCACGGTGACCCAGTCGCCTTCGATGCCGAGCACTCGTCCCTTGACCACCGTCCCTTCGCGAACGGAGCGCTCGTCGAGGTAGCTGTCGAACAGCTTGGTGAAGTCTTCGCGGTCGAGCTCGTCGATGTTGATATCGAAGGTGTTGTCGGACATTGGTGAATGGGCCTCGGGCGGGCGCTCCCGGGTGGAGGCCGCATGGATGGATGGGGGGTGGGATGGTGAACGATCACTGCCGGGAGGATTCCGCGGAGCATCGCCAGGCCTGAGTACCGAGTGCGTCCCTGTCGCAAAACGGCGGGCCGAATGACCCGGGTCCTTATGCGGTCGAGCGCCGAAGGTCAAGTCTCGGACTCAGGCTCCCGCGCGCTGGGCCAGCCGCAGCACGCGCTGCACGACCTCGTCGATGCCCAGCCCGGTCGTGTCCAGCAGGACAGCCCCTGGCGCGACCTGCAGCGGTCCCGTGGCCCGGCCGCTGTCCTGCGCGTCTCGGTCCCGGATCTCGGCCTCGACCTCGGCCAGCGCCACGCGCTCACCCTTGGCCTGGAACTCTTCGTGGCGCCGGCGGGCGCGTTCGGAGAGGGAGGCGTCCAGGTACAGCTTCAGCTCGGCGTCGGGCAGGACGACGGTGCCGATGTCCCGGCCGTCGACGACCACCCGCCCCCGGGCGGCCAGGAGCTGCTGGCGGCGGACCAGCTCGGCTCGGACCTGCGGGTGCACGGCCACGGCCGAGGCCATCGCGCCGATCTCCGGCTCGCGGATGGCGACGCTCACGTCCTCCTCTCCCAGCATCACGCGGGCGCGCTGCCCGTCCCAGGCGAAGTCCAGCGGCAGGCCGCTGGCCAGGGAGGAGAGGCCCGCTGCGTCGTCGACGCGGAGGCCCGCCCGTCGCGCGGCGAGGCCAAGCGCCCGGTACATCGCCCCGGTGTCGATGTAGAGGTAGCCGAGCGCGGTGGCCACGGCGCGGGCGACGGTGCCCTTGCCCGAGGCGGCGGGTCCGTCGATGGCGATGCGGATTCCCCGAACGGCGGGACTGGGGGCGGCAGGTTCAAGCACGCAGGCGCTCCACGGTGGCGAAGAAGGAAGGGTAGGAGGTCGCGACGCTCCGCGCGCCGCGGATGCGGACCCCGCGGCGGGTGTGCAGCGCGGCGATGGCGGCGGCCATGGCGATGCGATGGTCGCCGGAGGCGTCGACCTCGCCGCCCTCCAGGGGAGCCCCGGCGCTGCCCTCGATCTCCAGGCCGTCGGGCAGCTCCTCGACCTGGGCGCCGATGGCGCGCAGCGCCTGAGCGGTGGAGGCGATCCGGTCGCTCTCCTTGACCCGAAGCTCGGCCGCGTCCCGGATGCGGGTTCGCCCGTGGGCGAAGGCGGCCGCCACCGCGAGGATCGGCAGCTCGTCGATCAGCCGCGGGACCAGCGCCCCGCCGATCTCGATGCCCCGCAGCGCCCCGGACTCCGCCAGCAGCTCGCCCAGGGGCTCGATTGGTTGGCCCTGGAGCGGCTGGCCCTGGAGCGGCTGGATTGTCACCGGCCGCCCCATCGCCGCGAGCACCTCGAGGATTCCGGTCCGCGTGGGGTTCAGGCCCACCGAGGAGAGCTGCAGCCGGGAGCCCGGCACCAGGGCGGCGGCCACCAGCAAAAAGGCGGCGCTGGAGATGTCACCGGGCACGTCGAGGTCGACCAGCTCCAGCGCAGCGGCCTGGACCTGGCAGGAGAGCCCGGAGGGCTCCTGGAGCTGCCGGATGGGGGCGCCCATGGCGCGAAGCAGGCGCTCGCCATGATCGCGAGAGGCCAGGGGATCCCGGATGTCGGTCGTCCCCCCGGCCTGCAAGCCAGCCAGCAGCAAGGCCGTCCGGACCTGCGCCGAGGAGCTGGGGTTCTCCCAGCGGATGCCCACGAGGGAGGAGGAGCCCCGCAGCGCGATCGGCGCGCGCGCGCCAGCGTCCCGGCCGTCCAGGCTGGCCCCCATTGCCCGCAGCGGATCCACCACCCGGCGCATCGGGCGTCGGGAGAGCGAGGCGTCGCCCACCAGGACGGCGAAGCGTGGCTGGCCGGCGAGCAGCCCCGACAGCAGGCGCATGGTCGTCCCGGAGTTGCCGCAGTCCAGCGGCGCCACGGGCTCCCGCAGCCGCCCCCCGGCGCCGTGGATCACCAGGTCCGGGCCGCTCCGGGA
Source organism: Deltaproteobacteria bacterium UBA2385 (assembly GCA_002343455.1). Lineage (GTDB taxonomy): Bacteria > Myxococcota_A > UBA796 > UBA796 > UBA2385 > UBA2385. The sequence continues at coordinate 10,134 of DDSR01000442.1, read as the reverse complement.
GAGGCGCAGCCCCAGCGTCCGCATGCAGCGCGCGGTCGAGGCGAGATCGGCGCCATCGGGCATCCCGCGGAGGCGCGCCCGGCCCTCCGCCAGGCCGGCGAAGATCAGCGCACGGTGGGCGATGGACTTGTCTCCGGGGACGCAGACCCGCCCGCGCAGCGGCCCGGTGGCAGGCGCCACCTCGACGCGACCGTCCCCTGCCACGCTCAGGCCGGCTCGATGGATCCGGCGCCCGCGCCCGCGCTGATCGCGCCCGCACCACACCCGCCGCTGATCCCGTCGGGATCCGTCCAGGCCCCCAAGCGCCGGAAGTGCTCGTACCGGTCGGCCACCAGGCCGGCGCCGTCCAACCCCTGCAGCGAGGCCAGCTGGGCGCGCAGGGCGGTCCCCAGCGACTCGATCGCCGCCGCCGTGTCCCGGTGGGCGCCCCCGGCCGGCTCGACCACGACCTGGTCGATCACCCCGAGCTCCAGGCAGTCCTGCGCCGTGATGCGCAGCGCCGCGGCGGCCCGCGGTCCTTCGGCCCGATCGCGCCAGAGGATGGCGGCGCAGCCCTCGGGCGAGATCACCGAGTAGATGGCGTTCTCCATCATCATCACCCGGTTGCCGACGCCGATGGCCAGCGCGCCGCCGGAGCCACCCTCGCCGATCACCGTGCAGACCACGGGGACGCGCAGGGTGGCCATCTCCATGATGTTGCGGGCGATGGCCTCGGCCTGGCCGCGCTCTTCGGCGTCGATGCCCGGGTAGGCGCCGGGGGTGTCGATGAAGGTCAGGATCGGCAGCCCGAAGCGCTCGGCCAGCCGCATCACCCGCAGGGCCTTGCGGTAGCCCTCGGGCCGGGGCATCCCGAAGTTGCGCTGGATGTTCTCGCGGGTGTTGCGGCCCTTCTGGTGGCCGATCACGCAGACCGGTCGGCCGTCGAAGCGCGCCAGCCCGCAGACGATGGCGGCGTCTTCGTGCCCGGCCCGGTCGCCGTGGACCTCGGACCAGTCGGTGAAGAGCCCGGCCACCAGGTCCAGGGTGAAGGGGCGCCCCGGATGGCGAGAGAGCTGGGCCCGCTGCCAGGGCGAGAGCGAGGAGAAGATCTGGCGCTGGAGGCGCTCGGACTGCCGCCGGAGCTGCTCGATGGCTCCAGAGAGGTCCGCGCCGCTCTCCTGCTCGATCTGCCGCAGGCCGTCGATGCGCCGGGCCAGCTCGATGAGTGGCCGCTCGAACTCGAGTACGAAGTCCATGCGCGCGTGTAACCCGCCCCCCACCAGTCAGCGCGAGCCGGATCAGCGGCGCGCGAGGTCAACCATGCCCAGGACCTGGACGCGGCCCGCGGGGGCCACCAGGTCGAGGCTGCTGGGGGCGCCGCTGAGGATGGAGACGTGGCTGGTGTCCAGGCTGGGGGTGACCGCCTCGACATCCCAGGCGCCCGAGGGGACCTGCACCAGGATGTCGCCCTTGCCGACGCCCACGTGCGCGCTGCTGCCTTCACCCAGCCGGGCACGCACCACGCCCTCCCCCACGCTGGCGTTGAGCTGGCCGTCCAGGTCGAGGTCGACGAGGCCCTCGTCCAGCTCGAGCTCGAGCTGCGCGATGCCGGTCGCCCAGACCTCGCCCTGGCCCAGATCGACCGAGACCGAGACCCCGTCCGGGACCTGGACGCGGGTGTCGACCGCGCAGGGCATCAGGCGCTTGCAGCGCGCCTGCAGGGTCAGGACGCCGTCCTCGACCGAGTGGGAGAGCGAGAGCGCCAGCTCGGGGCCATGAATGGCGCGCTCGACGCGCAGCGAGTCGCCGGCGACCAGCTCGACCAGGCCCGCGTCGCTCTGCACCACGATGTGCCGGATCTCGCCCTCGGGGGCGAAGTTCTCGCGGTAGCGCACGCTGCCGCAGCCGATGAGCTGGGCAGAGAGGGCCGCCAGGAGTGGAAGGAGAGCTACGCGAGGAGCGACAGGGGACAGGGGGGACCGGGTCATGGGAGCCTCCGCAGATCTCGACACCAATGACGGTGTGAAACCGAACCGCATTCGAAAGCCCGGTGAGAGCGTGCCTGAGAGCGATGGGTTGACGAGTCAACCAAGTTCATCATGCACAACATCATGGTTCGCGGTCAAGCGGGTCGAGAAAAAACCTCGACGGCGCGCCGACGCACCTCGGCGGGGTCGACCGCGACCCACCCCAGCCCGCGGGCCCAGGTGCGCTGCTTGCGCGCCAGCTGCCAGGTGTCCCGCTCGGTCCGGCGCTCGGCCTCGTCCAGGGGGATCTCTCCGCGCAGGTGCTCGCTGAGGTGGCGGTAGCCCAGCGATCGCATCGGCTTGTGGTCGGGGCCGTAGCCGCGCGCCAGCAGTCCCCTCACCTCCTCCAGGTAGCCCTGCGCCAGCATCGCGCTCAGCCGCTGCGCGATCCGCGGCCGCAGCTCCTCCCGATCCAGCCAGGCGACCACCGTCGGCGGGCCAGCCTGCCCCGCGTCCTCCTCCCACAGCTCGCTCATCGGGCGACCGCTGAGGGCGTGGACCTCGAGGGCGCGGACCACCCGCACCCGGTCGTTCTTGTGCAGGCGGGCGGCGCTGCGCGGATCGACCTCGGCCAGCCGGGCGTGCGGGTCTTCCAGCTCCTCCAGGCGAGCCCGCAGCTCCGCGTCACCCGGCGGCAGCGTGGCCAGCGGCCGGACCAGCGCCCTCAGCCAGAAGGGCGTCCCGCCGACCACGATCACCCGCTCGGACTCCGCCCGGGCCCGCTCGACCGCCCGCAGGAAGTCCGCGACGCTGAACTCCTCGTCGACCTCGCGCACATCGACGCAGTCGTGAGGAAAGCGCGTCAGCAGCTCGGGAGCGGGCTTGGCCGTGCCGATGTCCATGCCCCGATAGACCTGCATCGCGTCAGCGCTGACGAGGCGGGCCCCGAAGCGCTCGGCCAGCTCGATCGCCAGCTCGGTCTTGCCCGCGGCGGTCGGCCCTCCCAGGACGAAGATCGGCGTCGGGCTCACCCTCCTCTCCGGCTCAGGCGGCGGCGGAGCTCCTCGGCCGGCATGCGCAGGGCGAGGCCCGGCTCGTCCAGGTCGAGGCCCTCCAGCAGCCCCTTCTGCTCGTAGGGCGAGAGGGGGACCGGGCTCTCGGCGACCAGCCGGGCGAGGCGGTCGGCGATGCGCTCGGCGGGGAGCCCCTCCTGCAGCCGCGCGCAGGCCGCGCGGACCAGGGTCGGGGCGTCGGCCGCGGCCAGCGGAGCGCTCAGCGCGCGCAGGCAGACGGTGCCGCCGCCGAAGGGCTCCAGCTCCAGCCCCAGCGGCAGCAGCTCGGGCAGCCGGGGCCCGACCGCCTCGGCCAGGGCGGGTTCCAGCTCTACGGTGCGCGGGGCCAGCAGCGGGCGGGGGGGCGGCCGCTCGGCCATGGCGCGGCGGACCCGCTGGGCGCGGGCCTGCACCAGGTCGACCAGGATCAGCTCATCCTCGTGCTCACAGACCAGCCAGGCCTCGCCGAAGGTCCCGATCCAGCGCAGGCCGAGGGCGCGCGCCGGCTGGGGCGGGCCGGCGCCCGAGTCCCAGGCGAGGTCCGGGGGAGGAGGCTCAGGCCGAGCGGGCTGGACGCGGGAGGGCTCGGGGCGAGGGAGAGGTGCAGGAGGAGGTGCGGGAGGAGCCGGAGGAGCCGGAGGCTGGAGGCCCGGCAGCCGCTCCTGGACCCGCTCGATCTCCAGCGATGGGCTGCGCATCCCGCGCGGCGGGCTCATCGCCGAGGCGCGGATCCCTCGCTCGGAGAGGGCCTCGCGGAGCCCCTCGGTGATCGACCGCAGCACCAGCTGGGCGTCGCGGAGGCGCACCTCGGACTTGGCGGGGTGCACGTTGACGTCGACCTGGGAGGGCTCGATGCGCAGGTCCAGCACCACGACCGGGTAGCGGCCCCGCGGCACCAGGCCCCGGTAGGCGTCGAGCACCGCCCGGCGCAGCTGCGGATCCCGCACGGTCCGGCCGTTGACGTGCAGCCAGAGGCTGCCCCGCGCGCTGGCGAGGTGCAGATCCGGCGGGCTGGCGAGGCCAGTCAGGACGAGGCCGCCGGGGACCTCCTCGCTGCGCACCTGGACGGGCACCAGTCCGCGCACGCTCGGCCCGAGGAGGGCCTCGACTCGGGTCAGGAGCGGCTCGCCGGGCTGGGCCCGCAGCAGGGGGCGGCCCTCGTGGAAGAGCTCGACCCCCAGCTCCTCGCGCATCAGGACCTGGGAGAGCAGGGTGTCCTGGCAGTGTTGCAGCTCGGTGGCCTCGGTCCGCAGGAACTTCCGGCGGGCCGGCAGGTTGAAGAAGAGCGACCGAACGCTGACCCGGGTGCCGGGCGGGCTGCCGGCCTCGCGCACCTCGACCAGCCGGCCCCCGTCGATGATCACCGCCGTGCCCGAGCCCAGGTCGGCTCGGCGCGTGGTCAGCTCGAAGCGGCTGACCGCGGCGATGCTGGGCAGGGCCTCACCCCGAAAGCCCAGGGTGCGGATGGCGGCGAGGTCGTCGGCCGCGCGGATCTTGCTGGTGGCGTGCCGCTCGACGCAGAGCATCGCGTCCTGCTTGTCCATGCCGCAGCCGTCGTCCTCGACCTGGACCAGCTCACGCCCGCCGCCGCGCAGGCTGACCCGCAGGTGCCGGGCCCCGGAGTCGATCGCGTTCTCGACCAGCTCCTTGAGCACGCTGGCGGGGCGCTCGACGACCTCACCGGCGGCGATCTGGTTGATGAGCCGGTCCTCGAGGACCCTCACCCGCCCCGGCGCGGCCGGGCCCAGGCCCCCCGGCGACGCCAGGCTCACTCGTCTGCGTCCTCACCCGGGCGACGCTTCTGGCGGATCTGCATACGCAGGGGGCTGCCCTGGAAGCCGAAGTTCTCGCGCAGCCGGTTCATCAGGTAGCGCTTGTAGGGCTCGCCGACGCCTTCGGGCGTGTTGGCCCAGACGATGAAGGTGGGCGGCCGGACCCGGGCCTGCGTGGCGTAGTTCAGCTTGACCGGGTGGCTGTAGAGCTGCGGCGGGCTGTAGGCCGTGACGGCGTCTTGCAAGAAGAGGTTGAGCTGGTGGGTCGGGATGCGCTTGTCGAACTCGGCGTAGACCTGGTCGACCATCGGCATGATGCGGTGGCAGCCCTTGCCGGTCAGGCCCGAGATGTACAGGCGGGGCGCCCAGCTGAGGTGCGGCAGGTGGCGGTCGATCTCGTCGTCGACGACGCCGACGTTGCGCTCGGGGTCGTCGCGGACCTTGTCCCAGCGGTTGACCAGGATGATGCAGGCGCGGCCGCGGTCTTCGATCAGCGCGGCCAGCCGGGAGTCCTGCTTCGACGCCCCCAGCTCGCCGTCGATCACCAGCAGCACCAGGTGGCAGCGCTCGATGGTGCGGATGGCGCGCAGGCTGGCCCAGCTCTCGACCCGGTCTTCGATGCGGGTGCGGCGGCGCACGCCGGCAGTGTCGACCAGCCGGTAGCGGCGCCCCTCGATCTCCAGGACGCTGTCGACGGCGTCCATGGTGGTGCCGGGGGAGTCGTGCACGACGTGCCGCTCCTCGCCCAGCAGGCGGTTGACCAGGGTCGACTTGCCGATGTTGGGGCGGCCCATCACCGCGACGCGGATCTCGCCCTCTTCGTCCTCTTCGGGCTCGGCGCCCTCGCCGGGGAGGGCCTCGGGCAGCAGCGGGCCGATCGCCTCCCACAGCTCGTAGATGCCGCGGCCGTGCTCGGCCGAGATGGTGTACATCTCGCCCAGGCCCAGGCTCCAGAACTCGGCGGCGTCGTCGTCGTGCATCGGGCCGTCGCACTTGTTGACCAGCAACAGGATGCGCTCGTTGCCCGGGCGGCCCCCGGCGGCGGGGCGGTTGTCGGCCCGGCGACGCAGGATGTCGGCGGCCATCTTGTCCGCTGGGGTCAGGCCGGCCTGGCGATCGACGACGAAGAGGATGACGTCGGCCTCGTCGATGGCCATCTCGGCCTGGGCGCGCACGGTCACGAAGAGGTCGTCCTCGGGCTCGGGCTCGAAGCCGCCGGTGTCGACGACGATGACCTCGCGGTCGGCGCCATGGGCGATGCCGTAGTGCCGATCGCGGGTCACGCCCGGGCGGTTGTCCACCAGGGCGCGGCGCTGGCCGACCAGGCGGTTGAAGAGGGTCGACTTGCCCACATTGGGCCGACCCACGATGGCGATCACCGGTGACATTCAGGGAGTCCTTGGGTGCGGCAGGCTACTCGTAGCCGAGCTCGCGGAGGGCGCGACCGGAGCTGGTCCAGTCCGGCTGCACGGTGACGTGCAGCTCCAGGAAGACGGAGGCGCCGAGCAGAGCGGCGATCTCCTTGCGGGCCAGGGTGCCGATCTGCTTGAGCATCGAGCCGCCCTTGCCGATCAGGATGCCCTTCTGGCTGTCCCGCTCGACGAAGATGCGGGCCATGATGTGCACCCGAGGACGCTCGCTCTCGCGCTCGTCCTCGTCGAAGAGCTCGATCTCCACCGCGGTGCTGTAGGGCACCTCCTGCTCGGTCAGGTGGAAGATCTTCTCGCGGATCATCTCGGCGACGATGAAGCGCTCGGTGGTCGTGGCGATCTGGTCGGCCGGGTAGAGGGCCGGGCCTTCGGGCAGGTGCTCGCGCCACTGGGCGACCAGCCCGTCGACGCCGACGCCCTTGAGCGCCGAGATCGGGACGATCGTCGCCTGCGGGGCCAGGGCGTGCAGGGCCTCCATCACCGGCAGGATCCAGGGCTTGGAGACCGCGTCGGCCTTGTTCAGGGCGATGATCACCGGGGTGTCGCCGGACTGGGCGATGATCGTCGCGAGCTCCTGCTCGCCGCGGCCCAGGATGGTGCGCTTGGCCTCGGCCGCCTTGGTGCAGGGCGCGAGGTCGATCACCCAGCAGATCAGGTCCACCTCGGACAGGGCGTCGATCGCCATCTGCACCATCGCCTTGTTCAGGCGGCTGCGGGCCGGATGGATCCCGGGGGTGTCCACCAGGACGGCCTGCATCCCGGGGATGGTGTGGATGCCGACCACCCGGTTGCGGGTGGTCTGCGGCTTGGCCGAGACGATCGAGAGCTTCTGGCCCAGCACCTGGTTGAGCAAGGTGCTCTTGCCGGCGTTGGGGCGACCGACCAGGGCGATCAAGCCGGCGCGGTGGCCTTCGGTGGTAGAGGCGTCGGCAGAGGGCTCTTCGGGCGGAGTGTCGGACATGGCGCGGGCCTAACGCCTCCGGTCGATCTCGTCGCGGAGGCGCCGCTCTGCCCCGAGCCGCTCAGTCGTCCAGGCCCAGCTCCCGCAGGGCGTTGCGGGCGGCGTCCTTCTTCGCCTCCTTCTTGTTGGGGCCGCGGCCCTGGGCCAGGATCCGGCCGTCGACCACCGCGTTCACGGTGAAGACCGGGGCGTGGTCGGGGCCCTGGCGATCCACGTCAGGGTAGCTGGGGATCAGCCCGTCCTGCGTCTGTTGGAAGTGCTCCTGCAGCCTGGAGATCGGGTCTCGACGCGCCGCACCGGCCTTCAGCCGCGGCATGACCTTCTCGCGGACGCGCTCCATGGCGGCGTCCAGGCCCTGCTCCAGGTAGAGCGCCGCCAGCAAGGCCTCCCAGACCCCGGCGAGCAGCTTGTCTTCGTCCTTGTTGGTGCCCCGGCCCGCCCGGATGCGGCCGATCAGCCCCTCGTCCCGCGCCAGGGCCGCCAGGGTCTCGGTGTTGACCAGGTCCTGGCGCCGGAAGGTCATGGCCCCCTCGTCCTCGACGGCTGCCCGGTACAGCAGCTCGGAGGCGCAGAGCTGCAGCACCGCGTCGCCCAGGAACTCCAGGCGCTCGTTGTCCTCTCCCCCGTGCTCGTGCTTCCAGGAGGAGTGCGTCAGCGCGGTCAAGACGAGCGTCGAGTCTTCCATTCAGTCCTCCACCGAGTGAATCCAGCCACCGCCGACCACCTCGTCGGCGGCGTAGAGCACCAGGGCCTGGCCCGGCGCGGCGGCGCGGGCGGCTTCGGCCAGCCCGATGCGCAGCTGCTGAGGGCTCTCTTCCAGGTCGGCGCAGGGCAGCAGGGCCCCGCGGTGGCGGATGCGCGCCGAGAGCGCCTCACCGGCGAGGGGACGCCGATGCCAGTGGAAGCCGCGCACGGCGATCGCCTGGTGGCGCAGGCCCTCGGCCCCGCCGACCACCACCTGCCCGCTCTGGGGATCGATGCCGAGGACATAGACCGGCTGGCCTGCCGACACCCCCAGCCCGCGCCGCTGACCGATGGTGAAGCGCCAGTAGCCGTCGTGCTGGCCGAGCACCCGGCCCTCGGTGTCGACGATCTCCCCTCCCCCGCCCACAGGCGCCCGGTGCTCCCGCACGAAGCGGGTGTGGTCGTCGTCGGGGATGAAGCAGATCTCCTGGCTCTCGGCCTTCTCGGCGGTCAGCAGGCCCAGGCGACGGGCCTCTTCACGCACCTGGGGCTTGGACAGCTCGCCCAGGGGGAAGAGGGTGGCCTGCCGGGCGGCCTCGCTCATCGGGAAGAGGAAGTAGCTCTGGTCCTTGTCGAGGTCGGCGGCCATGCGCAGGCGGCCGTCGGGCGAGAGGCGGGCGTAGTGGCCGGTGGCGAGGTGGCTGCAGCCCAGGGCGCGGGCGCGCTGCAGGAGCACCTGGAACTTGAGCACCCCGTTGCACATCACGCAGGGGTTGGGCGTGCGGCCGGCGAGGTAGTTGTCGGCGAGGTCGTCCATCACGGCGCGGCGGAAGGCCTCGCGCAGATCCATCACGTAGAAGGGGATCTCCAGGCGCGCGGCGACCATTCGGGCGTCCAGGGCGTCGTCGAAGCCGCAGCAGCGGCCGGGGGTCCCGGTCGAGGGCGCGTCGTGCAGCTTCATGTGTACGCCCACGACCTCGTGGCCGGCCTCGACCAGCAGGCCGGCGACCGTGGAGGAGTCCACTCCCCCGCTCATGGCGACGCAGACCTTCACGCAGACCTCAGGCGGTTGAGCACGGCGAGCACCTCCAGCACGGGGGTACCCCGCTGCCCGGAGAGGCGCACGGGCAGGCCACGCGGGCCCATCGGCGGCAGCACATGCCGGTCCTCTGACCGGGTGCCGGTCTTCCGGCACCTCTTCGGCAGCCTGGTCGGCCATGAGGGCCCCTGGGCCTATGTCCTGTGGGTGGCCCGGCGCTTGCTTCGCGCCTGGCAGTGCCGGTCACCATCGAGCGTTGCAACACCCCGAACGACCTCTTGCACCGCCTGGTGCGGGAGGGCCTGCCGGAGCTACGCCGCGCGCTTGAGTAGGTTAACCGCCAGCTTCCCCGCTACGTCGAGCGCGATCTGGAGCGCTTCACCACCTGCGGCGACCCCGCTGCGGGCTTCGCCTGGCTGCGGTGCGAGGCCTGCGACCACCACCGGCTGGTGCCGTTCACCTGCGCAGCCCTGAGCCCGGCGCGGCCCCGCGCCGTGAGACGGGGACGGGGGTTCTGTCCCTCCTGCGGCGGGCGGCGGATGCCTCACCATCCTTGACACGGAGGGCGAGCGGCGCGCTGGGTCGACGAGCTCTTCCCCATCGTGGCCGTACGGCAGTGGGTGATCACCGTTCCGTGGCCGCGCCGCTTGCTGCTGGCCCGCAATCCTGAGCTGGCCAAGGGCGTGCTGAAGGTGGCGCTTCGCGAGATCCAACGGTGGCTACGTCGGAGCACAGGGCAGCCCAGGGGTCAGGGCGGCAGCGTCACGGTGGCCCAGCGCTTCGGCTCCGCTCTGAATTTGAACCTGCACTTCCATGTTCTGGCCCTTGACGGGCTCTACTGCGAAGACCCCAGCGACGGCACGGTCCGCTGGTTTCGTGCGCCCGCGCCGACCGATCTGGAGGTGTCGACTCTGGTCGAGCAGATCGCGGACCGCGCCGAGGCCTTCCTCGCGCGCCGAGGCTTCGGCATTGACGAAGACCAGGAAGAAGATCCCGACGACGCCTTGGCGGTGATCCAGGCAGCGGCGGTCGCCGGACGAAGCGCCGTGCGGCGCTCCCGGCAAGCCCGGCGCGTCCAGAAGCTTGGCGGCCGGCCCTACCGGCTGCCGCCAACGTGCGCCAACTGCGATGGCTACGGCCTGCATGCTGGGGTGGTCATCGGCGCCAACGATCGCAGGGGCTTGGAGGGCCTCGCCCGGTAAATCGCGCGACCGCCCCTCGCCACGCCTCGGCTCGAGGAGCTCCCCGAT
>DDSR01000288.1 GCA_002343455.1 Deltaproteobacteria bacterium UBA2385 | reverse complement strand
CCCCCCGCCCGCGACCGAGGCCGAGCTGGCCGATCTGCTGGAGGTGCTGGACCGCTCGGGACCCGACGCCCGCACCCTGGAGCAGGGGCTGGCCGCCGCGCAGAAGAGCCCCGGCGTGCTGCGAGAGGCGCTCTTCGGTGGCAAGCTCCCGGGGGCCGCCTGCCGCCTGCTGGGACCCCTCGCCGCCGCCGGATTGGTCGAGCGCGAGGCCATCGTCGAGGGAGGACGGGCCCTGGCCGGCGACGGCGACGCCCGCGAGCGAGCCAGCGCCCGGCAGCTGCTGGGCCTGCTCGACGCGGCCCCCGACGAGGACCCCAGCGGCGCCGACTGGTCGCGGCTGGCCGCCCTGGGCCGGCGGCTGCTGGCCCCGCCGCTGAGCCCGGCCGAGGACGAGGACGACGGCAGCGACTGGCTGGACGACCTGGAGCTCGACCTGCTGGAGGATGACGCCGAGGACGACCTGGAGCGCGCCCTGGATCAACGCGTCGCCGAGCTGGAGCCCGGCACCCTGCTGCACTCCTGCGTCGCCCTCGCCGAGAGCCCGACCTTCGCCTCGCGGGCCCTGGGGCGCTTGAGCGGCGACGACGCCAGCGCGGCGGGAGCCTGCCTGATGCTGGTCACCGGCCGATGGTCGCACCAGCGCCTGCCGGGGTGGAACGCCGCCCTGGCCGGCCTCGTGCGCAGCGCCGAGCGCCCCCCGGCCCTGCGCTCGCTGGCCTGCCAGGCCCTGGCGGCCGGCGGCAGCCCCGAGGCCACCGCGCTGCTGGTCAAGCTCAGCCGGGGGCGGGACCAGGCACGCGCCCGCGCCGCCGTCCGCGCCCTGGCGGACATCCCCGGCGCCGTGGCCCGCCAGGCCGTTCGGGTCGCCCTGGACCGCCCCAAGCTGGCGGTGAGCGCCATGCGGTCGATGGCCCGCGCCCGGGACACGGTCGCCTTCGAGCGCGCCGAGGCCATCCTGCGGGAGCCCGTCGACACCCAGGCGCTGCCCCTGCGCATCGCGGCGCTGGAGGCGGTGGTGGCATGCGGCGGGCGACGGGCCATGCCCACCGTCGACGCCCTCCTCCATCCCTCTCAGGACCGCCGCGTCCGGCTGGCGGCCGTCGAGGCCATGGTCAGCCTGGCCAGCGCCTCCCGGGTGCTGAGCTGGTCGAAGGAGGCCAGCATCGAGGAGCTGGAGCGCGCCGTCCAGGCCGTCGGCTCCGCCCAGCGGCTCGACCTGCTGGGCCTCGTCCTCGACGCCGGCCGGCACCCCGACACGGGGATCCGCGTCCAGGCCGCCGCCACCCTGGGGCGCCTCGCCCTGCCCTCGACCACGCCCGCCTTGATGGGCCTGCTCCTCGACCGCTCCGCCGCCGTCGGCATGACCGCGCTGGAGGCCCTCGCCCGCGCCGGCGACTGCCGCAGCGTGCGCCTGCTGCGGACCCTCTCCGGGCACCCCGGTCCCCCGGGCGCCGCCGCAGCGGCCGTCCTCGGCAGCGGGCAGCTGCTCCGCCGCCCGGCCCCGGATCCGGCCATCCGGGTCGTCGCCCGCAGCCCCGAGGAGATCCCCAGCCGCGAGCGCGCCCGGATCGCCGCCTTCTTCGCCGGGACCGGCGTCCAGGTCTCGATCCACGAGCGAGGCCTCAGCGGCGGCGGAGAGCTGGCCCCCGACAACCTCGCCGGGCTGGCCGCCCTGGTTCGCGCCCTCAGCCAGGTCGACGAGCTGATCTCGGGCCTGCGGTGGTCGGTGCGGGACGCCCAGGGCCTGCTGCGGCGCGTCGGGGGCCGCTGGCTGCTCTCCAGCACCCAGGGTCGGATCGTGCGCGACGCCGGCTGGATGCGGGGCGAGCTGACGGCCACCTCCCGTCCGCCCCTCAGCCCCATCGTCCGGCGGCCGCTGATCGACCCCGGCCAGGCCGAGTCCTTGCCGGTCGGGCTGGCCGACCTGCCGCCGATCGACGAGGACGACGAGGACGTCGACGACGAGGCGACCGAGCAGACCATCTCCGACTTCTTGGAGGAGGCCACGGGCATGTCCCCGGGGGACGACATCCCGGGCACCTCGTCGGTCGATGGCTTCGAGGAGCACCTCTTCGACATCGCCCCGCCGCCCCGTCGGTCTCGGTAGTGCTACCATCGCCGAACGAACTGGAGAGACTGTGAGCCGAGCCAGCCTGATGTCGATCGCGAGCGTCCTGGGCGTGTTGCTGAGCGGTGGGTGCACCTGGATCAGCAGCAAGGACGTCGACGAGCGGCGCCCCGAAGTGGACGACGACGAGGACGGCTTCATCGCCGAGATCGACTGCGACGAGGCCAACCCGAACATCAACCCCGGGGAGACCGAGAACTGGTACGACGGCATCGACCAGGACTGCGGCGGCGACGACGACTACGACGCGGACGCCGACGGCTTCGTCGAAGACCAGTGGGCCGGCCTGTCGACCGGTGGGGTCGATGGCTCGGGCGCCCTGCCCGGCGGCGACTGCAACGACAACGAGCCGGAGTCCAACCCCGGGCAGGCCGACGACGCCTACGACGGGGTGGACACCAACTGCGACGGCAAGGACGACTACGACCAGGACGAGGACGGCTACGTCGCCACCGAGCACGAGGGGCTGCCCACGCGCAACGCGCCGGGGACCGGCACCCTGCCCGGCGGAGACTGCGACGACGCTCGCGCCGATGTCCGTCCGGGCACGACCGACGCCTGGTACGACGGCATCGACCAGGACTGCGCCGGCAACGACGACTACGACGCCGACGGCGACGGCTTCGTGCGGGACGAGGACGCCGCGCGCACGACCACCTACGTCGAGGACTCGGGGCGCCTGCCGGCGGGAGACTGCAACGACAGCAACGTCTTCATCTACCCTGGGGCGGACGACACCTGGTACGACGACATCGACTCGGACTGCGCCAGCGACGACGACTTCGACAAGGACCTGGACGGCTTCCGGCACCCGACGGCCCCCTCGGGCACCGGCGACGACTGCGACGACGACGACCCGCTGATCTTCCCCGGCAGCCTGGAGATCCTGGCCGACGGGATCGACCGCGACTGCGACGGGGACCCCAACCGCTTCCTGTTCGAGGAGGTCACCCGGCTGAGCTGGACCGGCGCCCGCGAGCTGCAGCTCTCGGCCAACAGCGACACGATCTACCTCTCGGTCTCCGTCGAGCAGGCGGGCTACGGCACCACGACCTACTACGAGTCGGCGATCGCGCTCAGCTTCGACGGCCTGGCGCCGCTGGATGGCGCGACCGCCCACACCGCCTGGCTGCAGAACCTCGTGCCGGCCAGCTTCCGCCTCAGCCCCGGCTCGGCCTTCCTGGCCACCGACGACGAGCTGCTCGGCGCGGTCGGGCTGATCTTCGACGACACCGCCGAGACCTCCCTGCGTATCAGCGGCTACGACCTCGCCACAGGGGTCCGCTTCGGGGCCAACAGCCCCTCTGCCGCGCCGGCGACCTTCGACGACATCGCCCTGGCGCTGAGCTCGGACGGCAGCATCCACGCCATCGGCTGCGAGCTCAGCGAGGGCCTCGGCCAGTACATGCAGGCCACCCGTGCGGGCCTCGCCACCGGCTACGAGATCAGCGAGACCATCCAGGATCTCCCCGCCGACGTCTGCGCGCTGCACTTCTACGAGGAGCCCACCGGCATCATCGTCAGCACGCAGGCCGAGGGCCTGGTCCGCACGCCCTTCGACATCGAGAGCGAGACCCCCATCACCGACCTGTACGACTGCGGGCTGGACACCGGCGGGGACCCCGTGGAGTGCCCCGACCTGGACGAGGTCGACCCCAGCCGCCGTCCCTCCGACATCTCGACCCTGGTGGAGCGCTCCTGGCTGCTGCTGGCCGACGAGCTCAACGACACCATCGTGATCATCGAAGAGGACGGCACCGAGCACCTGGTCCCGGCCGACGCCCCCACCCGCGTGCAGGCCACCCTGGCCCCCGACGGGACGGCCTTCCTGGCCTGGGTCGACGGCAGCGGCAGCCCCGTGCTGGCCTGGGGCGACCTCAGCGGCGGCTTCGAGCAGGTCACCCTGGACCCCGGCTTCACCACCAGCGAGGCCAGCGTCGTGCTCAGCACGGACGGCGCCCAGGTCTTCTTCGCGGCCCTGGGGGACGACACCATCGCCGTCGGCGGCGCCTCGCTGGAGTAGGCGCCCAGGCGGCCAGCCCCTCAGCGCTCGCCCTCAGGGCTGCGCTGTGGCGTCCTGATCGGTGCCGCGCACCATCCAGCGGCGCCGCGTCAGGGTGCCCTGGTTGTCGGTGGCCTCCACCAGCAAGGTCTGGGTCCCCTGGCCCAGCTCGAGCTCCAGATCCAGGGCCAGGGTGCTGGACTCGGAGGCCTTCCAGGCGACCTTGCGCCCCCGCCACCAGGCCACCACGCTGGCGAGCTGCTGATCGTCGCCGACCATGACCCGCACCGGCACGCTGCCCGCCGGGCTGGAGAGGGGCAGGTCGGAGTGCAACGTTGGCGGAGCGATCACGACCGGCGCGCCCGCCCAGGCCAGGCCGGCCTCGGCGTTCAGGATGGTGCCCAGGCGGTCGACCCGGACCTCCAGCGGCAGCGCCACCCGGCCATCGGCGGGCAAGGGCTGGAGCCAGCGGAAGGCGAGGCGCACCGTCGCGCTCTCGCCCGGCTCCAGGGTGGCGACCACCGCTTCGCGATCCAGGGGCTCCAGCAGGGATTCCACCAGCTGGTGAGGTCGGATGCGCAGGCCCTCCAGCCTCGGCCCGCCAGGGTTGCGCACCGTCGCCTCGACGACCGCGACCAGCGGATCCCGCGCCAGCTCCTCGGGCGTCGCCGTCGTCGGGGTCAAGCTCAGGACCAGCGTCGGAGGGGCGTTGCCCTGCACCTCCAGCAGCTGGGGGGGCAGGCTCACCACCGGCCGGCGATCGGCCTCCACCTGGACCGGGAGCAGGTCCTGACGGCTGCTGAGGGTCGCGGGGAGCTGCACCTCGATCCGGCCCCGCGCCTCCTCTTCGGGCGGCAGGAAGCCGATCGGGATCACCAGCCCGCTCCACGGCATGCCGCTGCTGGCTCCGCCCACCCGCACCAGGACCCGATGCAGCGGCGCGGGCCCCAGGTTCTTCACCCGGGCCTCGACCTCGACCCGCTGCCCGGCCAGGGGCTGCCGCAGCGGGATCAGCTCGACCTGCACCTGCGGGGCCGGGCAGTCGCCGCGGCAGAGGTCCTCGCGCTGCCAGTCGATGCCCCGGGCGGAGAGCGCCTCCTGCATCCGCCGCTCCTCGTCGGCCCGCCAGCGCCCGACCACCAGCCCGGCCCCCTCCAGGGTCTGCCGACGCTGCGGCCCCAGCGACTCCAGGGCGATCTCCTCGGCCAGCTCGCGCAGCAGATCCCCGCGCTCCTCGACGGGCGCCTCGCCCCTCCAGCCCGGGTCCTCTCGGACGAGGCCCAGGGCCTGGCCCTGGACCACCGAGGAGGGGATGTCCATCGCCAACCGGGAGAGGGTGACGGTGTCGACGGCGACGTCGGGGAGGAGGCCGACGCCGTCGGCGATCATCGTCTGGCTGGCGAGGCGGTACTCGGCGATGGTCAGCTTGAGCTTGACCTCGCCGCCGAGGCGGGCGGCCGAGCCGATGGTGAAGGGCTGCTGGACGGTGCCCTTGCCGTGGGTGGACTCGCCCACCAGCACGGCCCGATCCAGCAGCGCCAGCGAGCCCGCGACGATCTCCGAGGCCGAGGCGCTGCCCTGGTCCATCAGGACCACCAGCGGGGCGCTGCGACCCAGGCGCCCGATCGCGGCCGAGCTGCTGAGCGGCTCGGCGTCCACCCGCTGGACCAGCCCCTCGACGGGCAGGAAGCCGCGGCCGCCGGTCTCCAGGATGACCCCCTTGTCGACGAAGAGGTCGACCACCTTGGCCGACTGGAGCATCGAGCCGCCGGCGTTGCCGCGCAGGTCGAGCACCAGCCCGGCCAGCGGCCCCTGCTGCTCCATCTCGGACATCCCGGACTCGACCAGGCGCGCCGTCTGCTGGCTGAAGTGATCGATGCGGATCCAGCCCACGCCCTGAGCCGAGCGGGCCCACTCCACGTTGGGGATGCGGACCTCGTCGCGCACCAGCCGCACCTTCAGCCGCTGCTCACCCTCGGCCGCGCCGACCCGCCGCACCTCCAGCACCATGGTCGTGCCGACGTCGCCACGGATGCGCTCCACCACGTCCTCGACGTCCAGCGCTGTCGTGGCGACCCCGTCGATGCGCTCGATCACATCCCCGCTGCGCAGCCCACCCCGGGCGGCGGGTCCATCGGGGAAGACCGAGGTGAGGACGATGCCGGCGTCCTGGCGCCCGATGCGGCAGCCGATGCCGACCAGCCGGCCGCGGATCCGCTCGTTGAAGGCGTCCAGGCGCTCGCCGGCCAGCACGGCGGAGTGCCGGTCCAGGCTGCGGGCGAGGCCTCGCAGCAGCTCGACGGGGAGGTCGATCTCGCCCAGCCCCTGGCCCGAGCCGCGGCCCTTCTCGGCCTGCAGGCGGATCGCGTCCTCCAGCCGGCCCAGGGCGTCGGGGAGGTACGAGAGCCCGCCGTTGCGCTGGAAGTCCACCGCCGCGAAGGCGCCGCTGGCGCCGTGGGAGAGCGTGACCCGCACCAGCTCGGGGCGGTCGACCCGCTCGACCAGCAGCCAGGGGATGGCCTCCTCGGCGGCCTGGGCGGCGCCGACGAAGGCCTCGACCGGATCGAGCTGCTCCAGCCGCAGGAAGTCCTCTTCGATCCGATCGACCGCGGCCTTGTAGATCTCACGCTCGGCTCCCCAGGCGGGGGGCGAGGCCACCAGCAGGATCAGCGCAGCGCCGCCGACCAGGCTGGGGAGGCTGGGGAGGCTGGGGAGGCCGGGGCGGATCAGGGGCAGGAGCGGGGGCATCCCCCTGAGGTTCACACCGTCTGCGGGGACGCGCCAGCGGAATCCGCACGATATGCACCGCCAAGGCCCTCGGGCCTCCTCTCTCCCCTCAGACCGGGCCTTTCGCCGTGGACCGCAGCAGCCTCCGCCAGATCCTCGAGAGCGTCCAAGGGGGCGCCCTCCCCGTCGACGCCGCCCTGGAGCGGCTGGCCGGCTGGCCGGGCCAGGACCTGGGCTTCGCCACCATCGACACCCAGCGGCTGGTCCGCACGGGCGATCCCGAGGTGGTCTACGGCGAGGGCAAGAGCGACGACCAGATCGCCACCATCTTGGAGCGCCTGGGCGAGGCCGGGCAGGACGGCATGGTCACCCGCATCGATCCGGCCAAGGCCGAGCGGGTGATCCAGCGGCTCTCGCAGCGCACCGTCCCCGGCGAGCTGATCTTCCACGACCGCGCCCGGCTGCTGCAGCTGCGCCTGAAGCCCCCGGCCGAGGGCATCGGCCGCATCGCCGTGGTCTGCGCGGGCACCAGCGATCTGCCCGTCGCCGACGAGGCCGCCCTGGTCGCGCAGGCGCTGGGTGCGCGGGTCGACCGCCTGACGGACGTCGGCGTCGCGGGCATCCACCGGGTCCTCTCCAAGGCCACCCAGCTCCGCGAGGCGCGGGCCTTGATCGTCGTCGCGGGGATGGAGGGCGCCCTGGCCAGCGTCGTCGCCGGGCTGGTCGAGCGGCCGGTGATCGCGGTACCCACCTCGGTCGGCTACGGCGCCAACTTCGGCGGCCTCGCCGCCTTGCTGGGGATGCTCAACTCCTGCGCCGCGGGCGTCAGCGTGGTCAACATCGACAACGGCTTCGGGGCGGCCCTGCAGGCCGTCCGTATCAACCGCCTCGCCGAACCAGGGGCGACGTGAGCCCCTCCTCTGCGCAAGGGGCGGGACCTCCGGGCGGCCGGCTGCTCTGGCTGGACCCGATCGGCGGCCTCGCCGGAGACATGCTCTGCGCCGCCCTGCTCGACGCCGGCGCGGACGAGGGCCTGCTCCGCGCCGAGCTCGGCAAGCTGGAGCTCGACGGCTACCAGCTGGTCGTGAGCAGCGTGCTGCGGGGGGTCTTCGCCGCCCGACGTTTCGATGTGCGCCCGGACCCGGGGCCCGGGCTGCCGGCAGACGCGCACGGGCATGCTCACGCGCACGAGCACGCACACGCACACGCCCACGAGCACGAGCACGAGCACGAGCACGGGCATGCACACGAGCACGGCCCGCACCCCGAGCCCTGGCCCGGGCAGCCGGACCGCCGCTGGTCCAGCATCCGCGCGCGAATCGCTGGCTCGGGCCTGAGCGCGGGGGCCCGCAATCGGGCGCTGGCGATCTTCTCCCGGCTGGCCGAGGCCGAGGCCGCCGTCCACGGCTGCAGCCTCGACCAGGTCGCCTTCCACGAGGTCGGCGCGGTCGACTCCATCGTCGACATCGTCAGCGTGGCCATCATGCTCGACCAGCTGGGGGTCGACCAGATCCTCTGCGGTCCCTTGCCGGTCTCGGCCGGCACCGTCTACGGCGCGCACGGCGTGATGCCCCTGCCGGCTCCGGCGACCGCCCTGCTCCTGCGCGGCTGGCCGATCCAGCCCGGCCGCCCCGGGGTCGAGCAGGTCACGCCCACCGGGGCCGCCGTGCTGGCCGCGCTCGGGCGCCCCGCCCCCATGCCGGCGATGACCATCCTGGCCGTCGGCACCGGCGCGGGCGGGCGGGACCCGGCCGATCACCCCAACATCCTGCGGGTCCTGCTGGGCGCCCCTCACCCCGCCGCCGAGTCCTCCCCCGCCCAGGTCGAGGTGCTGGCCGCCCAGATGGACGACCTCAGCGGCGAGCACCTCCCCGCGCTGATCGAGGCCCTGCTCGAAGGGGGCGCGCTGGACGCCTGGGCGAGCCCGGTCTTGATGAAGAAGGGCCGGACCGGGCTGCTGGTCGAGGCCCTGGCCNNNCCGCCACACGGCCCAGCGGCAGGTCCTGCTCCGCCAGCACCGGACCGTGGAGACCCCGTGGGGACCCGTCTCGATCAAGCTGGGCCTGCGGGGCAGCGAGCTGTTGCACGCCTCTCCCGAGCACGGCGACGTGGCCCGGGTGGCCCGCCAGGCCGGTGTGCCCGAGCCCCAGGTCCACGCCGCGGCCCTGGCCGCCTGGTGGAACCGCACCCCCGAGGAGGCCGAATGAGGGTCCGACTTCACGAGGCGTTGGCCCCCGAGCTGGTCGAGCTGCT
The DNA here is from genome assembly GCA_002343455.1 of Deltaproteobacteria bacterium UBA2385. GTDB lineage: Bacteria > Myxococcota_A > UBA796 > UBA796 > UBA2385 > UBA2385. The sequence goes on along the minus strand of DDSR01000288.1, from coordinate 630 downwards.
GCTGGACCTGGGGGTGGAGGTCGACCCCCAGGCCAGCGTCGGCCTGCTGGGCCCTGGCTGCGAGCTGCCCCGCGAGACCCTGGAGATCGAGGAGCCGGTCGCCTGGATCGCCCTGGTCCAGGACGAGGACCAGGAGGTCGCCGCCCTGGCCCAGGGCGCCAACGACGTGGTCCGGGGGACGCCGACGGCCCGCTCGCTCGAGGCCCGCGTGGCCGCCCAGCGGCGGATGGTCCGGGCCTGGCGCCGCCGGATGCAGGCGCAGCAGCGCCAGGCCCGCAGGGCGCTGGACGAGCTGGCCAACACCCAGGACCTGCTGGGTCGGCTGATCGACGCCACGCCCAATCCGGTGATGGCGGTCGATGTGCGCGGCCGGGTGCTGGTCTTCAACCGCGCCGCCGAGCTGGCCCTGGGCTACGACGCGGAGTACGCCCGCACCCAGATGCACGTCACGAACATCTACGCCAACCCGGCCGACGCCCGGCAGGTGCTGGCCGAGCTGAGGGCCAACGAGGGCGGCACCGTCAGCGCCGTCTCGGTTCGGCTGCGGGCGCGCTGGGGCGAGCAGATCCCCGTCGAGCTCTCGGCCGCCGAGGTCCGCGACGCCCACGGCAACCTGGTCGCCACCGTCGG
>DDSR01000425.1 GCA_002343455.1 Deltaproteobacteria bacterium UBA2385 | reverse complement strand
ATGGGCATCATGCTGATCACCCACGACCTGGGCGTGGTCGCCGAGAATTGTCAGCGGGTGGTGGTCCTGTACGCCGGACAGATGGCCGAGACGGGGCCCACCCAGGCGCTCTTCGAGCGGCCGACCCACCCCTACACCGTCGGCCTGATGCGCAGCCTGCCCGACCGGGCCGCGCCGGGCGGGCGCCTGAACACGATCGAGGGCATGGTCCCCTCCCCCCAGGACTTCCCCGAAGGCTGCCGCTTCCGTCCCCGCTGCCCCCGGGCCAGCGAGCGCTGCATCGCGCTGCCGCCGCGCCTCGATCTGGGCGACGGGCACCAGGTCTGGTGCCACCACCCCCTCTCGGCGGAAGAGGCCCGGGCCGCCGCCGCGGGAGAGGACCATGCCTGAGCCCCTCCTCCGGGTCCGAGACCTGGTCAAGCACTTCCCCGTCTTCAAGGGCATCTTCCGCCGCCAGGTCGGCGCCGTGCGCGCCGTCGACGGCATCAGCTTCGACGTGCCCGAACAGAGCACCGTCGCCATGGTCGGCGAGTCCGGCTGCGGCAAGACCACCGCCGGGCGAGCCATCCTGCGCCTGGTCGAGCCCGACTCCGGCCAGGTCCTGTTCCAAGGCAAGGACCTGCTCGCCCAGGGCCCCGACGAGCTGCGGGCGACCCGCCGCAACCTGCAGATCATCTTCCAGGACCCCTTCAGCAGCCTCAACCCCCGCCAGACCGTCGGCCAGATCATCGGCAGCGGCCTGCTGCTGCACGGCATCGTCCCCAACGCCCGCGCCGCCGAAGACGAGGCCAAGCGCCTGCTGGAGAAGGTCGGCCTGCAGAAGAGCTACACCTCGCGCTACCCGCACGAGTTCAGCGGAGGGCAGCGCCAGCGCATCGGCATCGCCCGCGCCATCGCCGTCAAGCCGAAGTTCATCGTCTGCGACGAGGCCGTCAGCGCCCTGGACGTCTCGGTCCAAGCCCAGGTGCTCAACCTGCTGCTGGATCTGAAGGAGGAGCTGGGCCTCTCCTACCTGTTCGTGACCCACGACCTCGGCGTCGTGCGGCACATCGCCGACCACGTCGTCGTCATGTACCTGGGCGAGATCGTCGAGGCCGCCCCCCGGCCCGCGCTGTTCGCCGCGCCGTTCCATCCCTACACCCAGGCCCTGCTCAGCTCGGCCCCGCGCGCGGACTTCGGCCTGAAGCGGAAGCGGGTCATCCTGCAGGGCGACGTGCCCAACCCCAAGAATCCTCCATCCGGCTGTCGCTTCCACACCCGCTGCCCGCTGGTCTTCGACCGCTGCCGCAGCCAGGACCCGGCGGCCCACACCGTCGCCCCCGGCCACACCGTCGCCTGCCATCTGTACGAGGGCCGAACGGAGCCGGTCGACATCGCGGGAGGCTGAGCCGAACGAGGCCGGGGTCGGATTTGTACCATCCATCGGAATCCAGCGGCTATACTCGCGCCTCCCCTCCCCACGGAGCTCCCATGACCCTCGCGCTCGCCCTGCTGCTCTCCACCAGCGGCTTCGCCTCTCAGACCCTGACCGGCCGGGTCCTGGAGATCAACTACAACAGCTACGGCCTCTGGAACGACTACGGCGGCACCAGCGAGGGTGCCTTGACCAATTTCTCCGGCACCGGGTGGACCGACTGGAGCTACCCGGGGACGCCCTGGCAGCAGCTGACCATCGCCTGGACACAGGACGGTAGCGCCGAGGAGTACGACGGCAGCTACTACTACGGCGACTGGACCGTGACCCGCGAGGAGGACCTCTCCGACAGCAGCAGCATGGTGTCGGTCTACGAGTGGAGCGCGGGCGACCTGGACTTCGTCAAGACCGAGAGCTGGGGCATACGAGGTTCGACGGTGCTGATCGACGTGGAGATCAGCAACCGGGGCAGCGCCGATGCCGAGAACATCCGCTTCAGCTTCGGCGTCGACCCTGACCAGGACTACGGCTCCGGCACCTACGAAACCTACATCGACAGCCTGGACCTCGACGGCGACCTGGTCAACGACTTCGTGCAGGCGGTGGGCTTCTACTCGGGCTGGACCATCGGCTTCGGTGCCTGTGACCCCGAGGCGCAGTAGGTCGGCGGCGCAAACTGGGACACCTCTGCCGACGTCGTGCTCTACGACCTTGCGGGCAGCAGCTACGACTACACCATCCACCTGCGCCACACGGTGGACACCTTGGGCGCAGGGGAGTCGGTCGCCTTCAGCTTCCTGGTGCCCTTCGCCGAGACCGCCGACGAGGCCCAGGCGGAATACCTGGACAACTTCGATCTCTGCGCCAAGTGCGACGCCGACGGCGACGGCTTCACCTCGCTGGAGTGCGACGGCGACGACTGCGACGACACCGACGAGACCGTCAACCCCGACGCCAGCGAGACCTGGTACGACGGGGTCGACACCGACTGCGACGGCGCCTCCGACTACGACGCCGACGGCGACGGCTTCGACAGCGACGACTACGGCGGCACCGACTGCGACGACGGCGACGATGGCATCAACCCCGACGCGCCCGAGACCTGGTACGACGGGGTCGACGGCGACTGCGACGGCGCCTCGGACTACGATGCCGACAGCGACGGCTACGACAGCGACATGTACGGCGGATTGGACTGCGACGACGAGGATGCCTCCTTCAATCCCGGCGCCGCCGAGATCTGGTACGATGGCATCGACCAGAACTGCGACGGCGCCTCCGACTACGACGCCGACGGCGACGGCTACGACAGCGCCGGCCACGGCGGCGAGGACTGCAATGAGTCCGACGCATCCATCAACCCTGGCGCGGCCGAGGTCTGGTACGATGGCGTGGACCAGGACTGCGACGAGGGTTCCGACTACGACGCCGACGGCGACGGCCACGACAACGATCTGTATGGCGGGCTGGACTGCGACGACATGGACGCGCGCATCAACCCCGACGCTCCGGAGACCTGGTACGATGGCATTGACGGCGACTGCGACGAGGCCTCAGACTACGACGCCGACGGCGACGGCTACGACAGCGACCTGCACGGCGGTGAGGACTGCGACGACGAGGATGCCGCGGTCTGGGACGACTGCGGCGGGGGCGACGGCGGCGGCACCGACGGCGGAACGGGCGACGGCGGCGGCACCGACGGCGGAACGGGCGACGGCGGCGGCACCGACGGGGGCACCGGCGACGGCGGCACCGACGGGGGCACCGGCGACGGCGGCACCGGCGACGGCGGCACCGGCGACGGAGGCAGCACCGGCGACGGTGAGGTCAAGGACGACGGCGGCTGCGGCGGCTGCAGCGCCGGGTCCAACGGCGCCATGAGCAGCGCCTGGGGCCTGCTGCTGGGCCTGGGCCTGCTAATCCGTCGCCGACGCTGAGGGTCCGGATCCGGTCTTCCAGCTATACCACGACCCCGCGCCAGACCAGGCCCAGGGCCACGGCGACGGCCAGGGTGCGGGCGAGGCCCTGGTGGAAGACCAGCAGCATCAGGAAGGAGACGAAGGCGATTCCCACCGCGCCGGGCTGCACGGGGGACCCCTCTGGCACCAGCAGCCGGATCCCGAGGGGCCCCGCTCGCTCCTCGACCGTGGCGAAGGCGATGTGCAGGGCGAACCAGATCGCCAGGTTCAGGATCACCCCGACCACCGCCGCCGTGATCGCCGTCAGCGCCGCCGACAGGGCCCGCCGCCCGCGCAGCCACTCGACATAGGGTGCCCCGGTGAAGATCCACAGAAAGCAGGGCGCGAAGGTGACCCAGGTGGTGAGCACCGCCCCCGCCACCCCGGCCAGCAGCGGATGAAGCGCACCCGCGTCGCGATACGCCGCCAGGAAGCCGACGAACTGCACCACCTGAATGAGGGGTCCGGGCGTCGTCTCGGCCATGCCCAGCCCGTCCAGCATCTCTCCAGGGCTGAGCCAGCCGTGGACCTCGACCGCCTGCTGGGCGATCCAGGCCAGCACGGCGTAGGCCCCGCCAAAGGTGACGACGGCGGCCGTGCTGAAGAGCGCGCCGATCTGTACGAAGACGTGCTCCGGGCCCAGCAGGGCCAGCAGGACGGCCATCGGGACCAGCCAGATCGCCAGCCAGATACCGGCCGTGCGAGCCGTGCTCCAGAGGGTGGGCAACACCACCGCAGCCGCAGCGTCAGGGCCCGAGGCGAGGAAGAGCGCTGGACGGAGGCGCGCCCCGACCATGCCCGCCAACCCGGCGCCCAGGATCACCAGCGGGAAGGGCAGGCCGAAGACGAAGAGGGCGAGGAAGGCGAGGGCCGAGAAGGCCTTCAGCAGCGGGTTCTTCAGGACCCGCTTGCCGATGCGGAGCAGGGCCTCGACCACTACCGCGAGCATCGCCGCCTTCATCCCGTAGAAGGCGCCCTCGACGATCCACAGATCCCCGAAGCCGACGTAGAGGATGCTCAGCAGCAGGATCGACAGGAAGCCCGGCAGCACGAACAGTCCGCCGGCGATCAGGCCCCCGCGGGTGCCGTGCAGCAGCCAGCCGTTGTAGGTGGCGAGCTGCTGGGCCTCGGGACCCGGCAGCAGCATGCAGAAATTCATCGCGTGGACGAAGCGCTCCTCGGAGACCCAGCCCTTCTCCTCGACCAGGATCCGGTGCATCACGGCGATCTGACCGGCGGGCCCCCCGAAGCTCAGCGCCGCGACCCGCAGCCAGACCCGGGTGGCTTCCCCAAGACCCGGCTCGCCCAGGCTGGGGCTCACTCGACCTCTCCCTCCAAGCTCTGCACCAGCCGGAGCTGCCACTCGTTGTACAGCGCCTCGACCTCCTCGCTCTCCTCCCGACTCCAGGCCTCCTTCAGCACGATCAGCGCCTCGACCCAGCGCTCCCGGCGGGCGTAGGCGTGGGCCAGCCGCAGCAGACCGTCCGCGCCCTGGACCGCCTCCATCGGCGGGCGGCGCATGTCCTTGGGGCCCAACAGGGCCAGGAAGTTGGCGTCGGCGGTGTCCTCGTGCAGGTGCAGGGGCGCACTGTACTCGATGCGCATGTTGTCGTCGGTGTTGGCCTCGACCTCGCCGGCGTAGGCCAGGACCCGCTCGCGATCGGCCTGGTAGCGGGTCAGCAGATCGGCGGCCTCCTCGATGCCGATCGCCGAGAGCTCGGCGGAGATGGCCGGGGAGAGGCCGAACAGACGGGCGAGGTCCTCTTCGGCGATGGACAGCGGCTCGTCGCTGCCGACCAGCACCAGGTCGGCGTCCTCGATCGTGCTGAAGAGGCGCACATGGGGGTAGACCTCGGCGAAAGTGCGCAGCAGGGAGCGCAGATCCTCGCCCCCCATTCCGTACATCTGCACCCACTGCGACCAGACGCCCCCCGGCCGCAGCTTGCGCTTGCCCAGCTCGAAGAACTCCTGGGTGAACAGGTTGCTGACCCCCGACAGCCAGGGGTTGCTGGGCTCGCTGATGACCACGTCGTAGCTGCCCTCCTGGGCTAGGACGATGTGGTTGCGGCCGTCGTTGGCGTACAGTCGGGTGCGCGGATCGTCCAGCGGGCGGTGGTTGACCTCGTCGAAGAAGCGGCTTGCCCGCAGGATGGCCGGCTCCAGCTCGATCACCTCGATGCGGCGCAGGCCGGGGTGCAGGGTGACCGTCCCGGCGGTGACCCCGCTGGCGAGGCCGATCACGGCGACGTCCTGGGCCTGGGGCCGGAAGGCGAAGGGGAGCTGGGCACAGAGCACCTGGGTGGGCATGTCCACGCTGCTGCTGGCGTCGACCTTGCCGTTGTTGGCCAGCCAGATGTTGCCATTGGCCTTGCTGCGGGCCACGGTGACGACGCTGGAGAGGCCCTCCTCGTAGAAGAGCAGGTCATACGGCGCCACGGCGAAGGCGTACACGCCCTCTCGCGTGCGGTCGGAGAGCTCGCTGGCGTACTTGTACATGCCCGCCGTCATCAGCAGCGGCTCCCAGGGCGGTGGCTTCCAGGCCGCGAGGCCGGCGACCGAGGCGGCCAGCGCCGTCCAGCCGATCGCCTGCGCCCGGGCGCGCCCCCAGTCGGCCGCCAGGATCGCCACGCTGGCGGCGCCGAGGTTGACGGCGATCGCCAGGAGCACCGTGCCGGTGACGTGCAGGCTGGGCAGCAGCAGCAGGCTGCCGGCCGCGGCCCCGACGATGCCGCCGACCGTGTTCCATCCGTACAGGGCGCCCACCGGCCCGCCCAGCGAGCGCCCGCCCTCGGCCGCCGCCCGCACCAGGAAGGGGAAGGCCGCGCCCATCAGCAGGGTGGGAGGCAGCAGCAGCACCAGGGCCAGGACCAGCTTGGCCGGCCAGAGCAGGTGCAGGTGGGGATCGACCGCCTCGTACAGCCAGGTGAAGGCGTAGGGCAGCTCGCCGTAGAGGTACATCGTGCCCCAGGCCAGCACGGCGATGCCGCCCTCGATCAGGGCCAGCCCGCGCAGCAGCCCCTGCCCGCCGAAGCGCTGGGCCACCCGGTCGGCCAGACCTCCGCCGAACCAGCCCCCGCCGGCGATGCCGATCAGGAAGGCCAGCAGCATGATCGTGAAGGCGTAGGCGCTGCCTCCCAGGTTCAGGGCCAGCACCCGGAACCAGGCGACCTCGTAGATCAGGCCGCTGGTGCCTGCCAGGAAGGCCACCAGGGCCAGCACCATGAAGCTGCGACCGGCCGTGATCCGCGCCGTCGGGGCGGGGGCGATCTCCCCCAGGCGCAGGGCCACCGCCACCGCGATCACACAGAGCAGCACATTGCCCGCCGCCGTCAGCGCCGTCGTGGCAGCCAGGCCGAGCTGCGGCAGGAAGACGAAGCCCGCCAGCGCCGTCCCCAGCACCGCGCCCAGGGTGTTGGCTCCGTAGAGGTGGCCCACCCGCGCCCCGATATCGTTGCTGTCCTCCTCGGGATCCTGGGTCTCCGGCGCGGTGGCGAAGCGGGCCAGCAGCGGCAGGGTGGCCCCCATGCAGATGGTCGGCGGCAGCAGCAGCAGGCCCAGCAGGCCGAACTGGAAGAGGGCGAAGACGGTCGGCGTGGGCTCGTTGGCTCGCCAGAACTCCAGATACAGCGGCTGCACCAGGTCCAGCAGCCAGGGGAAGAGCAGGGCGTAGACCCCGATGCCCGCTTCGAGCACGGCGTAGGTCAGCACCGGCCGCCGGGCCCCGTCGGCCAGGCGGCCGCCGAGGAAGCCGCCCAGGGCGAGGCCGGTCATGAAGGCCGCCAGCACCGTCGCCACCGCCACCTGACTGGTCCCGACCACGAGGTGGAGCTGCCGCACCCAGAGCGCCTGGTAGACGAGGCTGG
>DDSR01000386.1:12554-32817 GCA_002343455.1 Deltaproteobacteria bacterium UBA2385 | reverse complement strand
ATCAACCCTCCCCCCGCTCGCGGGGGGAGGTGGCCCGCAGGGCCGGAGGGGGGGCAGCGGCGGACATTTTCGCCCGATTCGATCTCAATCCCCCGAAAATGTCCGCGCCCGCCCGACTGCCGGAGCCCCCTGACGGACTTCCGGCGGCCCAGCCGCCCAAACTACTGAAACCCCGTGGGAACGCTTCCTGCTCGTCCCTCGCCCATGGCTCTCGGCTGGCAGATCATCCTCCGCGCCCAGGACAACCGCGTCCTCTCTCCCACGCTCGCCTCGCGGCGGGCCTGGTCCCGCATCATCGCGCAGGGGGCGCTGGGCAGCCCGCTCCTCGCCCACGGCCTCGCCGACACCCACGGGCACCTGCTCGTGGTCGCCTCGCGGCCCGAAGCCGGTCGCCTCGCCCGTCGCCTCGCCCACCGCCTCCACCTCGCGCTCCAGCCCGGCGTCCCCTGGGATCCCGCCCGCCTCTCGCCGATCGTTGACCAGCGGCACCTCCAGCACGCCTTCTTCTACGTCCTCGGGCAGCAGGAGCACCACGGCCTCGACCTCGATCCCTGGCAGGAGGGATCGGCCCTCCCCGACCTGCTCGGCCTGCGCCCGGCGGGCGCCTGGATGGCCGCCAATGTGAGGGCCCATCTGCCGCGCGTCCAGCGCGAGGAGCTGCTCGCCCGCCTGGGCGCAGATCCCTGGCAGGCAGGGCCCCGCTTCCTGCCCCTGCTCGCCGCAGCTGCTGCCGCCGCCGTCGCCGTCGAGCCTCTCACCGGCGCCAGCCGCGACGAGCGCCTCGCCCGCATCGCCGCCGTCCACCTCGCCCGCGAGGTCCAGCCGCAGCTGCTCGCTCCGGTGCTCGGGCTCGGAACCCGCCAGCTCCGCCGCCTCGCGAACGACGTGCCCACCCCCGCCATGCTGCGCGCGGTGGAGGGCTGGTGGAACCTGCTCTCAGGGTCTCAGCCGACCCACTCCCGCTCATACAAGATCTCCGCCTGCGGCTGAGGAACCTCGCCCTCGGGCAGCAGCGCGCGCAGGATCACATAGCCGGACAGATGCCCCGCCGGGTCCAGCCGGCACACGCCCGGCAGCGCGTTGGGGGCGATCACCACCTCGAAGCTGCCATCGTCCCCCTGGGGGATCTGCGCGTCGTTCAAGCAGATCGTCCGCTGATCGTAGTCCAGCGACTCCATCCAGGCGTTGTACAGACACAGGCTCCAGTAGCGCGCCCGGGGCGCCGTGCCGCGGATGCGCATCACCTGGTCGGGGCCGAGGCGGAACCAGCAGACCTGGTACCGGTTGTCCGGCGTCGGGAAGAGCTGGTCGCCGCCGATCGGCACGAAGCGGTTGATCGCTATCACGCGGACCATCTTCCAGGCCTCCAGGGTGCGGGTGAAGACCGCGTCCAGGTTGCGGCGGGCCAGCTCCAGGGCGCGGGAGAGGGCCTGCGCGTCCACCCCACCCGGCCCCGAGGCGGGCAGCCGCTCGATGGCGAGGCGGATCGGCGCCTGCGTGGCCCGATCGTGGAAGTACTGGCGCACGAAGATCGCGGTGGTGTCCTCACCCGCGCGCAGCTCGGCCCCCTCCTCGCTGCCCAGCAGCAGCGAGAAGCGACCGTCCTCGCCGACGAACTGCGTGTCGACCAGGTGGGCGCCGACCCTCCCCCCGCGGCCGTAGGCGAGGATCCCCACATAGGTCGTGCCCGCCGGCACCTCGCCCGAGAGGCGGTAGCTGCGGCCCGGCCCCAGCCGCACGGGCGCCCGCCAGTAGTCGGCGTCCGGGCAGTCGGCGAACATCTTTCGGCTGCGGCCCTCGGCGTGCTCGAAGCGCGGGTGATCCGGGTCACCGTTCTCCATGAACAGATCCAGGCTGGCCGAGGTCATCCGCAACAGGAAGCGCTGCCCTTCCAGCTCGTCGAGCTCGGCGGGCATCTCGATCTGGCGGGAGAGCTCGCCCACCCGGGCAAGCAGATCGCCCAGCGAGGCCCGCACCGCGGCCGCCGGAGGAGGAGCCAGGGCGCCCAGATCGTAGCCGAGCTCGCGGGCGAGGCCGTGCGTCTGGGGGCTGACGCTGGCCGGATCGAAGCTGGCCAGCCAGCTCTCGGCCAGCTCGGGCTGCAGGCGACCGCGACCGGCCATGTTCGGATCGCCGACCGGCCGCGCGCCCGGAGGCCCCTCGCGCATCCGCTCGCCCTCGTAGGGGTCCAGCATCCGCGGGTCCAGCTCCAGGCCCAGCACCGCGCAGACCGGCCGCAGCGCCGCCTCGGGATCGCGCACCAGCTCCTCGTAGCGCACCATCGCCTGCTGACCCGGAGGAACCGTCGCCAGGAAGCGCCGGATCACCGTGTTGCCGTCGTGCCAGATCGAGCGGGCGTCGGGCGCGTAGCCCTGCAGCAGGACCTCGGCCATCGGCATGTTCTGGACCGAGCGGGTCACGCTGCCCGGGTGGCGCACGATCCAGACCCAGCGGGCCTTGGGGAACCAGCGGGCCAGCCGCTCCAGCGCCTCGGGGGCGGCGCAGAGGTGAGGGCACTTGTCCACCAGCAGCCGCTCGCCCAGGCGCTCCTGCAGCCAGGCGTAGACCTCGGGCACCGTGCGGTCCTCCATCGAGGCCTCCGTCGCCTTGGCCTCGTCCACCTCGACCCCGCACAGCTCCATGATCGCCCGCCGCAGCCCGCCGCGCTCCCAGAAGCGCTCGTCCAGGCGCGCCTTGCGCTCCGCCATCGTCGCGAAGGGCGCCAGGATCATCTCGGGAGGCGAGAAGAGGGCCGGGTGGCCGGCCAGCATCACGCGGAGGAGGGTCGTGCCGCTGCGGGGCACGCCGAGGACGAAGACGGGATCGGGCATCGGAGCCGCCGGAGTGAGGGGGAGGCCAGGATTAACCGGGAGCGGGACTCCAAATCCGGTTGTGCTTGACTAAAATGGATAGTGTCAGTATACAACGAATGTGCCCGCTCTCCGTCGCAGCTACGACTCCTCCTCCCGCGCCGCCGCCGCCGAAGCCAGCCGCGAGCGCATCCTCGAGGCCGCCTTCGCGCTGCTGCGTGAGCACCACTACGACGCCGTCACCATCAAGGAGATCGCCGCCCGGGCCGGCGTCAGCGCCCAGACCGTGGTCAACCAGGTGGGCGGCAAGGCCCAGCTCATCGAGGCCGTCTTCCTCTGGCACCAGCCGCGAGAGGCCAGCCTCCGCGCGGTCCCCTCGGGCGACCCGCACGACGCCGCCCTCGCCATCTGCGGCCGCTACGAGGAGCTCGGCCCCGCCACGCTCCGCCTGCAGGCCATCGAAGAGCGCGAGCCCGTCGCCGCCAGCCTCCTCGAGGCCGGCCGGCGCGAGCACACCGCCTGGGTCGAGCGCACCTTCGGGCCTCGCCTGCCGGCCGAGGCCTCCGCCCGCCGCCTCGCCCTGGCCGCCCTGACCGCCGCCTACGACCTCTCCACCTGGGCCGTCCTCCGCCGCGCGCTGGACCCGGCCGAGACCGTCACCGCCATGGCCGCGCTCGCCCGCGGCGTCCTCGACTCCCCCTCACCGGGTCTCTCATGAGCCGCTTCCTCCTCGTCACCTGGGAGGGGGGCGGCGTCGTCCCCCCCGAGCTCGGCCTCGCCCGCCGCCTGATCGCCCGCGGGCACACCGTCCACGTCCTCGCCGACGCCTCCATCGAGGCCGAGGCCCGCGCCATCGGCTGCAGCTTCGACGCCTTTCGCCAGGCCCCCTCGCGCGCCTCGCTCCGCCCCGAGCACGAGGTCTTCAAGAGCTGGGAGGCCGGCAGCCCCGTCGCCGAGTTCAAGGGCTTCCTGGAGCACGTCATGTGCGGCCCGGCCGAGCGCTACGCCGCCGATGTCTTCGAGCTCCTCGACCGCCACGCCTTCGACGCCGCCCTGGTCGACATGAACCTCCTCGGCGCGCTGATCGCCGTCCAGGCGCGGGGCCTGCCGCACGCCGCCCTCGTCCCCAACATCTACCTGCGCCCGGCCCCCGGGATCCCGCCGGTCGGGCCCGGGCTCCTCCCGGCCACCGGCCCGCTCGATCGCGCCCGGGACGCCGCTCTCGGCTGGGTCTCCTGCCTCCTCTGGCGCGGCGGCCTCCCCCCCGTCAACGCCGCCTGCGCCAAGGCCGGTGTCGCGCCGGTGCGTGAGATCTTCGAGCTCTACGATCGCGCCGACGCCGTGCTCGTCCTCACCGCGGCCGCCTTCGACTTCCCCGCCACGACGCTGCCCCCGAATGTGCGCTACGTCGGGCCGCTCCTCGACGATCCCCGCTGGGCGGGCGAGGAGCTGGAGCTGCCCTGGGTGGCCGAAGACCGCTCACCGCTGGTGCTCGTCTCGCTCTCCTCCACCTTCCAGGGGCAGGTCCAGACGGTTCAGCGCGTGGTCGACGGGCTCTCCGGCCTGGAGGCCCGGGTGCTCGTCACCTTGGGCCCCGCCCTCCAGGCCGAGGACATCCGTTCGAGCGCGCCAAACGTCGTCTGCGTGCGCGGTGTGCCGCACGGGCGCGTCCTCCCCCACGCCCGAGCCATGCTGACCCACAGCGGGCACGGCACCACCATCAAGGCGCTCGCCCACGGCGTCCCCCAGGTCTGCATGCCGATGGGCCGGGACCAGGCGGACAACGCCGCGCGGGTGGTGGCCCGGGGCGCGGGCCTGAAGGTAGCGCACACCGCGGCGCCGAAGGCCATCCGCGCCGCGGTGGAGCGTGTCCTGCGCGAGCCCTCCTTCGGGGAGGCGGCCCGTGGGCTTGGCGAGGCCATCCGCGCCGAGACCCGGGTCGACCCGGCGCGGATCGTCGAGGAGGTCCTGCTGCGCGGCGGGCGCGGCGCGGACCTGGCGGCGCTATGAGCTGAGGCATGCCCCTGCTGTACTACTGGCGCCGCGACAACTACGAGCACGACCTCGACTTCGGCGTGGGCTACCACCTCAACCAGGCCAGCGCGCGGCTGCACGACATCGACGAGGGCCCCGGGCTGGCCGCCGAGCGCCGCAGCTACCTGTACGAGACCTCGGTCAGCCGTGCCCGGCAGCACACCCAGGCCCTGCGCGAGCGCTACCAGGACCGCTGCCAGCTCTGTGCCTGGTGCGGGCGGGAGCACTACCGGCACGCGCTCTGCGAGGCGCATCATATCCAGTGGATCTCCCGAGGGGGCGCGGACGCGCCGGACAACCTCGTGTTGTTGTGTCCGAACCACCACCGCGCGGTACACGCCGCGGACGCGGTGCTCGACTTTGCGGACATGGCCTTCGTCTTCGAGGAGGGTCGGCGGGAGGTGTTGCGGGAGCCGGGGCACCTGGTGGGCTGAGCGCTGGGACGCTCCTCAAGGCGCCGCGTAGCTCCGCACCTCGGAGAGGTGGACCTCGGTGGCGTAGCTGGCGCTGGCGGCGCCGACGAGGTGGAGGACCTCCGCCCCGCCTGGATCCCAGCCCACGCTGCTGGGGCCGTCCGGGCGCACCGCCAGCCAGAGCTCCTCGCCCGCGAGGCTCTCGTCCACGGCAAGCCGCCCGGTGTCGGCGATCAGGGTGCCGTCCTCGTCGGTCAGCAGCGCCCGGACCGCCTCGCCGTCGAAGCCCAGGGAGACGGTGTAGTCGCCGGGCGCCAGCGCCGCGGGGAGGAGGTCCTTCACCTCGGCGCCGGCCGGATCGACGTGGGAGAGGCTCAGACGGGCCTGGTCGCTGCCCAGGTCGATGTCGTCCTCGCCTTTGTACAGGCTGAGCCAGAGCAAGGCCTCGCCCGTCCGCAGGCCCAGCCCGACGAAGCCGTAGATCTGGGAGCGCTGCACCTGGAGCTGGGCCTGGAGGGCGAAGGTGTCCGCGGGCAGGGGCAGGCTGGCGCCGGCCAGGCCGCCTCCGTCCAGCTCCAGGGCGAGCTCGGGGCGGCCCGCCAGCACCTCGGTCGAGGTGGCCCCGCGGACCAGGTCCTCCCACCACGTCGCTGCGTCCTCGGCGTCGGGTGTCTGTTCGCGAGGGTCGACCCACCGCAGCCAGGTGCTGTCCGCGTCGAGCTCCAGCTCGACAGAAGCCGCCGCGGCGCTCGACACCGCCACGACCGTCTCGCCGGCAGGCAGCCCGCCGAGCTCCTGCGACTCCAGCAGGCCTCCCTCCTCGTCGAAAAAGCGCACCGTGACGGTGCCGGCGTCCTGTCCGCCGACGTTCCTCACTGTGGCTGTACGATCCAGCAGCTCGACCGTCAGCGCGGCGCGCAGCCAGGCCTCTTCCACCAGGGAGTCGAGGGAGGAGGCCAGCGCCTCGCTGGGGGCGTTGCCGTAGAAGGCGATGCCGGGCAGGTCGGGGAAGTGATTGCGCAACCAGTACAGCTGCCGCCGCAGCTCGGCCTCGTGCGTCGCCTCGTACAGGCTCACCGCGGCGACCGCGCTGTCGCCCAGCCCGGCCGCCACCACCTCGCCCAGGCGGCTCTCGAAGATGTCGTAGGCGCGGAAGTCGGCCGGGTAGGTCTCGACCAGCACGAGGTCGCTGGCGCGGAGCCCGGCGATCATCGAGGCGCCCGAGGCGCCCTGCGTGTACGGAGCCAGGAAGAGTGCCGGCTCGCTGGCCGCCACCATCTGCAGCGCCTGCCCGACCACCTGGTCGCCGGCCGTGCCGGTGAACATCTCGTCGACGACGACACCGCTGGCCCCCTCGCTCAGGGTCGACAGGTAGGCGGCGAAGGCCGTCGCGTCGCTGCCCGCGTAGTCGTCGCCCTTCCAGGTCAGGACCTCCGCCCCGCGCTCCCGCCAGGCCAGGTCCTCGCCCGGCTCGGCGCCAAAGGCCGTCGGCGCCAGCAGCGCGCTCACCCAGTGGTGCAGCGCCGCGTCGGCGTACCAGTGGTGGACGTGCAGCAAGGTGGGCGTGACGGCGACCCGCGGCCCCTCCGTCGTGCCCAGGATCGTGGAGTCTACCTCCGCATCGAGCTGCAAGGTGCGCAGGCCGAGCAGGTGCGGCTTCCAGGACAGCGCCAGGCCCGCGTCCTCCACGGGGAGCTCCGACCAGCGTGCCAGCTCGGTGCTGAGGCCCTCGTCGGTGGTCCCGCGCAGGACGAGGTCGAGGCCGCCAGGTGCGGCTTCGCTGACGTTCAGCGTGACGGAGAGCTCGACCTCGTGGTCTTGCGCCAGCAGCGGCCGGATCGGCCCCAGCGAGAGGCTGACCGTGGAGAGGACGGCGGTGCCCGTGTCGGTGGCGGTGTCCGTGCCTGCGTCACCGGCGTCGGTGCCCGCGTCACCGGTGCCGGTGTCTTCGGCAGCGGTGTCGGCCGGGGTGTGCGGGGGCGTGGGGGTGCAGGCGGGGAGGAGGAGGTGCAGCATGCGAGGGCGTAGCACGTCAAGGAGCGGGGGCTGCCTGCTACGGGATGGCGATCCACGCGATACCCACCCAAGCATGCACACCGCGATCGTGGCCGGCACCCGCGTCGAGATCCTCGTCGGCGCCATGGAAGGCGACCATCCCGCTGCGGAGAGGGGGGGCATCGAGCATGGCGCGTAGGCAGGCGAGGAACCTGGAGCCCGAGAGCTTCGGTCCGGTCTATACGACCGGCACCTCGTTCCGCGCCCGAGCTGAGGCGCGGCAGCGCCGCTACCGCGCGGAGGTGCTCCAGGAAGGCTGGGATCGGCACGGACATTGGCTCGATGCGGAGGCGGTCGGGCGCGGGGCGAACTTCGTCGTCCCCGCTGCGCACGCGGCCGCGATGCGGCGACGGGATGCCGGGAAAGGCGTCGGCGAGCGCACCTTTCGCAACATGCTCTCCAGTCAGGCGATGTGCTTCAACCTCTTCGCGCCGCTCGCCGCCGACACCGACCTCGCGACGGCCGTCCTGGCCCCTCTGCTGCCGGGCCTCGTGCGCGTGGACTCCATCATCATCGAGCACACCCCCGCCGCAGACGTGTTCGGGGACCAGACAGGCCGCGGCGGCGTCGACTGCGACCTGCTCGTCGAGGCCACCTTCTCAGAGGGCGCCGCGGTTGTCGTCATCGAGACGAAATTCGTCGAGGAGGAGTTCAGCTCCTGTGGATTCCGCAGGGCTGGGCGCGCGGCTCGTGGGCAGGTCGTCTGCCCCGAGGACGTGCCGGTCCGCGACGACCGGGGGGCCTGCGCGTACCAGGGCGTCAAGGGCTACGGATACTGGCGGCGCTCGGAAGAGCACCGGACGCTCGTCGAGCTGCCAGCGAAGGGCTGCCCCTTCGGCGGGCCGTTGTGGCAGCTCTGGGTCAACCACGCCCTCGCCCACGTCGAGGCCGCGCGCCGAGGCGCCGGCCGCGCGTTGTTCCTGGTCTGCGCGCCGAGCGACAACGAGGCGCTGCTCAGCGGCGGTCGGGTGCTCGACGAGTTCCGCGCGCTCCTCCGCCAGCCGGGCACGGTCGGGCTGCTGCCGCTGGACGCGCTCATCGACCGCGTCGGCGCGGTCGCTGGCGAAGGGTCGGAGTGGGCGCGCGGGCTGCGGGACCGCTACGGGCGCATCTGAACGGCGCTCAGGTCGAGAAGCTGGACGATGCCGGCGTGGGCCTCGCGGGCACCGGTGAGGGGCATGCAACGGTGGGTCCATCCGGTGGAGACCTGGTGGAGGTGACCCTCCGGAGACGACTTCGCCCGGCGGGTGAGGCCGGGCGAAGCTTGGTCGTAAGTGGTGGAGGCGGCGGGAGTCGAACGGGGGAGGGCGAGGACCCCTAGGAGGAGGGCGTGGCCTGGCTGCTTGACCGAGGGGTGCTGGTGGGGCGAGACGATGGTGCAAGGCGGAACGCCTACCGCTATCAGGTCGCCCACCCCACCCACTGGTCCTGGCCATCGGACGGTGCGTGCGGCGGCTGGCCGGCGTGTAGGGGGGCAGGATGGACGACTTCTTCGCCTGGCACGATCGCGTCCAGATCGGCGAGCGGGCTTGGGGGCTCTCGGCTGAGAATGCGATGACGGGCACACCTGCCTTGGTGGACGAGGCTGAGGCGCTCGTGGCCCGCGCCGGGGCCCTGGGCCTCTGGACGGACGCAGCGGAGGCTGAAGTCTCGCCCGATTCCCCGCTACCCCAGCAGCCCTCGGATCACCTCGATGGCGTACCGCTTGCGCGAGAGGCGGTGCATGTCGGGGGCGTAGGCTTCTTCCAGCCGCGCGAAGACGTGGGGCACCTGGGCGTGCAGGAAGGTGGCCCCGCGGTCCTCGGTGAGCTCTCGGGCCCGCTGAACGTCGGGCGCATCGTCGGGGCTCCGGTCGACGGCACAGACGTAGTCGCCCGGACGAAGTGTGTGGCCGTGTCCTCCCAGGAAGTTCACGATCTGGTGCAGGTGGATGGCGCCGGCCTCCAGCTCGATCCAAGCGACGGCGCCCCGCTCGCCGGCGGCCAGGTAGGCTTCGCCCTGCTCTTCAGCGCTGGCGTCCGCCGCCAGGAGGATGTCCAGCCTCCCTCGACCTCCGCCGGTCTTGGCGTGGCCGGGCTCGTTGACCACGGCTGCCTGTCGGAAGGTCTCGCGGAATCGGCGCGAGGCGCCGTCTCGGTCCTCTCCCACCAATGCGCGCCAGCCCACGATGTCGACGCACAGCTCAGAGTCGTTGACCAGCAGACGGTGGTAGTCCTTCTCCCTCCCGACTCGATTGGGCAGCTTCACGGTGTCCCCTGCCAGCCGCTCCAGCCGCCTGGTCCGGGTCTGTCGCCGAGCGATCACGTCTGCGACCTGCTGCTGGACGAGGGTGCGGTTCAGCTCCCGGTAGGCGCTGAAGACCCTCTCGATGACCTCCCGGTTGAAGGGCTCCTGGGGCCACTCCTTGCCGTCCATGATGTCGCGTCGCAACCAGCCCCAGGTGGACAGGAAGAGCATCACCCCCGGCTCCTCCCAGCCTTCACGCGCCCAGCGCCAGGCAAAGGGGAGGTGCTGGCCATTCGCCGCGATCCACGCGACCGGCCCGCCCCGGGTGTCATGGCCGCCCTTGTCACGCTTCCACTCGCACCTTGCGCCGAGCTGGAATGTCTCCAGCTCCGTCAAGACTGTCGCAGTGGCGGCCTGTTCGCCATGCAGGAAGGCGACCTTACCGATGACCGCGGGCATAGCGGGATCGGTCTCGAAGCCCTCCCACCCTCGGCCAGCGGCGCGCTGGCCGTCCGCAGGGAGGTTGAAGGCCTTGTCCAGGCACACCACGACCCCACCCGCAGCCCGGTATGCGCGCAGGTGGCCACGAAAGGCCCACCAGGCACCCCAGTCCTTGTTGACCCATCCTCCGCACAAGGCAGGGAGCACCAGCACAGACGGGGTCGGCAGCGTGGCGATCCAAGTGGTGTCGAGTCCCTCGGCAGGCACCGTGTCCAGCGGTCCGAAGGTGCTCCGCATCTCCTCGGCCTGCGCCCTCAGCAGGCCCTGGTAGTAGTGCTGGGCGTGGGCGATGTTGGGGCCGCCGTCGGCGAAGTAGACGGGGATTGGTAGGTTCAGGGGCATGGGGGGTGCTCTCCGCCGAGAGTCAGATCTGCGGCCGTGGACTACCTGCGGACCAGGCGCAAGCTGACCGTACCGAGCGCGATGGTCTGCCCCTCGTTCACCACGACACCTTCGCCGGGCGCAAGCGGCGTTCCATCCAGGCGGGTCCCATTGACGCTGCCCAGGTCCCGAAGGACCCAGCCCTCGCCGGTCACGACGAGCTCTGCGTGCCTCCGACTCACCCCGTCGTCGCCGACCTCCACGTCGGCACCGACGCCCCCGCCCGCTCGACCCACGAGGAGCCGGGAACCAGTGAACGGCCAAGCGCAGTCGGGACCCTCCAGGAACAGCTGCCCGCGCTCTGTAGGCACGGCAGCGGAGACAGCGGAGCGTCGCCCGGACGCTTCGGTCGAGGAGTCACCCCGCCGTTGGGGCACAGGTGATGAGATCCCCTTGCGTTCAGCCATCTTCTTCTCCTCCCCGCAGCGCATCCACCGCGGTCTCCCGGTCGTCCTTGCTCAGCGATGCGCCCCCGTCCAAGCGGTTGAGCTCGGCCTGGATCCGCCTCGTCGCGCGGGGATCATCCAGTCGGCTGGCAAGATCGGCGAGCTGCCGGGTCAGGCGGATCTGGTCGTCCCACTCATCCGCGGACGCTCTCACCTGTGCTGTTCGCGCCAGCTCGACCTTCACCCGGAGCCGGTCCACGGCCTCGTTGAGCAGCATCCGCTCGCTGGAGCCGGGCGCCACCATCGTCAGCACGAGCGGCACGTTCGCCTGGGCCCCGCCGTGCTGGCGCGCCGTCAGGGTGCCCACGACGCGCTCGCCGCGCCTGGCTCCCAGACCCTGAACCAGCCGCACCCGGAGCAGCAGGGCCCCCTCTTCGCCAATCGGGAGCGCCGCCCCAGCGCCGTCGAGCGTTATCGGTTGCACGCGGGGTTCCACCCGCCACGCTTCCACGACGGACAGCTCAGAAGACTTGAGAGAAACGTGGACCACGGCGGCATCACCCGTTCCGGCTCGCATGGCGGACAAGGTGCGGTCCCTGAGCAAGGCCGGCTGGACCCCGACCACGGCCACCCCGCCCGCGGCATCCGCAATCGCACGGAGAAACGCGGCGTCGTAGCCATCCGTCGAGCCCAGACCGACCACGGTGAACCGGAGTCCGTCGCGACCCAGCAGCCGCATTCGCTCGACGAAGGGGTCGTTGGGGACCCTTCGGCCCTCTGCGCTTGTCGGATCGCCGTCTGTCAGCAGGAGCACGTGCGTGCGGCCGTTCTGACTTCGCAGCCAACGCTCGGCTTCGTCCAGAGCGAGGTCGAGCCGGGTCTTTCCGCCTGCGGCCAGGCTCCGCAAGGCGTCGCCGATCTCGCTCCCGCCTGCGCCCTCGAAGGCACGCACCACAGAGCTCCCGAAGCCCAACACGAGCGCCCGGTCGATTGGCTGAGCGGCGCGCACGACGGCCTCCACGGTCGCGCAGGCCCGAACGAGGCGGTCACCCACCATCGATGTGCTGGTGTCTACCAGAATGGCCAAGGCCATTGGACTGTCGACGCCCTGGACGCCCCGGATCGACAGCGAGAGCCAGTGCTCGCTCTCGCCCGAGGACGCGGGCCGATCCCAGGCAACGGTCACATCGAGGCTCACGAACGCGCCTCCACGACGAGGCGATCACCCTCGGCTCTCACCAGGAGGTGCCGACCGGGGTGTGCGAGGACCGCCCGATTGACCGGCGCGAGCACGCGGCTCTGTACGAAGTTCCGGATCCCGCGACCTCCGAGGGCGATGACTGCGGGCCGCTCACACTCGCGCGCGCCGAGCCGGATCATCGTGGGGTCGAACTCCACCTCGACCCGGTACTTCTCCCTCGCAGAATCCGCGATGCCCCGGAGGAACTTGGCGAGGATGGCCTCGATGTGTGCCTCCCGCAACCGATCAAAGGCAATGACGCGCTCCTCACCGATGCGCCCCAGGATCTCGGGCCGCCCGATCCGAAGGAAGTGGTCGCGAACGGCCAGGCGGTAGTGTTCACCCAAGGCCAGTGGGTCCAGCGAGGGGTCGACCGCGGACACGATGCGCTCGGAGCCGTCCGCCATCCGTTCGGTCCGTGTCGAGCCGATGTTGCTGGTGAAGATCAGAAAGGCCTGGCCGAAGTGAACGGTGTCACCCAGTCCGTCGGTCAGCCGGCCGTCGTCCAGGATCTGCAGGAAGCGGTCAAGAATGCGGGGGTGCGCCTTCTCGACCTCGTCGAAGAGGACCAGGCTGAATGGGCGATCCTTCATCCGATTCGTGAGCTGGCCGCCCGCTTCGTAGCCAACGTAGCTGGGAGGGGCGCCGGTCAAGCGTTCGGCGGCGTGCTCCTGCGCGTACTCACTCATGTCGAAACGCGCGAAGGCGGTCGGATCGTGGAACACGAGCTCGGTGACAGCTTTGGCGAGCTCCGTCTTGCCCACGCCCGTCGGGCCCACGAAGAAGAGCACCCCCTTGGGCCGCGGTGAGGGTCTCGCGCCGTCCAGGCCCACACCTCCCCGCGCCATCGTCAGCACGTCGAGCACCGCGTCCACCGCGGCGTCCTGCCCCACCACCTGGTGGGTGAGACGGTCCTTTGCCTGCCCCAGCACCTCGACACTCAGCTGCTCCCAAGGGTCCTCGCGTGTGCCATGAAGGAAGACGTCCAGCAGCTTCCGCGTCTCGCCAACGGCGATCTGCTCGAGGTGGGAGGCCAGGCGCAGGGCTTCGAGGTCCCAGAATGACATCCCATCGGTGAGCGCGGCGAATGCGTCCATCACGTCGATCGGGGGCTGTTGGCCATCCGCGCCGAAGAAGCCGGTCCACTGGCGCGACAGGAACGCCTCACGATCAGGGCGGTCGGGCCGAGCGACGCCGATCACCTGAACCAGGGGGTGTTCCCGGTAGAGCCAAGGCGGTACCTGCCCGAGCACGGGCGCCACGACGACGAGTGCGTTTCGCATCCCGGCCATGGCCCCGCCCGTGTGTCGCGCAGCCTCCTGCATGACCAGCTGCATGGAGACCAACAGCGCCCGTTCGTCCGCCGGCTGTTGCTCTCCGAACATGCGATCCGCGAGGTCCAGCACCAGGGAGGAAGACTGCGCCTCCGATGCGAGCACGCGACGGCCCGAGGCCAGCGCGAGGTGCGGGGCCACGTGGAGGACGGCTTGCGGAGGCGGAGCTTGCGCAGGGGCAGGAGCGGGGACGCCTGCCCGTTGGGGCACGGTGTAGGCGCGCCCGCGAGGGGCTTCTGTCAATGCGGGGTCCCGCTCCAGCTCTTCCCAGCGTCCCCGCATCGAAGGCTCTGCGAACTGGAGCCCGTCAGCCTGGTTCCAACGGGCACGGAGACCGTAGCCGGCCTGCTCCAGGGCGGCGTCCAAGGCATCCGCGAAGGAGAGGGGGACACCCTCGTACATCGCGAGGTCGCGCACATTGCCGTGGAGGAGGACGTGCCGTCCCCGGCCCAGGTGCGACACCACCTCTCGAATCCACCGCGCGGTCGTGCTCATGGTCAGCTGATCCTCGGAACAGGGCTCACAAGGTTCATGGCAAGGTTCTTGTTCTTCGGCGCTGCCGAGCCGGCGTCAGAGATCCATGCCTCGTTCAAGTCCTTGAGGAATCCCACTGCGACGTTGCCGAGCGTCTGAGCGAGCAGGCCACCAAGGGTCTTCGGGTGTTGGGCAGCGGCCTGTTGCCGCTGGCGATTGGCCAACAAGGGGTTTGCCTTCTGTGCCGCCTTGGCGGCAGCCGCAGCAGCCTGTTGGGTTGCTTGTTCACGCTGCCACTTGATGCCGTCGTATTCGAACATCGTTGGCCAACGCAGATCCTCTGCCTGATAGCGAGCCCTCAATGTGGTAAGGACGACGTTGGCCGTACCAGCCGGTGCCATCGCCGTATCGTCGAGCTTCAACCCTGGCGGCGCCTGCTGATTGGTGATGGCCGACCACTCCCGAACGGTGATGGGCTGGGCGCTGAACCAGACCCCGGTGAGGGTCGCCTTCTGTGCGCCCATCGCCTCCATGACCTTTGTGGTGGGCCGAAAGATCTTGTCCAGCGGCGCGTAGACCATGAGGTGTTGCACGCCGCCGCCGAGTGGGAACGCGCGAGTTGCGCCGAAGCCCTCTGGGTAGAGCCTCTCGATGTAGGAGTCGCGGATTTTCGCAAGCGCGCTCTCGTCGCTGGCATCGTTCACGTTGACCTGGTCAAGGAAGTCGGCCCAGTCGGGAGCGCTCCATCGGCGCCCGCGGAGGCTGACCACCCATGCACCAACGCGACCAGTCAGCTCTTGCGCGGTGAGCTGCGCCGCAGTCACCTCGGGGAGTAGCTGTCCGGCTCGGCGGATCAGGTCGCGCTCGGACAGGCCGTGTTGTCGGGCCGCGGGGTCGGCGGCGGTCATGAAGCTGCGCCAGGCCTCGGAGTCCCCCCAACGCTCGCCATGGAGAACAAGATGGCGCCGCAAGGCCGGATCAAGGGGGGTGGGCGTTGCGCTCGTTTCGCCAGATGATGCCGGGGGACGCGGCATTGGCGCTTGGACGGTCGCCGGCGCAGGTTCGGGAGTTGAGGGGGCAAGGGGCGGTACGTGTTCGACGCGCGGCGGCGTAACGGCCGCCTCAATGGCAACCGGCGTGAAAGCCGCTTGTGGTGTTGACGGGGGAGTCTCCAGCGTCGACTCGTGGGCCACTGCCGGTCGATGTTCCTCGTCCACCCAATGGAGGATCTGCTCAACCGTCCAGCGCCGCTCTGGTTCCTTCTCTGTACATTGACGAATCATCTGAACGAAGGCGGGTGGCATGTCGGCGGGGAAGGCGATGTCCGCGCTCAAGTGCTTGTTCATGATCTCCGTCATGCTCCCATCGAAGGGCAAACGTCCCGTCAGGAGCTCGTAGACGGTGCAGGCCAGCGCATACACATCGACGCCCGGGCCGAACTTGCCCGAGTACATCTCCGGCGCTGCGTAGGCGAGGCTGGCGGTCGAGGTCGCCCGTGCGGTGGATGTCAACAACCGTGCAGTTCCCACGTCGCCGAGCTTCGGCACGCCCCGAACGAACAGGATGTTCGCCGGCTTCACATCACGATGTACCCAGCCCTGTTGATGAAGGTGCCCAAGCCCGGCAGCGACGGCGCGGACGATCTCCCGCACGTCTTCGACGGGCAGCCCGTCCGGCCATTCGCGAAGGCGAGCGGCCGCGTCGCCTCCATCAGCCAACTCGGTCACCAGGCATACCTCCCCGTCGTCCTCGACCACGGCTCGATAGGCGAGTACGGCTGGATGCGAGATTCCGGCCAGCAGGGCCACCTCTCGTCGGTCGACCTCGGCCGTGAACACCTTTACCGCAACCGTCGCGACGGGCTCGCCTGCGAGCAGTTCTTCGGCGCGCCACACGACGCCAAAGCTGCCTCGGCCCAGTCGGTCCTTGAGCCTGTATCTGCCACCGATGATGCGACCTGTGGTCATCGACTACCCCTTCTTCCGAGTTGCTGACGGGCCCCCAGAGGGGAGAGAATTGGCGTTGCGGCGTTCGCGAAGGGGGTCCTTCGACTCCCAGAACAGCTCGCCGGCCTGGATGCCGAATCGCTGAGCCAGCTCGGCGTGCAGAGCCTCAAGCCGGGCCTCCGCCTCGTCGCAGCCCGTGTAGACCAGCCCGTCGCTGCCGCCCTCTGTGATGCGGTCGGTGCCGTCCACGTCGTAGAAGACGTGCCCTTGCAGCGGGACGTTGACCTCCACCCAGCGCCGGTCGACCCGGCTCGCGCGGAAGGCGACCTCTCCTTCACCCACGCCGACCAGGGCGGCGTCGCCAACCTGGAAGCCCTGCTGGCGCAGGCCATCCTGCAGGGAGGCCACGATGTAGGCCCGCCGCTCCTCGGCAAGCTGTCGCACCTGGGCGTGTTCCAGCGCGGCGTCGAGCCGACTGTGGAGTCCGCGGGCCCGACCCGAGGGGTCGGGGGAACGCTCGATGTCGACGAGTGCGGCGCCCACAGCCTCGACCTCGGCCGAGGACCAGGCCATCGCGACACCGTCGGCCCGGATGCCCTCCAGGCGTGCTTGCAGCCCGGTCGAGGCGAGGAGCGCCTGACGCTGGCGATCCGCTTCCTTCGATTGCTCGACCTGCATGAGCCGACGGGCTTCGGCGTCGGCCTCGCGCCGGATGTCGTCCTGTTCCGAGGCCAGCGCGGCAGCGCTCCGAGCTACCTGCCCCCGCAGCGACGCCACACTCCCGGCCATCACCCGGAGCTTGCCCAAGGAGGCGGAGAGCGCTTCGGGGCTGTCGACAGCGCGCCGCACGGCCTCGATCTCGGCTTCGATGTGGTGGATGGTGAAGGGGCATCCCGACGCCTCCGTTTCGCTCCGTAGGGCGGACACGGCGGCACGAAGCTGGGCAGCCTCCTGGTTCAAGGTGCCCCTGAGCTGCGCGACCAATGCGATTTGGGCGAGGCGCTCTGCTTCCTCGCGACGGCGGCGCTCTTCCTCAGCGCGGCGACGGCGCCCTTCTACGAGACGGCGCTCTTCGGCCTCGCGCATCTGGATCTCGGCGTACTTTGGCGAACCGCTCATGCCCACACTCCATTGCTGTCGGCCAGTCGGATACCTCGCTCTTGCGCCGCCTGCCGCAGACCAGCGACGAAACCCGCGGGGGGGACCCCAGCCCAGAACAAGTGGCCCGTGTCGTCCACGCGGACTTCTACGCCGACGCCCGGCAGGTCGACCGGACCGCTGGCGCCCGGGTAGCGAGACGAGAGCAGGTGGATCCGCTGATTGGACGACCCGCGCCAGAGCAGGTCAGCCTGGTGTGCCAGCTCAAAGGGTCCATCCACCAGGATGTCCGTCGCGGCAAGGAGTCGTGCGACGGCGGGCTCGGGGTGGGCCCGCAGCTCTGGCAGGGTGTTGCCGGTGTAGACCATGACCGAACGGCCCGCGTCGCGGAGGGCCACCGCGGCGTGCACGAGCGCTGCGGCTTGCTCGAAGGGCTCACCGCCGGAGAAGGTGACACCCTCGTCCGCCGTAGCCAGCACCAGCGCGACGAGCTCGTCGGCCAGCAGGTCGAGCGCGGGCCCGTCGTCGAGGATGGGGGCTGCGATGCAACCGGGACAGCGGCGCGCGCAGCCTCGGACCCACACCACGGTCCTGCTGCCAGGACCGAGGGTTCGGCAGCCATGGATCAGATGGGCGACGCGGATTCTCCTCATCACTCTGACCCCACGACCACCTCAAAGGGGACATCGAACTGCCCGAGGTACTTCTTCGCCCGCCGGATGATGTCGCCTCGGGACAAGTTCAACTCGACGAACACCCCCGGTACAGGCTCCTCGGCGCGGGTGAACTCATTGCCACTCGGATGAACGGGCGTTGTTGAGGCGACGTAGCGCCTCTTCCCGCCCTGGATCGGGAGATCGGCGGGCTTGGCGCGTCCGTGCACGAACAACCAGCGCCATAGGGCGACATAAAACTGAGCCGCGCTCGTCCCCCAGACGAGCTCTGAACCGACGCGGAACGCGACACTGGCCTCCTTCGGCACGCCATCGCCGTCGTTGCCTTGCCTCGCCGGGTCGCCGGTTGGTGTCGTCCGAGGCTCCGCGGCAGGCCCTGGGTCGGGTTGCGTCGGACCCGGGCTTGGGATGCTGCCCCCCATCCGCTGCGAGAGCCTACCCTCGATCTCGGCAAGCCCACGCTCGATTCGCTCCTTCAACCGCGCTTCGAGGTTGTCAAAGCGCACATCCAGCCCCTCGCCCTGACGGCTTTCTGCCAGGAGCTGCACGGCCTGCTCCAGGTCCGCTGGCGTCAGATTCGCCTCGGCGATCTGTCCGAGCATGGCCCGCAGGTCTTCGGCGCGTCCCGCAAGGTCGGTTTCCCGCACCCGCAGCAGGAGCAACTGCTCGGTAGCGCTCACAGGGAAGTAGTGGACGTTCTTCTTGGACTTCATGTGGGTTCCTCGCTCTCGGCACGTAGAAGCTTCAGTACGGTCTGACCGCCTGCCATGGACAGACGTGGTGCAGGCTGCCGAATGTCCAGCTCCCCGCTGGTGTGGAGCTCGTCGAGGTAGCCATCGACCCGGTCGGCCAGGTGGGAGTCGTTCTCGCGCTCCTTGGCGAGCCACTTGGCTAACGAGTCCGGAAGGCGGTCCGTATCCTGGTGACCGACGACGGGGAGGTGGAGAGGCCAACGGTCGGCTTCCACTTCTCGGCTGAGGTTGAGTGGACCGTCGTACCCCTCGGGGAGGCGCGGATCGACCGCCACAAGCTGGCGAAGAACGGCGAGCTTTACGAGGGTCTTGTCGCTCGCCACACCAGGCAGGTCTGAGAGAGACGGAAAGCGGAGGCCGCTCGTTCGGTCGCGCAGAACTGCCATCTGGATGAGCAGCACATCGCCGTCGAAGTCGGGGTAGCTGTACTTGCCGCCGTCGTCCTCATAGATCACCGCGGCGCGCACGCGCATACGGAACTGCCGCGACATCAGATCAGCGAACTTCCGCGCACGTTGTATGGCGATGTAGTAGTCGCCTTGCTGGTTCGCCGACTTCCGCTCGACTTCAACGACCCACGCATCTTCGCCGTGCGGATGGCCCAGCGAAGAGCCCACCGAGAGGAACAGCGCATCGACCTCGGTGTAGTCCTTGTTCGCGAAGAACATGGTCTTCACGCCGTCGCCCCTGAAGCGCGCGTTGCGGAGTACGGTCGCCGTCCGCAGCATCGCGCGGGGGCGCTCAGGATCGAGGACGCGGGCGGGTAGCGTGAGCAAGCCCCAGAACCGCGTGACGGCCTCTCGCTCGAAGCTGCGGGCCTGGTCGTGCCAGGCCTCGTCCATCTGGTTCGCCAGCGTCAGCGCGTCCGGAAGCATCACGCGCTCACCTCCAGATCCCCGAGTATCTCCTCGATCTGCACCAACGCCACCCGCAGGTCCTCCGCGATCTCCTGGGCGAGCACGTCGGGCTCGGGCAGGTTCTCGGCGTCGAGCAGGCTGTCGTCCTTCAGCCAGAACAGGTCCAGGCTGCACTTGTCGCGGCTGATGAGATCGTCGTAGTCGAAGCTCCTCCACCGCTCGCTCTCCTCGCGAGGGGTGGCCTGGTAGCTGGCGACGAACTCGTCGAGATCGGCGCGCTTCATCGGGTTGGTCTTGAGCGTGAAGTGGCGGTTGGTCCTCAGGTCGTACACCCACAGCTTCCGCGTCCACGGCTTGGGGCTGGCCGGCTTGCGGTCGAAGAACAGCACGTTCGCCTTCACTCCCTGGGCGTAGAAGATGCCGGTGGGCAGGCGCAGCAGGGTGTGCNNCTTCACGCCCTGCGCGTAGAAGATCCCGGTGGGGAGCCGCAGGACGGTGTGGACGTCGCACTCGTGCAGCAGCTTGCGCCGGATGGTCTCGCCGGGCCCGCCCTCGAAGAGCACGTTGTCGGGCACGACGACGGCGGCGCGGCCGTGGATCTTGAGCAGGGACTTGACGTGCTGGACGAAGTTGAGCTGCTTGTTGGTGGTGGTCGCCCAGAAGTCCTCGCGGGCGTAGGTCTGGCCCTCGCGCTCGGTGCCGCCGTCCTCACCCACGACGAGGATGCTGGACTTCCGTCCGAAGGGCGGGTTGGTGAGCACCAGGTCGAAGCGGTCAGAGCCGAGCTCGCGCAGGCCGTCGTCGGTGCGGACGGGCAGGCGCTTGTCGATCTCGGCGTCGGCCTGCTCGGGGCGCTTGCCCTGGGCGATGAGGGACTCGCGGAGCTTGCCCAGCTCCTGGGGGGTCGGGCCGACGTTGTGGAGCAGCAGGTTCATCGCGCACATGCGGGTGACGCTGTGCACGATCTCGACCCCCCGCAGGGCGTCGAGGCGCAGGTGCTCGCGTTGCTCGCGGGTCAGCTCGGGGTGCTCCGTCGTGAGCCAATGGTGGGCGGCGAGCAGGAAGCCGCCGGTGCCGCAGGC
>DDSR01000386.1:0-12482 GCA_002343455.1 Deltaproteobacteria bacterium UBA2385 | reverse complement strand
CAGGCCCTCGTAGGCGTCGCCCTTGATGTCGGCGCCCACCATGACCCACTGCTCCTTGTCGATCAGGTCGCTGACCAGGCGTTTGAGCTTGGCGGGGTCCTGGATCTTGTTCTGCGCCTTGCGGAACACGAGCCCCAGCAGGCCGTGCTGCTTGCCGAGGTGCTCCAGCAGGGTGCGGTAGTGGTGCTCCAGCTCCGCGCCGTCCCGGGCGGTGAGGCTGGGCCAGTCGTAGCCAGCGGGCACGGGCGACGGCCGCCGCCACGGTGGCTTGGTCTGCTCGTCGGCCATCTTCAGGAACAGCAGGTAGGTGAGCTGTTCGAGGTAGTCGCCGTAGGACAGGCCATCGTCGCGGAGGACGTTGCAGTAGGACCACAGCTTGTTGACGATGCGGTTGGCTTCGGCGCTCATGAGTCGGAGTCCTTGGGGCGGGCGGCGAGGCGCGCCGTGCCTGCCGGGGTGAGGCGGTACTTCTGGAGACGACTGTTCGGCTTGTCGGGCAGCGTCATCTCGACCAGGCCCGCCAGGAGCGCAGGCGCGAGGTAACGATCGCGAAAGTTGGCCTGGCTGGCAAGTCCGAGCGCTCGCTGAAGCTGCCCGCGGGTCATCTCGCCGGTGAGGACGCCCAGCAGGCGAGCGACTTCACCCGTGACTTCGCCTGCGACTTCACCTGTGACTTCGCCTGCGACTTCACCTGTGACTCGGTCGGTCTGCTCGGAGCTCGGCTCCAGGTGGCCGATGTCCAGCACCAGCCGCGTCTCCTGGGCGTCGAAGTCCTCGCTCACCTGCGGCGCCGGCCAGCCCTCCTCGCGCCACGCGAGGGTGATCTTCGGCACGCCCGAGCCGGCGCGGTCGCCGAAGCCGACGAGCTGGAACATCTTCTGCAAGCTCGGGTTGCGCGGGTCGCTCGCGTTGCCTTGGACGGCGACGGACCACGGGACACGCAGCAGCCCGGGGTTGATGAACTCGAACGACCGCCGCCGCTTGAACACGCGGATGCCCCGCGTGCCGGTGTAGTCGGCGTGGATGAGCGTGTTGACCAGGGCCTCGCGCAGCGCCTCGTGGGCGGGCGTCGAGTCGATGCGCTGCATGTTGGGTGCGAGCTTGAAGGGCACCTTCAGGTCAGCGACCAGCTTCGGCTCCACCCGCAGGAAGAACGAGAACACGTTGCCCGACCACTTCCCGTCGATGGTGACGCGGTCAATCCAGCGCAGGTCGGGCCGTCGCTCGTCGAGCTCTCGGTAGTCCAGTTGATACCAAGGAAAGCGATCGAGGATCGGACGCTCACGACCGAACATCAGCAGGC
This sequence comes from Deltaproteobacteria bacterium UBA2385, assembly GCA_002343455.1. Lineage (GTDB taxonomy): Bacteria > Myxococcota_A > UBA796 > UBA796 > UBA2385 > UBA2385. The sequence continues at coordinate 11,179 of DDSR01000386.1, read as the reverse complement.
CGGCGATCGTCGGCCCCTCCTGTCCCGCCTTCGTGTCCGTGCGCCACGCGCCGATGCTCCGCAGCATGGCGAGCACGTCGCCCTGAAGGAACGGATGCCGCGGCTCCACCGCGCTGAACAGGTTGCGCCAGACGTCAATCGTCCCGGTGTCCAGCGCGTCGAGGCCGTAGCCCTCGACGATGGCGCTGTCGGCGGGCACGTCGCTCGCGTCGGCGATCATACGGCGCACCTCGGGCTCGGTGCAGCGCCGGTCGCCCTGGCCGGACCGCCGGAAAGTGTTCATCGGGTTGCCGCCGAGGAAGACCGGCCTCGCCGTGCGATGTGCGCGCGGGACACGGATCACGAGCACGTCGCGCTCGACGTGCCGCTCCACGGTGACGTCACGTCGAGCGAGCACATTGACGCTGACCTTCTGCCGGTTGTCGAGCTGGTCCCATAGCTCCTGCTCGACCCGCGCCGCGTCGCCGAGCCCCGCGAGATCGAAGCTGCCGTCTTTGCGCTCGGCCAACCCGAGCACGATCACGCCGCCGTCGGTGTTGGCCATCGCCGAGTACGTCTCGAAGAACGACGCGGGGACGGCACCGCGGCCGTCGCGCCCGGCGGCGAGCTTGGCCTCGAAGTCCCAGCCTTCGCGGAGCGCGGCGAGGTCGAGCTTCACAGGCTGGCCTCGGCTCCGTTCCGCACCTGTTGAGACGACAGGTCGTTGGGCTTGACGATGCGGTTGGCGTCGGCGCTCAAGGCTCGCCCCCGTCGTCGTCGTCTGCTGACAGCGGCGGGCCATCCTCGTCGTCTATGGGCTTGCTGGACAAGGGCTGGAGGTGGGGACGCATCGCACCGCAGATGCCGTCCTCTTCCCATTCGTCGAGCATTCGGGCCACCCAGTCGAGGAAGGTGCGCCCTGGCTCTACCGCGTCGAGCAGGACCGACGAGGAACAACGCGCCGAGAGTTGCGCCCATCCCGCCGGGTCCCATGCGCGGACGGCGTTGTCGCCGTTCCGCCTCGTCCACGCCTCGGCCGCTTCGGCCATTGCGGGGTCCGCGCGGAGGGCCGTGTGCAGGGCCTCCCCGGGGCGGCAATGCCAGAACAGGCGGAGATCGGGAAGCCCCGGAACGAGCAGGGGGAGACTCGGGTGGCCCATGTAGAAGCCGGCGAGCACACCCGCGTAGGGGTGGGCCTTCCACGGCGCTGGCCAGGCCCACGCGACCTGCCGCCGATAGGCACGCTCCACGTAGCGCCTTCCTCGCTTTCCTTGTTTGACCACCCACGTGACGCCGTCACCCGACAGCCGTGCCGCGACGAGGTCACTCGCCTCCTTGGCCCATGTGAACACGGTGTCCTGGGCGTCGTAGGACGCCTGCAGACCGACAAGTGCGGAGACATCTACAGGAGGCATGGCAACTCTCAGAGCGTGTGCGAGGTGGACGAACTGGCGCCACGCGAGTGGGGGCGCGGCCCAGGGGATACGGACAAGGTCGGCCCACGTCGTCGTGCCGACGACAGATGGGTCGGCGTAGCGCCTGGGCGTGCTGGCAAGGCCGATGATCTGCACGCCGGGCTCGACGTACTGCTTGAGCTGGCCCGCGCTGGGAGCGGGGCCGGCCTTCAACTCCAACACCACCTGTTGCCCGTCGGCGAAACGCAAGCGTAAGTCGGAGCGACCGTCAGGTACGCGATCCTGGGCGCTGAGGACGAACGGTCCGATTGGCACCGGCCAGCGAAAGTGCGCGACGAGTCGCGGCCAGGCGTCGGTGGCCTCCAGCACCATCGCGAGCGCGTCCTCCAGGAAGCCCTCGCGCTGCGTCTGGACGGTCTGTGAGCGGTCCCAGGCACGGGCAAGCACGCGTTCAGCGAGCATTCGCGGGCTCCGCAGGCACCAGGCGACCCTCGAAGGCCCGCTTGAGGATGGCCTGACGCAGCCGGGCGCAGCGGGCGAGGTTGGCGTCCAGGGTGGTGTCGAGGGCGTCGAGGACGGAGAGGCGGCGGTCGACTTCNNGGCGACGATGCGGTGTTGTTCGGGGAGGGGGGGGAGGGGGACCGAGGCGGCTCGAACGTCCTCCATGTTCAGTGTCTTTCGCGCAACCTCGTGCGCGGCACCCGCCAGTCGATGCTTTGTCGCCGGGCTTCGAATCGCGTGAACCACGAACTGCGAACTCACACTATCACCAAGCGGAAGCACTCCGACAGCCCTGGCGACGTTGGCACCCTTTAACCTCTCCGATGCGATGCCCACGCGCCCGATGGTCCCGACGATCGAGAGCAGCAACTCGCCGCCTTGTAGGTAGGTGCGCTTGAATTTGTCCGCCACGGCTCGCGCGATTGACTTCTCCGGGCGGTCGGCAACCTGGCCTTCCCCAATGTCGCCCACTCGCACGAACGGAACGCCATCAGGCACGTCGGGTCCTGGCACAAGGACCCCGTAGGCGAAAGGACGTGCGCCGTCGCCAATCTGTTCGAGCGTCGCCCGACACCACCCCTCTGGAAGCCCCGGCAAGCCCTCCGTCTCCGGCTTCACCGGCTCCTGGTACTTGCCGCGGGCGCCGCTGGCGGCCCAGGCGGCCTTGCGCTCGGCGAGGATGCGGTCGAGGAGCACCGACGCGGGCTCGTAGGGGCGGCCCTCGGCGCGGGCGAGGGCGGCCTCGGTGGGCACCAGCCGGCCCTCGACGGCGGCCTTGAGCACGCTGGCGCGGGCGCGCTTCACGTTGGCCTTGGCGCGGGTCAGCGAGGCGACGGCGGCGTCGAGGCGGGAAAAGTGCGTCTCGATGGCGGCGACGATGCGGTGCTGGTCCGGAAGGGGGGCGAGGGGCATCGACAATCCGCGGAGTACAGTCTGGCTGATGTTCAGCTGTGTGCCCCCCTTCCCCATGCGGAAGAGAGCAGTCCGCTGCGACATGAGCCAATAGAACAGGTAAAGGCTGCCTATTTGTCGTGTATTTGGGACACAGAACGCGATGGCTTGGTTCGTCGTCAGGGGAGCAGTGGCGATTCCGAGCTTCCCGATAGAACCATACATGGCAACCAGTACGGCGCCCGCGGGGATCAGCTTGGCGGAACTCTCCGCGATGGCGCGCTCGGTGATCTTCTCCTCGCTCTCGCCAGTGGGGCCGTCCGTCAGGTCGCCGATCTTTAGCCAAGGAATGGGGCCGCCGTAGTAGCCATCAACGCCGCGCCGGGGCGTGCCGCCGCTACCCCAAGTACCCACGTGCTCAAGCTGGATGCTCCGCCAATGCTCAGGGATCACGCCACCAACTCCCGGTTCAACTCATCCACGATTCCCTCGATCTCCTCACCGAACAAGGTCCACACCTTGCCCAGCCCGCCCCTCTCGGCGAAGGGCATCTCGTCGAAGTCCTCCATCCGCACCTCCAGGTCCACCACGATCCGGTCGCGGATCAGCTCCAGCCAGCCCACCTGCTCCCCCGTGAACGTCCTTCCCTGCTGCGCCTGCTGGCGCAACCACCCTGCGAAGCGCACACCGGCCTGGTCGGCGTAGCTCACCAGCTCGGGCTCGACCCCCATGGCGTGCCGCGCCAGGCTGATCAGGTCGGTCATCAGCCGCCCGCGCGAGGCGCCCCGCACCCGGTCCTTCTCGACCCGCTCGTAGGCGGCCCACAGCGCCTCGCCGGTCCACTGGCGAGGGGGGCGCTGGATGGCCGCGACCAGCTCCATCAACTGCTTCCGGGTCAGGCGCTGGGCATAGGGGCGGGCGAAGAGCACCATCAGCGCGTCGAGCTCGTCCTTGTGCTCGTGGCAGAAGCTCTCCCACTCGCCGATGAGCAGCCTGTCCGCGTCGTGGTCCATGGCCAGGTCGGGGCGCAGGCCGCTGCGGGTCACCTCGTCGAGCGTGACCACGTCCAGGGTGACCTCCTGGGCCTTGCGCACCTCCAGGAGGGCCTCGCACAGCTTCGGGGCGTAGGCGATGGGCGCGGCGGCCTCCTCTCGCAGCTCCTGCTGGGCCGCCTGCACCTGGGCCTCGGTCGGCTCGGTGCCTTCGGGCAGCCCGGCCAGGGCGCGGGCGCGGCTGTCCTCGATGTCCGGGTCCAGCCGGTCGAGGATGCCGGCGACCAGGTCATGCAGCGAGACGCCGCCGCTCTGGGCCTCAAGCTGCTCGCGCTGCGCGGGGGAGAGCTGGCGGTCCATCCGGTCCAGGCGGGCGGCAAGGGTCGCCAGAACGTCCTCGTCGCGGTTGCCGGCGCGCACCATCTCCAGCAGCTTGGGGAAGCTGATCCCCCGCTCGCGGTCCAGCGGCGGGTCGGACTTGCCGTCCTCCATGACGCCCACGCAGTCGACGATCACGAAGTGGGTCTTGTGCTTGCTGTCGGGGGTCACTGCCTGGAAGTCGGCGTCCTTGATGACCCGCACCCCGCGGCCCTTCATCTGCTCGAACAGACCCCGCGACTTCACCGAGCGCAGGAACACGACGCATTCGAGCGGCTTGATGTCGGTGCCGGTGGCNNGTGGCGATCATGTCGACGGTGACGGCCACGCGGGGGTGGTAGCTGTTGCGGAAGGCCTGGATCAGCTCGTCGGGCTTGTGCGACGCCCCCCGCCGCGCCAGGTCGCCCTCCTGCCGCTCGGGCTTGTAGGTCACCTTGACCGCGGCCTGGTTGCTCAGGGGCCACTCCTCGCGCAGGATGCGCAGGATGTCCTCGGCGTGGTCGTCGGACTTGGCGAAGATCAGGGTCTTGGGGATCTCGGTGCGGCCAGGGAAGATCTCGGTGAACATCCGGGCCTTCAGCTCGCGGACCACGGTGCGGAGCTGGTCGGGCACGACGACGCTTCGGTCCACCTGGGACGCGGTGTAGGTCAGGTCCTCGTCGAGCGCCTGCCAGCGGACCTGCCGGGTCTGGCGGTCGCGCTTGCCGACGACCGTGTCGGGCTCGGCGACGAGCACCGCCCCGCCCTCGGTGACGCGGGTGCGGATCTCGTAGACCTGGAAGGGCACGTTGACACCGTCGCGCACGGCGTGGGTGTGCGTGTACTCGCTGACGACGTTCTTGTGGAAGAAGGCGTAGGTGTGTTTCGCCGGCGTGGCGGTGAGGCCCACCAGGGTGGCGTCGAAGTACTCCAGCACCTGGCGCCACAGGGCGTAGATCGAGCGGTGGCACTCGTCGACCACGATGACGTCGAAGAACTCGGGCGGCAGGAAGGGGCTGTAGGCGACCGGCGGCGGCTCGCGGACCAGGGCCGAGCCGCTGCCGGTGAAGGCCGAGCCTTCCTCCAGCTCGTCGTCGAAGGACTCGTCGCCGCGCAGGATGGAGTAGAGCCGCTGGATGGTGGTGATGACGACCTTGTTGACCGGGTCGATCTTGTTGTGGGTCAGGCGCGTCACCGTGTACAGCTCGGTGAACTTCCGGCCGTCGTCGGGCGTGGTGTAGGCCTCGAACTCCGTCAGGGCCTGCTTGCCCAGGTTGCCGCGGTCGACCAGGAACAACACGCGCCGGGCGCGCCCCTCCTTCAGCAGGCGGTAGACGGCCGAGATCGCGGTGAAGGTCTTCCCCGCGCCGGTGGCCATCTGGATGAGCGCCCGGTGCCGGCCGTCGCGGAAGCTGCCTTCCAGATTCTCCACGGCGCGGATCTGGGCCGGCCACATGCGCGCGGCGTTGAGCGGCGAGGCCAGGCGCATCCGGCCCTTCAGGGTGGGGGCGGGCAGGGCGCCCGGCTTGCCCTGGCGGCGGTCGAGCTCAGCGTCCAGCCAGACTCCCAGGGTCTCGGGGCGGTGGAAGGAGAACACGCGGCGGGCGGTGGGATCGGGGTCCAGGCCGTTGGTGAACCAGGTCTCGACGCCGGTGCTCTCGTAGAGGAAGGGCAGCGGGCGGACGGGCACCTGCAAGGGCTTGGGGGCCCTCTCGGCATAAGCGAGGGTCTGGGCCTCAACGCTGGACAGGGTGACGCCGGCCTTCTTGGCCTCGACGACGCCGACGAGCAGGTTGCCCAGGAACAAGAGGTAGTCAGCGGGGCCGGCGTGGGTCTGGAACTCGCGGATGGCGACGCCTGGGGCGGCGCCGAGGTTCATCGCGGAGCGGTCTTGCACGTCCCAGCCGGCGGCGAGCAGCATCGCGTCGATCTGGCGACGGGCGAGCTGCTCGGGGTTCTGGGCGTCGGGGGGGGGCATGAGCGGGGTAGCTGCTCCGGGAAGGGCCCCAGTGGGGCTTCGGGCCGGGGCCGGCGGCGATCAACAGCCGGACAACCAACCAAGGGGTTCGGGGCCGGGAGCTTAGCACTGCGCAGCAGGTGCCTGGAGGGGAGGGGGCTTCGGTCAGACGGCCGCAGGGCATTCGGAAGCAGGATCCCGGCAGGGTGCTGAGCCGAGCGGAGCGCGAGGGACTTGAGCTCGACCTGGAGCGCGCCACCTTCCTTCGCTCCCGCTTCCGTAGAATCTTCCACCCCATGTCCCATTTTCTTTGACAGGTTCCGAGGGCGTCGAGCAGGCGATGCTGCCGAAGCACCTCGGTGTACGTCACGGACTTCTGGCCCTCGTCGCCGCTGGGATCGCCGGTCTGATCTCAGCCCTCCGGCTCCACATCCGGGCGTTCCTGCACCCAGGCGCTCACCATGTCGCCCTCTACGAAGACCCGGTCGCCGATGCGCACCACCCTTCCACGCTGCCGCAGCGCATCGCGTAGCGCCGCGTCCCTTGGCCCGCCGGCGGGGCAGTACGGCAGGAGCTCTCCGCCGCAGGCCTCGATGGTGGCCCGGTTCGGCCAGCCAGGCTCGGCTCGCACCCCCGCGGGCACCTCGGCGACCCGCTCGGCCCGAGCCTCGCCCTCCTCGTACCCCTCGGCATCCTCGTGCAGCCGCGCCGCCTGACGGGCGGAGGGGGCCACCATGAACCAGTCCTCGTCGCCGTCGTCGGTGGTGCACCAGTAGAGGTGGAGGCTCGACCGTACAGCGCCGGCCCCGGCACTGGACCACGGCGGGGTCGGTGATGTGCCAGGAGTCTGTTGGGGGCTAGGTTTCCGGGGGGATGAGCGGTCATCCCGCCACCAACTTGGATTGAGGCCAGGTTACGAGGGGGATGAATGGGTATCCTGGCAGAAACCTGGCATGAGTCCAGGTTTCCGGGGGGATGAGCGGTCATCCTGCGATGATCTTGGCGTCGTGAACCGCCCGACTTCACCATCAGCTCTTCGAGCTGCTCAGCGCGACCACGCGGCATCCCGATGCAGGGGCGACCGGGGGAGGTCGAGGGTGTGCGGGTGGTGCTGAGGACGACGGGCGGCGCGGAGGGGTGGAGGCGGTGGCTGGCCGAGGGGCGGTACCGGAGCGGGGCGGAGCGGGCGCGGGCGTGCGGGGTGAGCAGGGAGACGGTGTCGGCGGCACTGAGGCGACGTGAGCAGGCGGAGCCTCAGGCGCCCGCCGAGCCGCGCGCCGAGGCCGGTCCGGGCGCTGCGCGGCGCCAGGTAGCGGTGGCCGAAACCTCACCCGTTCGCTATACTTCAGTGGCACATTGAGGTATTCGTCTCGACTGGACATTCCCGATGACCCGCCGCAAGCCATCCCGAGCCCCGAACCGCGCCGAGCAGGCATTCCTGGATGTCCTTCCGCCCGCCGTTCGGTTGAAGGTCAGCGCCGGACCTTTGGGCCCCGACTTCGTCCTCGGTGAACGGGTCATTCAGGTGAAGTGGGTCGGCGAAGGAGACCTTGGCGACGTTCGGCGAGCGCTGGACGCCTCCGAGCGTCTGGACGTCGTCGTAGGGCGGCACCTGTCGCCAGGGGCTCGCGACGCGCTGGCGAAGGCCGGCGTGTCCTGGGTGGACGAGACCGGGGCGGCCGAGGTCGCCCTGGGCACCATCATCGTCTCCAAGTCCGGGCATCGCGCTCCGTCGTCGCCCGCACAGGCCCGGTGGACGCCGGCCGTTCTGGCCGTGGCGGAGAGCGTGCTCTGTGGCGCAGAGCCCACCGTGTCGAAGACGCGGGAGGCCACCGGCCTGTCGACCGGGAGCTGCACCACCGCCCTGCGCTCGCTCGCCGAGCTGGACCTGCTAGAAGCCGACGCTGCGCGTGGGCGCGGATCCGCGCGGCGGGTGCGCGACGCGCGGGCGCTGCTTGCAGCGTACGCCCAGGCGGCCGAAGCGCTTCGACCCGCGGTGAGCCTCCAGATCGGTGTGACCTGGCGCGATCCCGTGGCGAGCCTCGTCGAGGCGGGCCGGAAGTGGACGAGCCGCGAGGTGGGCTGGTGCGCGACGGGGGCGGCCGCGGCTGCGGTGCTGGGCCCCTACCTGACCGCCATCGGCGCCACCGAGGTCTACGTCGACAGCGACACCCTGGCGGGCCTCGAAGCCGCCGCCAGCGAGGTCGGACTCCGGCCGATCGAGGGCGGCCGCCTCACCCTGAGGCCCATGCCGACCCAGGGCGTGCGACACCTGGCGACCGAGGTCGGCGGCCTGAGGGTCGCGCCCTGGCCGCGTGTCTACGTCGACCTCCGGACCGTGGGCGTTCGAGGCGAAGAGGCAGCAGAGCACTTGTGGGAGGTGATGAATGGCCGACGAGCCTGAGCGCAGCCGGGCCGCGCGACGCGCCGCAGAGCGCGCGCTGGTGCGTGTCGTCCACCACTACGGCGGGCGCCCCGAGTTCGTCGTGCTCGGCGGCCTCGTCCCCGAGCTGCTGTGCACGGGGAGTGGCTACCAGCACGCGGGCACCACCGACGTGGACGTCCAGGTCGATCTCGAGATCGCCTGCGGCTCCGTCCAGACGCGGAGGCTGGAGCTGGCCATGCTGAACGCGGAGTTCGAGCCCGACGGCGAGCGGATCTGGCGCTGGAAAGCCGACGGTCCCGAGCAGGGCGCCGTGATCAAGTTCGAGCTGCTGGCCGACCTGGAGGACCAGGTCTCGGGCGCTCAGATCGTGTTCGACGGGTGCGAGTCCCTCGGCGCGGCGAACCTGCGCGGGACGGGGTTCGCCGCGAAGGACATCCAGGTCCGCAGCCTCGCAGCGAAGATCGGCGGCGTGCGACACATCGCTGAGGTGAACGTCACCGGGCTGGCCGGGTTCCTCCTCGCGAAGTGCGCGGCGGCCTACTCCCGCCGCAAGACGAAAGACTGGTACGACATCGCTTTCGTGCTGCTCCACAACGACCAGGGCGGGCCGGAGCAGGCGGCCCGGAGGGTCCTCGACCTGTTCCGGGGCGACCTCGGAATGCTGCGCTCGGCGCTCGGCGACCTCCAGGCGAACTTCGGCACCCCTGGTGCCCAGTGCCCCGAGGCCTACGCGGATCAGATGCTTATTGACCACAACGATCTCGACGGCACCACACTTCGAGCAGACGCGGTCCTCGCCGTGGGGAGCTTCTGTTCGGCGCTCCTCGCGTAGGCCTTGGCGTCGCCCGTGCACCTCGCAGGCACCGCCCGAACGTCCTCTACCCAATTGACTCCGCCCGGCGGGTGAGGCCGGGCGGAGCTCATTTGCAAATGGTGGAGGCGGCGGGAGTCGAACCCGCGTCCGAAGCTGCCCGATGTCGGCGTCTACGTGTGTAGGTCCTGGAGTTCGACGCCGGCCAGGTCCAGGACCACGCCCTAGACCGACGTTGTTGGCGAATTGTTGATTATTTATCGTCCCCCATCGCCACGCCACGTGACGGATCGGGACTATCCAGGATTGTTTACGCCCGGTTCCCCCCACCCTGGCGCAGGGGGGCCGAACGACTCAAGCGGCCTTGTTAGGCGGCGAGAGCGAAGTGCTTGTTGTTGTTGGCACTTATGGTTTTTTGCTTCGAGTTTTACGAGGGCAAAGCACCTCGACACGCAGCCTCGAAAGGTCACAACCCCGTCGAAACCGTTGCGCCCCCAAGATGGAACAGTCACCTCCCAGCTCCAGGCCTTGGGGAGGCCCGGGAGAGGTCAGCGCTGTCAGAGAACGAGTACAGCATCACCACCCTGGACGCTCCCGTCAAGGCGGGCCGGACATTGAGCGAGGGGACACGGCGTCCGCACTCTGCTAAGAAGGGCCGAGCAAGCAGGATCCCGCATGGCGCCGACCCTCGACCCCTCGATCGAACAGCCGCTCCGCTCGACGCCCCTCCTGGCGGGCCTCGATCGGGCCGCCCAGGACTCGCTGCTCTGGCGCTTCCGCTCGCTGCCCTTCGAGTCGGGCGACGTGCTGATCCGCGCCGGGGACCGCAACAGCGACCTCTTCCTGCTGCTGGAAGGCTTCGCCGACGTCTACGCCCGCGCGGGCGACAAGCGCTACCTGGTGGCGATCCTGGACCCGGGCTCGGTGCTGGGCGAGGTCAGCTTCTTCGACCCCAGCCGCCCCCGCACGGCGGATGTGGTGGCCTCCAGCCCCGGCCTGGCCGCCCTGCTGCCCCGGGCGGCCTACGACGAGCTGATCGCCGAGCAGCACCCGGCGGCCGAGTCGCTGGAGCGGGCGGTGCTTCAGGCGGTCTCGCTGCGCATGCAGTACACGAACGAGGCGCTGGCCGAGCTGTTGGACACGCACAAGTCCGGCGGATTGCTGGACGAGCTGATGCGCATGTACCAGAAGGAGGAGAGCCCATGAGCGCCGATGTCCTGGCCTCCCTGGCGGGCCTGCGGGAGGCCGGCCCGACCGCGCTCGGCCAGCTCGCGGCCCAGTTCGAGTCGGCCTCTTTCGCCGATGGCGAGCTGATCTGCCACGAGGGCGCGCCCGCCGACACGCTCTACGTGCTGGCGCAGGGCACGGTGCAGGTGCGCAAGCGCAGCAACAGCGGGCGAGAGCACATCGTGGCCGAGCTGACGGCCCCCTGCTTCTTCGGCCATGTCGGCGTGCTCTCGGTGACCGACCGCACGGCCAGCATCCGCGCCCAGGGGCCGGTGACGCTGCTGCAGATGTCGGCCCGCCGCGCCCGCGTGATCATGCGCACGGGCGAGTTCGAGGTGGCCTCGCCCTTCCGCCGCGCGCTGATCGTGGCGATGTGCCAGCAGCTCGCCCAGGCGACGGCGGCCGTGGCCAGCCTGGCGGTCGACGCCAACGTGGCCGAGGAGTGGCGCGAGGGAGACGACGAGGACGGCGACGCCGAGGACAGCATTCTGCCGGACGACGCCGAGGAGCGGCTGCTCAAGGGCTTGTCGCAGGTCTGAACCCCGGGCTCTGCCGGCTGGGTACCCGTGGCGCCGGGGCGCCTCCCAGGATCACGCATCAAGCCAGGGATCTGGCGCCTCGGTGACAAGGGTGACGCGGGGGTTGGGGGGGGCGGCCGCAGGC
>DDSR01000260.1 GCA_002343455.1 Deltaproteobacteria bacterium UBA2385 | reverse complement strand
GAGAGAGTGCAAGGGGTGTGCCATATCACTGCCCCTCTCCCGCCCGAGGGGGAGTCCCCACCCGGTACGCCTCCTCCTCCTCCCCGACCAGCCCGGCCGCCTCGGCCACCCGCTGCTCGACCGCGAGGCGCATCCGCACCGCGCGCAGCAGCTTCGGCTCCACCGGCCGCGCGCGGTGCTGGCGGACGGACTCGGTGCTGATGCCCAAGGCCCAGGCCAGCTCGGTCGTACGGGCCGTGGACAGAGCGATCACCGCCGCCCGGGCCGCCACCACCGCCGGCTGCTTGCCCGCCAGGACCGGTCCGACCGCCAGCGTTGCCGCGGCGGCCTCGACCAGGCGGGTGAGGCCCAGCCCGCGCAGCAGCTCGTCGTCGATTGGCAGCAGGCGCTCCTCGGTCAGGCCGACGATGGCGAGCAGCTCGCGCCCGCGCAGCCGGGGCAGGGCCTCGGACAACGGCAGGCGCAGCCCGGGCAGCCGCCGCGCGCCCACCAGGTCCAGGAAGCAGGAGCCCGTGTACAGCGCCGGGTGGCCGGCGAGGCCGTGGTGCTGGGGCTGGAGGAGGCAATAGCGCACCAGGTGGAGCAGGTGGGAGCGCCCGTCGACCGGGCGAATGTGCGCCGGCTCCAGCCGTGGGGCCAGGGTCCGCAGGCTCAGCAGCGCCGCGCGGGCGAGGCGTCCGACCTCGGCGCGCTCGCCCCGCGCCACGAGGTGGACGTGGTCGTCGACCAGGCAGAAGAGCAGCGCCCGGTCCCGGACCACGGCGGCGAGGCGGTGCAGGGCCTGCCGCCGCAGCGGCTCGTCGGGGAGGAGGGCGACCCGGCCATCGGCGGGGAAGGTGAGGAGCCAGGAGTCCATGGGAGGCCAGGATTCCGGGGGGATGGGGGGTCATCTCTGAACAATCTTGCTGCCCTCAGAACCGAAAGCACATGAAATCACACGCCGTGTCGCGCGCGAACACCACCAGCAAGCCCACCGCCCCTGCCCAGACCAGCCCCCGCCCTCTCGCCTACACCGGCATCTTCTTCCCCAACAGCACCGACGCCAGCAGCGCGCCTCGGGCCTACACTCCAGAGTTGCACCGTCAACGGTGAAGGGGAACACAGGCGAGTGGCGAATTCGGCGCGGTCAAGGCTACGCTCGCGCCTCGATGCGAGATGTTACACCTCTGTAGTGTGGCATTGCTCCCTGAACTGGTCGAAGAAGCCGTTCTCATCGATGCAGGAACACGGCCAGTAGCCGTCGGACAAGATCGGCACGTCGCCGCTCCCACATAGGTATAGGTTACCACATTCGTCACACCACCCCGCACCATACTCCTCTGGTATCCCGACCTCATAGCAGCCACGGCCTGACATGTCCGGGCACGTCATCTTGTCTCCACACGCCGTGAGTGAAGTTACCGAGCAACCAATGGGTCCGAGGAGAGCGCTCAGCAATAGCATCGGCATCATGTCGACCTCCAGCACCAGGTGTAGTCTGCGACACTGTTGGAATCGAACCAATCGGGAGCGGTGGCGCAGGAGCGGGCCAAGGTCCACTCTTGAGCCCCCTGGACGGAGACGACGTCCCCCGTGAACACGTTGACCCGCGCATCGAAGGTCTGCCAGGCCCGTCGCAGGCAGTAGTCGCCGGTCGCCCCAGGAGTGCCTGCCTCGTCGATGGTGCAGGTCCAACAGAGCTGACCCGCGCTGATCACCCGCTTCAGGGTAAACCCCCGCGAGGTGTCGATCTCGTGAATGCCTTCGTTGACCCACCACTCCGTGGTGTCGGACGCGCAGTTTCCTCCCCCGGTCGTGCGTCGCAGGCGTACCTCGTTGCCGCCGAACTCGTGGTGCAGGGTGCCTCGCCGGGTCATGGAGGACTCCATGCCGTCGCCCGAGGTGTAGTACGCCTCAGAGGAGTCGCTCGTGTAGAGGGCGAGGGGCAGCCCGAGGGCTCCCCGGACGTGGCAGTGCCAGGCGAGGGCTGCGCTCTCGAAGCATGCAGCCGTAGCGGCAGTGTCGAGCGCTCAGATAGCTGTGGCCGAGCTCGTGGATCAGGATCTCGCCGAGGGGCAGCAGGGTGGAGAGGGCGTAGCTGCCGAGTCGCCTGGCATGCGTCCTGTAGGTCTCGTCGCCGGAGAACCGGGCGTAGTCCCAGGCGATGCGGGCCCGGTGCAGGATCCGATCCGCAGAGAAGCCTGCCCAGGCCAACAGGATGGGGCTGACGTTCATCTTGAAATCGCTTCCGTAGGCCAAGGTGCCGGCCCGTACGTCCGGTTCGTATGGTTTGTTTATCCCCTGGTACGTTCGACTGGCCGCGTCCCAGCCCTCCTCCCACTGGTCCCACTCCTCGTCGAAGTACGCCCCCGCCTCCCCCCTGTCCTTGTTGTACCACCGCCCACAGTACCGATAGTCGTCCTTCTCCTTCTTGGCGGGGTCCATGTACTCCTCGCGCATCTCCTCGGCCTCGGTGGTCTCGCACCGAACCACCGCCTTGTGTCGAAACCGATGGTCCTTGTTGTCGAAGTGGACCGTCTGCGTGCAGCTCCTCCCGTAGCTGTTCGTGGCCTCGTACCCGCGCATCACGCTCCGCACGAACTCCCCCAGCCCCTCGCATCGCGAAGCCTGACGGGCGGCCCCTCCCTCCGGCTGGAACTCGTCCCGGATCCCGTCCGAATAGGCCACCATCAGCCGCACGATCATCCGCCAGGCTTCGCGATGCGAGCCCAGGTCCTCGCGCCAGAACATGGAGCGGTCCGCCACCGAGTCCAGGTTGTAGCAGCCCAGCACGGCGTCGATCTCCTCGTCGCCGAGCCCCCGCCAAGCCCCAAAGGCCGACAGGGCGTCGGACCAGACGCCTTCCAGGGTCTCCTCGACGCTGCCCACCCAGGTGCCGCCTTCATTGCTGCCCTCCAGGGACCGGTACTCCGCCAGCCACCGATCGTACCACAGGGCCGGCACGGTGAACTCCACCGCCCGGTACTGGATGCTCGGGTCGCCCAGGGTCGGCCCCCCGGGCACGAGCACCAGGCGGTTCTTCAGCGAGGCCCGGACCTCCTCCCGAGTAGGGAGCGTGGGGTCGAGCAGGCGGGGACGGCCCGCTCGTCGCCACAGGACGATTGGCAGGCAGATGTCGCCCCGGTCCTCGACCTCGCCGGCGCAACCCGGGAACAGCAGCCGCCGGGCCGCTGCCTTGCCGGACGCACCGGCGCGTAGGCCCCGCCCCTTGGGATGCAGGTTGGGCGACGACGAGTAGATCTTCCCGTCCTTCGGCAGATCATTGCCGCAGGTCTGCTGTACCTGCTCGGGGGCCTTCAGCAGCGTGTCCTGTAGAGTGCCGAGGCTCAGGCTCGCCGTCTCGGTACAGCCGCAGCGTGTCCCGTCGGCCTGCGGGTCGACCGCGCCCTGGCAGCCGCAGCCCCCCTGGCTCACTGCTTCGCCACCGCGTCGATGCCCGCCACCGGGTCCTGGGCGATCGTGCCGGAGGTCGCCCAGCGCACGTAGCGGAGGAAGTCGGCGATGTGGACGTAGCCGCCGGCGCCGTTGACCTCCCAGCTCGCCCCGGGGATGTTGATGAAGGAGCCCTCCTCGTTGGTGGCGGAGTGCTGCAGGACCAGGAAGCCCCCCGCGCTGCCGGGCTTGGCGATCCGGCATTGCGCCGAGATCGTCTTGTAGGCGCCGGCGTCCCAGGCCTCGGTGAGGGGCTGCTCGGCCGCGCCGGTGAACTTCCGCATGGGGAGAACGCGCTTCGATTCGTTGCTCATGGGTTGCTCCGTGAGTGGATGGGGACCGTGGGCCCCAGTCCCTTGGGACAGGAACTCCGGAGGAGCTAATCCAGAGAGAGAGAGTGCAAGGGGTGTGC
>DDSR01000185.1:4899-10683 GCA_002343455.1 Deltaproteobacteria bacterium UBA2385 | reverse complement strand
CCTGCGATCGTTGGCGCCGATGACAGGCGGTGGTCGACAGGTCCAGGCGCGCGCCGTGGTTGGTGCAGTTGCTGTAGGCCAGGAAGGTGGTGGCCTCCTCCGCGTCCGTGTCGGGCACGATGGCGTGCACGTACAGGGTGTGGTGCACCCAGCCGGGGGCGTTGGGGTGCCAGGCGGTCTCGTCGGCGGCGCTGGCGACGACGAGCACGTCCCGGTCCCAGGCGTACTCGATCGCGGCGGTGGCGTAGCTGGGGTGGTTGACGGTCCCCAGCGCCTCCAGCACCAGCGCCGCCCCGGCGTCGACCGCGAAGACGGTGCCCATGGCGAAGCTGCTGCCGTCGGCGACGAAGCTGTCCCCCACCCGGACCGGCAGGACGAAGCAGTTGGGGCACGGCCCGATGCCGGACTGCCCGTCGTTGCCCATGTTGGCAGCCTCGCGCGCCTCGAAGGTGCCGTGGTCGTACCGGGTGTCGTCGTAGGGATCGTTGTCGTTCCACAGGAAGTCCCAGCCGGCGATGTCGTCGACGAAGCCGTTGCCGTCGTCGTCCACGCCGTCGCTGAAGCTGTGGATGAGGTCGCTGCCATCCAGGAGGTGGTCGGCGGTGTCGACCCCCGCGGCGGGATCGACCCGCGGATCCTGCGCCCAGTCGTCCACGTTGACGAAGCCGTTGCCGTCGAAGTCGTAGGTGGCGGCGGGGGCGCCGTCCGCGCCCTGCGGCAGCGGCAGCTCGCCCGTGTTGAGCGCGATCTTGGCGCGCAGGCGCTCGTCGTCCCACAGGTAGCCGCTGTCCAGCACCGCGATGACGACGTCGGTCCGGCCGGTGCTGGTGCGCCAGGCCCGGTCGGCCCCGACCCCGGTCCCCAGCGCCAGCTCCTCGGGGCGCACGTTGGCCTGCCACTCCTGGGGGATCCAGGAGAGCAGGGCCCAGTCGTAGCCGAGGTCCTCGGGGCAGAGCTCGGGGCGATCGGGTTGCCCGCACTCCGGCTGGAGCGGCAGGGGCAGGTCGGCCAGCGCGACCCGGGGAGCGAGCAGCAGCGCGAGGGGGAGCATGCCGCCCAGGGTATCGCGGCGGCAGAGGGGCGCGGCGGCGGACGGGCGCGGCGGCGGACGGGCGCGGCGACCCACCCGGCGCGCGTCCCCTCGCCCACCGCCGTGCGTCCCGGATCAGCCCACCAATGTGTCACTTCGGGTCAACCGAAATGACACAACCTCAGCCGGCTGACTCCGACAGGGCCTGCTGCTGGGCCTCGGTCAGGCCGGGGTGCTCCTCGGGCTGCTGGGTGCGGATCGTGGTGACCGGGCAGGTGGCCCGGCGCATCACGTTCTCCGCCACCGAGCCCTCGACGATGCGCCGCAGGCCGGTGCGGCCGTGGGTCCCCATGATGATCATGCTGGCGCCCACCTCGCGGGCGACGTCGAGGATGGCCTCGACCACCTCGCCGTGCTTCAGCGCGATCCGCACGCCGCAGCCGGCGTCGACGAAGACGTTGGACAGCGGCTCGAGGTGCTTCTGGGCGTCGCTGTCGAGGTACTCGACGGCCTTGACCGCCTCGGCGCTGCCGTGCGGGTGGATCAGGGTGTCGGCGGGGAGCCCGGCGGGCAGCTTGACGACGTAGAGCAGCACGACGTCGGCCTTCAGGCGCCCGGCGAGATCGGCGGCCGAGGCCACGACCTCGTAGGCGCAGCCGGTGTAGTCGACGGGGACGAGGATCGTGTCCTTGCGCATGTGGTCCTCCAGGGTGGGCGAGCATACCGTGTGCAAGCCGCGGGCCAGGGCCGCAGCCCGCCTGGCACGGGCGTTGCTGACCCGCTCGGGCGACCCTCGGAGGCACCATGTCCTGGCTCAGCAAGCTCTTCGGCGGCGGCGCGCCCCGCCCCACCACCCCCTCGGTCCGCTGCGACGGCGCCACGGCCCGCGAGCTGGTCGCCGCCGGGGCGCAGCTCCTCGACGTGCGCACCGGCGTCGAGCACCGTCAGGGCCACATCCCCGGCTCGCTCAACATCCCCGTCGACGAGCTGAACCGGCGCCTGGACGAGGTCGCGACCGATCGCCCGGTGGTCGTCTACTGCCGCTCCGGCGCCCGCAGCGCCCGCGCGGTGCAGATCCTCCAGGGCCAGGGCCTCACCGACCTGCACGACCTGGGGCCGATCACGGCGTGGTGAGCGGGCCGAGGCAGGATAGGCCCCGCCCCCTGTCGGAGCCGCGCTCCGCCGGAGGCACCATGTTCGACGCCATCTCCGCCAAGGTCGACCAGGGCCGGCGCATCGACCGGGCCGACGCCGCCTGGCTGTGGGCGCACGCCACCGACGCCCGGCTCCAGGACCTGGCCAGCCGGGTCCGCGCGCGGTTCCACCCGCCCGACCGGGCGACCTACCTGGTCATGGGCATCGTCAACTACACCAACGTCTGCGTCGCCCGCTGCGACTACTGCGCGTTCTACCGCTTCCCGGGCGCCCCCGACACCTACCTGTTGTCCGAGGAGCAGGTCGCGGAGCGCATCGCCGGGATCATCGGCCTGGGCGGCACGATGGTCAGCTTCAACGGCGGCTTCCACCCGCACCTGCGCATCGAGGACTACACGCGGCTGTTCCAGGGGCTGCGGGCGCGCTTCGACGACACGGTGACCTACTACGAGATGACGGTCGCCGAGTTCATGTTCATCTGCAAGCGCACGGGCATCTCCTACGCCGACGGCGCGCGTCGGTTCCGGGACAGCGGCACCCGGTGGATCAGCGGCGGTGGGGCCGAGGTCCTGGCCGACAGCTTCCGGCTGCGACACAGCCCCGGCAAGTACAAGGTCGAGGACTTCTACGCCGCCCAGGCCGCGGTGCTGGATGCCGGGCTGGGCAGCACCGCGACCATGGTGATCGGCTTCGACGAGACGCTGGACGAGCGCCTGGAGCACCTCGACCGCCTGCGGCACTTCCAGGACGAGCGCGTGGCCAGCGGCGGCAACCGGCTGGCCAGCTTCCTGTGCTGGACCTACAAGCCGTGGAACACCGAGCTGGGCGGCGGCGAGATCAGCACCGGCGAGTACCTGCGCTGGCTGGCGATCTGCCGGATCTTCCTGGACAACTTCACGCACCTGCGCACCAGCGTGCTCACCCGGAACGAGGACGCCCTGCTGGGCCTGCGCTACGGCGCCGACGACTTCGACCTGCCGACCGAGGACGAGGTCACGCAGAAGGCGGGCGCCACGATCAGCCACGAGTTCGAGCGGATCCTGGACAGCGCGCGGAAGCTCGGCTTCACCGCCGTGCACCGCGCACCGCTGGCGGTGACCGCGGGGCGCTAGCCCCCCGACCTCGCGCGTCCGGGGCGTCGCCACCCCGGGGCTCCGGCGGCGCCGGGGCGCGCCCCGCAGGCGACAGCGCCGCCCGATCGGGCTATGCTGCGGGGACTCGTGTGCAGGTCATGATGATCCTCGTGCGAACCATCGGCTTCTCCCTCGGCTCCTCGCTGCTCCCCGTCCCGGGTCAGAGCGCGCGCTAGCCCTGCGCCTCCGCGCACGACGCGGAGCGCTCCCCATCGAGTCGAGGCGCACGTCGCCTCCCGGACCCGGCCAGCCCGGGCGCCGTTCCACCTCGCCCCCAAGGAGGCACCGTGCGCGTCATCGCCGTCCTGCTCCTGACCGCCGTCATCCTCTCGATCTCCTTCGCACTGTTCGGACCCACGGCCGGCGTGGCCGGTGGCCTGCTGGGCGCGGCGGCGGCGATCGGCCTGGTCGACCTGCTGCAGGCCCGCCACAGCATCCGGCGCAACTTCCCGGTCGTGGGACACCTCCGCTACCTGCTGGAGTCGATCCGCCCCGAGCTGCACCAGTACTTCATCGAGTCCGACCAGGACGGCACTCCGTTCAGCCGGGAGCTGCGCTCGGTCGTGTACCAGCGCGCCAAGCGCCAGCTCGACACGGTCCCCTTCGGCACGCGCCACGACACCTACGGCGCCGGGCACGAGTGGGTGAGCCACACGCTGCGGCCCACCACCATCGACCCGGCCCGGATGCGCCGGGTGATCGGCGGGCGGCGCTGCACGCAGCCGTACGACGCCAGCATCTTCAACGTGAGCGCGATGAGCTACGGCGCCCTCTCGAAGAACGCCATCCTCGCCCTGAACGGAGGCGCGGCCCTCGGCGACTTCGCGCAGAACACCGGCGAAGGTGGCGTGAGCCCGTACCACCTCGCGCCGGGCGGGAGCCTGATCTGGCAGATCGGGACCGGGTACTTCGGCTGCCGGACCCCCGACGGCCGCTTCGACGTCGAGCGCTTCGCCGCGATGGCCTCGCGGCCGCAGATCAAGATGATCGAGGTCAAGCTCTCGCAGGGCGCCAAGCCCGGCCTGGGGGGCATCCTGCCCGCCGCCAAGCTCACGCCCGAGATCGCGGAGATCCGGGGCGTGCCGCTGGGGCAGGACGTGCACTCGCCGCCGGCGCACACCGCCTTCTCCACGCCCACCGAGCTGCTGCGCTTCCTCGACCTGCTGCGCGAGCGCTCCGGCGGCAAGCCGGTGGGCTTCAAGCTGTGCCTGGGCTCCCTGTCCGAGTTCGTGGCGATCTGCAAGGCGATGGTCGAGACCGGCCTCCCGCCGGACTTCATCAACGTCGACGGCGCCGAGGGCGGCACCGGCGCGGCGCCGCTGGAGTTCACCAACCACGTCGGCACCCCGCTGGAGGACGCCCTCGTCCACGTGCACCACTGCCTGGTCGGCTTCGGCCTGCGCGAGCAGGTCACGGTCATGGCCACCGGCCGCAACGTGACCGGCTTCGATCTCGTCAAGCGCATCGCGCTGGGCGCGGACACCTGTGGCTCGGCGCGCGCGATGATGCTGGCGCTCGGCTGCATCCAGGCCTTGCAGTGCAACACCAACACCTGTCCCACGGGGGTCGCGACCCAGAACCCCTGGCTGGTGCGCGGGCTGGATGTCCCCGACAAGACGGCGCGCGTCGCGAGCTACCACCAACAGACCGTCCAGGCCGCCAGGGCGATCCTGGAGGCGATGGGCCTGCCCGGCCCGGAGGCGCTGCGCCCCGCGCACATCCACCGCCGGCTGGCCAACGGCGAGGTGCGACGGTGCGACCAGCTCTACCCCAGCGTCGCGCCCGGCGCCTTCCTGCGTGGCCATGCGCCCGAGCCCTACGCATCCGCCCTCGCGTCGGCCAGCGCCGACTCGTTCGCGCCCGCCTCGCCGCGGGCCCTCCCGGCCACTGGCCCGGAGCCCATCCCCATGGACCTCAGACGCAAGGAGATCAACGTCATGACCGACTGGAAGCGACTGCAGAGCGACACCCCCATCCTGGTCACCGAGCAGGACCACGCCCGCCTGACGGCGCTGCTGCGCAGCGTCCCCGCCGAGGAGGTCGACGCCGGCCTCGACGACGAGCTGGAGCGCGCCACCATCGTGGCGCCGGAGGGCATCCCTCCCGACGTCGTGACGATGAACTCCGAGGTGGAGTACATCGACGAGGACACCGGCCGCGTGTCGCGCTTCCGCCTCGTGTACCCCAGGGACGCCAACCCCTCGGAGGGCAGGCTCTCGGTGTTCGCGCCCATCGGCAGTGCGCTGCTGGGGCTCTCCGTCGGCCAGTCCATCGCCTGGGGCCTCCCACACGGCCGCACCCGCCGGGTGCGCGTCGTGCGCGTGGGGTACCAGCCCGAGGCCGCGGGGCACTGGGACCTGTAGGACGGCAGGCCCACCGTGTAGGCCGGGGCGGGGCAGCGGGCGGCGGGGTGCGCGCGCCGCGCGCCCCGTGTGGTCGCGGGGGAGCGGCGCCGGCAGGTGGAGG
>DDSR01000185.1:0-4875 GCA_002343455.1 Deltaproteobacteria bacterium UBA2385 | reverse complement strand
CCGCCGGTCTCGACCGCCCGCCGTGGGAAGCTCTCCCCGGCACCCGGATCCTCCCACGCACCGTGGAGCTCGCAGTGCCTCGCCTCGCCGCCCCCCTCCACTCCACCCTGCCGCTCTCGACCCTGCTCGCCCTGGCCCTGGCCGCGCCAGCCCGGGCCGGGGTCACGATGTCGGGCAGCTCCTGGGAGATCGCCTACGGCGAGTGCGGGACCTGGGTCGACCCGGACAGCGGGGCGGGCTTCCAGATCGCCGACCCCTACAGCAGCTCGGTCGCCTACGGCTGGAACGACCTGACCTACGGCGTCGACCCCTGGCAGCAGCTCACCTTCCAGTGGGTGCAGGACGGGGCCACCGTCACGGTCGAGGCCAACGACGCCGACGGGGTGTGCGACTGGACCGTGGTCGAGGAGTGGGCCGGAGACGACGAGGCGTACCACGTCTACCGGCACGGCGACGTGCAGGTGACCAAGTACGAGTACGTGCGGCTGCGCTACGGCGTGACCTCGGGCTCGACGACCATCGACCAGGGCGGCGTGGTCACGGTGTGGTTCGAGGTGGTGAACCTGGGAGACGCCGCGATCACCGACCTGCAGGTGATGCACGGCGTCAACGTCGACACCGAGTACACCTGGGCCGGCACCGGGGCGACCCTCAACGACGTGCTGGACTACTACCCCGCCGACGGGCTGGGCGAGTACGCCGAGGCGGCCGGCGCGGGCACCGACCTGACGATGGGCTACCAGACGTGCGATCCCGACGTGGATCCGGTGGGCTTCGGGTCCTTCGAGACCGGCGTCGGCGTGTCGCTGTCGGATCCGGGCGGTGCCTCCAGCGACGCCACCCTGCACGCGGTCCTGGATGGCGGCGAGGTCGCGGCCGGCAGCGCGACCAGCTTCGGCTTCTTCGCCGGCTTCGGCAGCACCAGCACGTACACGCCCTACTACACGACGCTGCTGGTCGCCGGCGGCCTGGACGGAGACGTCTGCGGCACCGGGAGCTGCGACGGCGACGGCGACGGGTGGATGGACGAGCGCTGCGGCGGCAACGACTGCGACGACGGCGACGACGACGAGAACCCCGAGGCCGAGGAGACCTGGTACGACGGCGAGGACAGCGACTGCGCCGACGACAGCGACTACGACGCGGACGGGGACGGCTTCGACAGCGAGGCCTACGGCGGCGAGGACTGCGATGATGGCGACGACGCCATCAGCCCCGGCGATCGCGAGATCTGGTACGACGGCGTCGACACGGACTGCTCCGGCAGCGGGACCAGCGACTACGACGCCGACGGGGACGGTCACGACAGCGAGGCCTACGGCGGCGACGACTGCGACGACACCGACGACGACGTCTACACGGGGGCCACCGACACCTGGTACGACGGCGTCGACAGCGACTGCGACGACGCCGACGACTACGACGCGGACGGCGACGGCTACACCTCCGACGCCTTCGGCGGCGACGACTGCGACGACGACGACGAGGACGTCCGGCCGGGGGCCACCGACACCTGGTACGACGGTGAGGACACCGACTGCGGCGGTGAGGACGACTACGACGCGGATGGCGACGGCGAGCGGTGGGACTACTTCGGCGGCACCGACTGCGACGACCGGGACGCCAGCATCTCCGCCGGCGCGGCCGAGACCTGGTACGACGGCGTCGACAGCGACTGCGACGGCGCCAGCGACTACGACGCCGATGGCGACGGCTACGACAGCGCGGCGCACGGGGGCGAGGACTGTGACGACGGCGACAGCCGGATCCACCCGGGCGCCGCCGACACCTGGTACGACGGCGTCGACAGCGACTGCGACGGCGCCAGCGACTACGACCGGGACGGTGACGGCGTCGACAGCGACGAGTGGGGCGGGCTGGACTGCGACGACCGGGACGCCTCGATCCACTGGGGCGCCACCGACACGTGGTACGACGGCGAGGACAGCGACTGCGACGGGGCCGACGACTACGACGCCGACGAGGACGGAGACCGCGCAGCGGGCTACGGCGGAGGGGACTGCGACGACACCGACCCGGCCGTCAGCAGCGACATGACGGAGACCTGGTACGACGGGGTCGACAGCGACTGCGACGGGGCCAGCGACTACGACGCCGACGGGGACAGCCACGACAGCGTCGCCCACGGGGGCGACGACTGCGACGACACGGACGATCGGATCTACGACGGCGCGACCGACACCTGGTACGACGGCGTCGACTCCGACTGCGCCGGCGACTCGGACTACGATGCGGATGGCGACGGGCTGGACAGCGCGCTCTACGGCGGCACGGACTGCAACGACACCGACGCCAGCGTCGGCGCCGGCGAGCCCGAGACCTGGTACGACGGGGTCGACAGCGACTGCGACGGGGCCGACGACTACGACGCCGACGGCGACGGGGACCGCGCCGAGGGCTACGGTGGTCGCGACTGCGACGACTCCGACCCCTCCATCAGCAGCGACGCCGACGAGACCTGGTACGACGGGGTCGACAAGGGAAGGGATAGGAAACATCAAGCCTCTGCTGGCGCCACCCCTGGGCGGGTCGGTCCCTCCCTGGCGCCCTGGATGCCCGCGACTTGGCGCTCTGGAGTGGGTATCGCCGCCGTAGCGGGGCCCCTGGATGGGTGGTGATGGCGATGTCGTAGCCGTGGGCGGCGCTCAGGGTGATGCCGCGGTCCGCGGTGGCCCGGTCGGTCAGCAGCTCGTAGACCGCGCCGCTCTGCTCGTAGCCGATGAACTCCCAGGCATCCTCGTGCCAGACGAGCTCGGCCCCGGCCTCGTCCAGGCCCGTCACCCGAAAGGTGCCGCTGGTGTTGGCCTCCTCGGGGCCGCGGTTGAGGACTGCGACCCGCAGGCGGACCTCGGCGCTGTCGACCTCGGCCTCGGCGACGCAGGAGTCCAGGACCTCCACGTCCAGGTCCGCGCCGGGGACCCAGGTGGTCGGCTGGCCGCGCCAGAGCCGGGTGGTCTCCCAGGCCTTCTTCTGCACCCGTGGCACCGTGCCGTTGGTCTGGAGCTGGGTGCCGTTCCAGTCGTCGCCGACCCAGAAGGGGGCGCCGGGGGGCCACTGGCGGTGGACGTGGCGGAAGACTTGGATGGACTGGGGGGAGTCGCCCGCGCCGAACGCGTTGGTGCGGATGAGTTCGACGGAGCCGTCCAGGTCGAGGTCGATGGGAATGACCAACTCAAGATTTGTAGTGGAGTCGGTTGATTCCAGGTCTTGGTCCCACAGGAGGGCCCCATTCGAACCGGAGTGTATCTTCATGCCAAACTCACCCGGAACGAGTATCTCATTAGCCCCATCACCGTCGAAGTCGAAGAGGACGCAATACCCGCCGCCGGAGAGCTCGAAACTCTCGAAGCGCCACTGCTCTGTTCCATCTGGATCAAATGCCATCAGGTAGGGCTGAGGACCAGTCCCTCGTGCCTTCCGGGTCTGCATGATAATCTCCATCCCGCCGTCGCCGTCCACATCGCCGGCACAGCCGTCCAAGCCCCAGTAGACCGAATCCTCTTCGTGCTCGAAGATCGAGTAGCCATCTGGATGCCAGATCTCAAATGGAACCCCGATTCCCGCCCAACCAATCAGGACTTGGCCCGAGTCATCGGCCAGGATAACCACATTGCCAGGTTCGTCCCCGTTGTCCACCTTCAGGGTGCGCCAGACAGGCCAGCCTGTGTGATCCCATCGAGATCGAAAGGTAAAGTAGTCGAGAAATTCGTCCGAGTCAAGATGCGCCCCGGACACAGCATGACGTCGGCCCGCCATGTCGTCGTGTCGTTGGAAGATGACGTCCTTCTCACGGCTCGCCAGCGACACCATTCCTCGATGCGCTGCAAAATGGACCTCACCATTGCCCGCCGAGTCAAACAGCTTCGCATCCAGGTAGGTTTGTGCGTGACTATCGTTCAGCGGCCCCATGTCGGATCCGAACGTATCCAAGACCTCGCAAGTCGCACCGACGACGGCGACTCTGCCATTGCCATCGAGGCCATAGATCTCCAATTCTCCATCTCGGTCCATATCCGCTACGGTCAGGGCCGACCGTTGGGCGAAGACCTCCGCCGTGCAACGACGTTCGCCAGTTCTACCTTCTACGATATGAAGGTAGGTTCCTTGACAGAGGATCTCCGAATAGCCATCCTGGTCGATGTCAGCTACCGTAGTGATCCTGCAGCCATCAAAGTCGAGCCCGTCCGCCTCCTCTTCAGCTCGCCACTCCCACATCGGCTCCACGTTCCATGGGCCATCGGACGGTGTCCACTCCACGGAACACGTTGTTGGCTCGACCAAGACCTCGCTCGCGACGGGGAGCGCACACTGTAAGCAGTCCGCTCGCCCGTCCTTGTCCACGTCCGGATACGCCTCGTCGACCAGGCCGTCGCCGTCGTCGTCGATGCCATTGCAGGGCTCGTCCGGGCCTGGGTCTGTGCCGCCGCCGTCGGTGGGCACAGTACCGCCCCCTCCATCGCCGGTGGGCGCGGTCCCGGTGTCCGGATCGGGCCCGTCCTTTCCGGTACAGGCGAGGTGGACGAGGGCGACCAGGACGACGATCACGGGCAGGCGGCAGGGCGGGTGGACGACAAGAGTGTCGAGGAACACTGCATCCACGCATCCGTGGTGTTCGGCCCCCGCTGCGTCCCATTGTTGTCGCAGTACGCATTATCCCCGCTGTTGTCGCCCCAGATGATCTCGGCGTCGTTCACCGAGTCCCCATCATCGATCTCATCGTTCCCCGAGTCTCCACACTGCGCGTCGCGCCCCTCGCCGCCGTTCATGATGTCGTCCCCATCGTTGCCGGCCATGCGGTCATCGCCGTGACCCCCGCTCATGTCGTCCGATCCGGGCCCGCCGATAGCGATGTCG
>DDSR01000200.1 GCA_002343455.1 Deltaproteobacteria bacterium UBA2385 | reverse complement strand
CCCCAACCCCCGCGTCCCCCATGTCGCCGAGGCGCCAGGGAGCTGCGTTTTTTCATGGTCCTGTGGAGGTGCCTCAGCGCCATGGGGAACCATCCGATGCTACCGTGTCGGGGTGCTGCTCGCGCTCCTCCTCGCCCATGGTTGTGTTTCGGTCGAGCAGCCGCCCGGGCAGTGGCCGGGCAGCGGATGCAGCGCCTCCGCTCCCGCCGAAGGCAGCGCCTCGGGCGAGCGGGACGAAGAGCTCTGGCTGGAGGTGGAGCCCGAGCTGCGCCTCAAGATCCGCGCCCGCTGGCCGCGAGGCCTGGACTGCCATGGCGCGGTCGTCGTCCTCCCCCCGGGCTTCGAGGGCGGCGAGCGGGTGATTCAAGGGGCGCAGGGCGATGTGCTGGTCGACCACGGGCTGGCCGTGCTCAGCCTGGACCCGCGCGGGAGGGGCGAGAGCGATGGGGAGGAGGACGCCAACGGCTACGCCGGGCAGGACGACGTGGCCGCGCTGCTGCGCTGGGTCGCCTCGCAGGAGCAGGTCGATCCCGACGCCGTGGTCCTCTCCTCGCGCTCCTTCGCCGGGGCGCTGGCGGCGGGCGCCCTGGGTCGCCATGGCGACCTCCAGGTCCGCGGCTGGGTCGACTACGAGAGCCCCGGCTACCTCGCCGAGGACCTGCTCTACGCGCCCTCCTCCAACCAGGAGACCTTCGCCGGGCTCAGCCCGGAGGATCCCGTGGAGGCCCTGGCCTGGTGGGCCGAGCGGGAGCCCGCCCAGCTCGTGGTCGGAGTGCAGCGCCCCTACCACCGCTTCCAGGGCCTCCCCGACCACGCGCTGGGCGGGCGCACCGCCCACGCCGCCGCCATGCTGAAGGCGGCCTCGCAGGCCCCTGAGCTCCGGTACAACGAGGTCGAGGTCGTCTCACAGGAGATCACCGCCGGCTATGTGCGCGACAACGCGATCCGCGAGGGCCTCGATCCCGAGTCTTCGGGCATCAACCGGGCGATCCTGGATCTGTACGAGTAGCCGTCACCGGCCCCGGGCCGGACAGGCTCCAGACCCGCTCCCGCAGCGAAGGCGGCAGGCGCTTGCGCAGCAGCTCGACCGCCTCGCCCGGACCGTAGCGGGCGGAGAGGTGGGTGAAGAGGATCGCCTCGTTCTCGAAACGATCGGCGCGCTCCAGGACCTCGTCGAGGTGGATGTGGCCCTTCTCGCGGGTGCGCGCGACGTCGACCCGATCGTCGAGGAAGGTCACCTCCATGATCAGCAGCCTGGCCTCGCGGAAGACCGGGGCGCTGTCGAGGATGTCGACCCGGCTGTCGCCGGTGAAGGCGACCAGGGGCACCTCGTAGGGCTCGCTGACCTCGACGCCGCGCTGGCGCAGCTCGCGGATCTCCAGCTCGGGGAGCTGCGCGTACGCGGGGCGGAGGTGCTGGCGTCGCTGCATCAGGACGTAGCCCTGCGAGACGACCCGGTGCGGCGTGGCGTAGGCCTGGGCGCGCAGGTTGGGCCCGATGCTGTAGGACTCGCCGGCGGGCAGGCCCCGCACCTCGCACTCCATGCCGCCCCCGTCCAGCTCGCGCCAGGCGTCGAGCATCCGGTGGAAGGCGGGCACGTTGCGCTCGGGCATCACGTAGGTCGGCGGCTTCATGCCGAGCATGCGCCGGGTGGCGCAGTGGTGGATCACGCCCGCCATATGGTCGACGTGGGCGTGGGTGAAGAGCACCTTGGACAGTCGGACGGCGTTGCGTGGACAGACACCCATGTCGAAGCACAGCCCCAGCTCGGGCAGCTGGATGCAGGTCTCGACCCCGGCCTGGCTGACGGCGTCGACGGCTATTCCAGCGGGGCGGATCATGGAGTGGAGGCTGCCTCGGTCATGGCGTACAGATCCTCGATGAAGGTGGTGCGGCCGACCCAGTGCTCGCGGCGCTCGGCGTCCGGCGCGGTGTCGAAAGTCAGCTCCCAGACGATGCCGCCCTGGGCATCGAATTCGCGCACCCCACCCAGATCGCCGTAGTTGACCAGGGTGTTGCCGTTGGCCAGCCGGCTGGCCCCGCCCTTCAGATTGGAGACCCACTCGTCCGATGGCAGGCTCCACTCCAGCTCCAGCCCGCCGTCCTCCGGGTCCAGGCGGTACTGGTAGACCGCCGAGCCGCTCAGGTCGTCGCCGATGCCGCCCCCCTCGTCGCGGATGCCGCTGAAGAGCAGCAGGCTGCCCTCGTCCAGCAGGTGGGCGTCGTGCTGCCAGGCCCAGGGGGGGTCGACGGGCAGCCCCAAGCCGCGGGCGGGCTCGGCGAACCAGAGGACCTCGGCGCTCTGGCGGTCGATCGAGAGCACCGCCTCGCTGGAGAAGAGGCTGAGCACAATCTGGTCGGTGGCTTCGTGCCAGGAGAGGGCGTTGGCGCCGCAGCTGTGGCTGTTCTCGGGGTCTTGCAGGTCCTCGGCGACCAGCCAGGTCTGGCAGTCCCAGATCACGCGGGCGGGCTCCTCGCCCTCGGCGATCAGCACCCGATCGGTGCCGCTCTCGACCCCGCTGAAGAGGATGGTCTCGGCGTCGATCTCGTCGAAGGAGTGGTGCAGCCCGGGGGTCGACCAGCTGCGCTCGACGGTGCCGTCCAGCCGCTGGCGATGGACCTGGCTCAGCTCGTTGTCGCTCAGCGCCCAGAAGTAGGGCTGGTCCCAGAGGATGGCCCGCCCGTCCTTGCTGGGGCGGGCGAAGAGGGTCCAGACGTCGTCCTGTCCCTCCTGGGCCCAGACGTAGCGGCCCTTGCGGTCCAGGATCACCAGCCAGAAGCGTGAGTCTCCCTTGAAGGGGCTGCGGTGGGAGACGCTGGTGAACAGGAAGTCGGCCCCCGGCTGCCAGGCGGCCGGATCGCCCAGGTCGACCTGGGTGGGGGGCAGGCGCCGGGGCAGGTCGGCCGTCTGGATCGAGGAGGTCTCGGAGGAGGTGGTCTCGTCGCCCTGTGCGGCCACCACCCGCCAGCTGATCTCGCCCTGGTAGGGCAGGCCGACGATGAGCTGGCGGTGCTCGCCCTCGGTCCCGGCGATCGGGGGGGTCTGCCGCCACTCCTCCGGGTCGACGCTGTACTCGACCCAGCTCCACTCGGTCGGCTCCTGCTGGGCCCACTCCACCACGACGATGCTGCCCTGGTCGGGGTGCAGCTGGGCGCGCGCGCCCCGGATCAGGCCCTCGGCCGGGTCCTTGTCGGGGGCATCGCAGGCGCCGAGCGCGCCAAGGGCCAGCAGTACACCGAGGGTTCGCAAGCTCATGGGCGGAGTCTACCCCCCGGGTTGGTGGTACGCTGGACCATGCTCGACCTCGACGACTGGCTGGCCGACTTTCTCGCCTCTCCCGATCTCGGCCTGCTCTCGCCGGCCGCCCTGCGCCTGGGCCGCCGGCTGCTGGTCGTGCGGCAGGCGCTCGACCCCCTGCTGGTCGACCCCCTCGACCGCGCCCTGCTGGGCCTGGGGCCTGCCCCGGTCGAGGAGGAGCTCGGTCGTGCGGTCCTCTCCGCGGTCGCCACGGTCGAGGGTGGCGCCCCCGCCCCCGACGCCGCCGGGCTGGAGGAGCGGGCCCAGGCCGAGCCCCGCTGGTGGCCCCTGGCAGCCCAGGCCCACGCCGCCAGCTCGGCCGGCCGCGAGCAGCAGGGCCGCATGCGGCTCTCGGTCCAGGAGCTGCCCTACGCCTTCCCCGGCGAGCTCGACCCGGTCACCGTCGACGTGCTGGCCGTCGGCGCCCGGGTCCTGCCCGCCCTGCACGTCGACTGGGCCCGCAAGCTGACCGACCACGCCGCGGACGCGCTGGTCCTGGACTGCCGGGCCCTGGGCCTGTGGTTCTGGCCGGTGCTGCGCTCGATGGCCACCGAGCGGTTGGTCAAGCCCGTCTCGGCCCTGGCGCGGGCGCGGCGGCTGCCGCCGGGGGGGCTGGGGATGGCGGCCGCCTATTCGCACCGCCTGGGCGCGCCCTGGGCCCCCCTGGTCGACAAGGGCGGCGACGCCGATCGGCTGCTGGCGGCCCTGGCCATCATCGGCGAGCGGCCTCAGGGCTGAGCGGCGCGCTCGCGGCGGGAGCGCGGGCTGTGGGCGCGGTGGTCGATCTCGGGCCCGTCGGCGGCGTCGGGAGGAGGCGGCGGCTCTATCTCGGGCGGGGGCAGCTCCAGCTCGACGCTCAGGGCACGCAGGCGCCGCGGGTAGAGCTGGCTGAGCGGATCGCAGGCCTCGTCCGCCGGGGGCAGCGACCAGGCTCCGTCCCAGGCCACCTCCTGCCGCGAGCCGAGCAGCGCCTCGGGCTGCTGCTGGCCGATCGTCCAGGCCCGCGGCCAGGTGCAGCGCGCGGCGTCGACCACCGCCTGGAGCGAGTCGGCCGCCAGGGGGTTCAGCTTCGCCCAGAACATGCCCTCCGGGTTCAAGCGGCTGGCCGCCAGCTCGTGGAACTCGGTGCTGTAGATGGCCGGGCTCGCGTCGGGGCCCCAGGCGTCGACGACGATCAGGTCGAAGGGGCGGTCGGCGACGGCGAGGTAGTGCATCGCGTCGTCGACCACGATCCGGACGCCGGGCTGCTCCAGCAGATCGCCCGCCCCGAACCAGTCGGCCGCCTCGAACTGGGCCCGATCCAGCTCGACGATCACCAGCTCTTCGGGCTGGGCGCCATCCCACAGCCCGCGGGCCAGCAGGCCGGTGCCGTAGCCGACCAGCAGGATCCGCTGCGCGCCCTCCACCCGGCGGCCAAGGTTGGTGCCGCCGCGCTCCAGCTCCGGCCGAGCCATGATCGAGCGCCCGTTGCTGATCAGCAGGCGGTGCGCGGGGGCCTGCACCACCACCGAGGTCGAGGACCAGCCCTCCCAGGTGGCCAGGACGGCGCCCGGCCCGAACAGGCGCTCCCAGGCCAGCCCGGGGCCCCGCGGGACCAGGACGAGGACGCCGCCCAGCAGGACCGCCGTTGCCGTCAGCATCGCGCCCTCGCGGCGGCGCAGCCCGGCCCAGAGCAGCGCGCCCAGCCCCAGCGCGAGGGCCAGGGCGGCCACCAGCAGCAGGCCGCGGTCGACGCCCAGGCGGGGCACCAGCACCCAGCCGCCCAGGGCCGCGCCCAGCACCGAGGCCAGGGCGTTGACCCACCAGACCCGGGCCAGGCGGGGGCCGTGGCCCTGAAGCGCGCCGGCGTAGAGGCGGGCCAGCAGGGGGAAGCCCAGGCCCATCAGCACCGCGGGGGGAACCATCGCCAGCAGCCGGGCCAGCAGCACCCCCGTCCCCGGCTCGCCTCCGGGCGGCAGCGGGGCGATCGTGAACCACTCCAGCCCCAGGGGGGTCAGGCAGGCCACCAGCAGCCAGGAGAGGCCCACCGCGCGGGCCAGCTCCGGCGTGCTCCAGCCCACGAGGCGGCTGGCCAGCAGCCCTCCCAGGCCGTTGCCCGCCAGCACCAGGGCCAGCACCAGCGTCATCGCGTCGGAGGCCTCGAAGACCAGCCCCTGCCAGACGGTCGAGTCCAGCAGCAGGAAGGAGCGGGTCCAGAACAGCTCCGCCAGCATCACCAGCGCGCCGGAGCCCGCGGCACTCCACAACAGCAGGGCGGCCAGCCCGGGGGCAAGGGGCAGCGCCGGGGCCGGCACCGAGACCTGCGCCCGCGGCAGCGGACCGCGGGAGGCGCGCAGGGCGAGGCCCGCGGCGAGCAGGTTGAGCAGCAGCGGCAGCACCAGGGCCCCCGCCACCCCGAACCAGAAGGGCAGCAGCAGCCCCCCCAGCACCGTGCCCAGCGCCGCGCCCAGCGTGTTGGCCCCGTAGAGCGAGGGCAGGTGCTTCGCGTCGGCGTCCGCCCGGTGCAGGGCGCTGGAGAGCAGCGGGAAGGTGGTCCCCATCAGCGTCGTCGCCGGCAGCAGGCAGATGCCCGCCAGCAGGGCGCGGCCGGGGAACGGCCCCAGGTCGGGCACCTCCACGCTGCCCACCAGCAGGTGGACCAGCGGGAAGCCCAGCCCCACCAGCGCCACCAGCCCCTCGACCGCCGCATAGGCCCGCAGCGGGTGCAGGCCCGGCCGCTCGGCCAGCCGCCCGCCCAGCAGGGCCCCCAGGCCCAGGCCCAGCATGAAGCTGGACAGCACCACCGTGATCGCCGAGAACATCGCCCCCACCGAGATCATCAGCGCCCGCGTCCAGACCAGCTCGTAGATCAGCGTCGCCGCGCCCGAAGCCAGGGCGGCGCTGAGGATCAGCCGGTTGGTGGGGAGGGGGGGCATGGCGCTCGGAGGAGGAGGGGCCTCTGCTATCGTGGCGGGTCCACCATCAAGCCCGGAACGCCGATGCTCTCCACGCTGGTCCTCCTCGTCGCCTGCGGCGGCTCTCCCTCCGTCGTGGTCCGCTCCAGCGCCCACAGCGAGCACCCGCTGCCGGCCAACATCGACGACATCGTCGCCGCCAACGTGCAGCGCTCGCTCGCGACCTGCTACCGCAGCGCCTACGAGGCCGATGGTGAGCTGAAGGGAACGGTCCGGATCAGCGGCGCGGGCTCCCATGGAGTGCTGAAGATCAAGGTGCTGGAGCCGGCCGGCCCGCCGGCGCTGGTGGGCTGCGTGGAGAAGGTCTTCGCCGAGCAGAAGGTGATGCGGGCGCTGGTGGACGGGGAGAACTTCTCGGGGTTCGAGATGGAGCTGCGGTTCGAGGATTGAGAGGGGGGGCATCGACCCGAGCGGTCCCCATTTCACATCAACGTCGTTGACACCAAAAGGTTTTCATGGTACCGTGGTCCACATGAAAACCCGCCCCTACACCCAGACCCGCCGCGCCGAGGCCGCCGCCGCCACGGCGACCCGGGTGATCGAGGCCCAGACCCAGCTCTTCCTGGAGACCGGCGACGTCCCCACCCTCGACGCGGTCGCCCAGCGGGCCGGCGTCGCGGTGCAGACGATCCTGCGGCGCTTCGGCTCGAAGGAGGGCCTGCTGACCGCGTCCTTCGAGGCGTATCGGCAGCGCATCGCCGACCAGCGGGACCAGGCTCCGGTCGGTGACATCGAGGGCGCGGTGGACAACCTCGGCCAGCACTACAGCGAGAGCGCCGATCTGGCGCTGCGGCTGCTGGCGATCGAGGGGGCCAGCGCCACGGCGACCGAGGCGACCCGGCAGGCCCGGGCCGTACACCGGGCCTGGGTGGAGCGGGTCTTCGCGCCCTACCTGCCGGCGTCGGAGGGGGCCGAACGGGAGCGGCGCGTGGTGCAGGCCGTGGTGCTGACCGATGTGTACGTCTGGAAGCTGCTGCACCGGGATCTGGGCCTCTCTCGCGCCGACACCGAGGCCACCATCGTCGACCTGCTCCGCCGCGCGCTCCCCCCCAAACCGGCAGCCTGAGATGTCCACCATCCTGGTCACCACCTCCCCCGCCCGTGGCCACCTCTACCCCCTGGTGCCGACCCTGCTCGAGCTGCGGGCTCGCGGGCACCGGGTCCATGTGCGCACCCTCGCCGGGGAGGTCGCCTTGCTGGAGAGCCTGGGCTTGGAGGCCTCGCCGATGGCGCCTGCGATCGAGGGCCGGGCGCTCGACGACTGGAGAGCGAAGAACCCGCTGCAGGCGGTGGGCCTGGCCTTCACGACCTGGCTGGAGCGGGCCGCGCACGAGCTCCCCGATCTGCGCGCGGCGATCGAGTCCGTCCAGCCGGATGTCCTGTTCATCGACGTCAACTCCTGGGGCGCGCTGGCGGCGGCCGAGGCCTCGGGCCTGCCCTTCGCCGTGTTCTCGCCCTACTTCCTGAATGTGCGAGCCCCCGGACGGCCTCCGTTCGGCTTGGGCCTGGCACCGGCGACCGGCGTCCTCGGGCGGCTGCGGGACGCGCTGCTCCGGCTGGTCACCGGGCTCGGGACCCGCTCCTACCTGGGTCGGCTCAACGCCATGCGGGCCGAGGTGGGCCTGCCCGCGCTGGCCGGCTTCGAACAGCTCACCGCGCCCGCGCACCGGGTGCTCGCCTACACCGCCGAGCCCTTCGAGTACACCCATGGCGGCTGGCCCGAGAACGTGCGCCTCGTGGGGCCCGGGATCTGGGAGCCCCGCTCCTCGCCGGCGGCGGGGGAGCAGGAGGACCGCCGCCCCCTCGTCCTCGTCACCTGCTCGACCGAGTTTCAGGACGACGGCGCCCTGATCCAGACCGCCCTGGACGCGCTCGAAGGTCAGGACGTCGAGGTGGTGGCGACCACGGCGGCGCTGGACCCGGCGGGCTTTCGGGCCCTGGCCAATGCGAAGGTCGTACGATACGCCGCGCACGGTCCGCTGCTGCGCCGGGCCGTGGCGGTGATCTGTCACGGAGGCATGGGCATCACCCAGAAGGCGCTCACGGCCGGGGTTCCGGTCTGTGTCGTGCCCTGGGGCAGGGATCAGCTCGACGTGGGTCGGCATGTCGAGCTGGCGGGGGCAGGGGTGATGGTCCCCCGAGGGCGCCTGGGCGTGGACACCCTGCGGACGGCGGTGCAGCAGACCCGGTCCAGCCGTGCAGGTGCCGAGCGGGTGGCCCGCGCATTCGCACAGTCCGGCGGGGCGCCGATGGCGGCAGACATCCTCGAGAACATGGGAGCGAGACGATGAACCTGATGGTCTTCCTGGCCTGTACGACAGAGCCAGCCCCTCCGGTCGAGATCCCCGCGGACAACATCGCCAGCGCGCTCGGCGACTGTCAGGGGTACTACGACCCGCCGCCGGAGTACCCCAACCAGCTTGCGCGGGGAGAGGAGCTCCAGCGTTACACATTGCGCGATCCGTTGGCCGTGTGCAACGACGGGACGCCCGCGGTGATGTACGTCCGCGGCTACACCGATCCCGCGCTGGCGGACACCTGGTCGATCCACCTCCAGGGCGGCGGCGGCTGCGGCAGCTACGCCTCCTGCGCGATTCGTTGGTGCGGCCTCGACTACTACGACTCGTCGAAGATGTCCTCGCAGGGCCTCCCGGCGAGCATCGCCGGCTTCGGCATCTTCGACGAGGATCCGCTCAACCTGCTCGCCGGGGCCAACCAGGTCTTCTTCTACTACTGCTCCTCCGATGCCTGGCGCGGCCAGGGCGGCGCCGAGTACAGTCCCGATGGCCTGGAGATCCCGGGGGAGCTCCCCGTCGAGCTGCCCGAAGAGCTGCCCGAGTACAGCCTCTACCGGCGAGGCCACACCATCCTCGCCTCGGGCCTCGACGAGCTCGCCCAGGGGCTGGTGGCCGAGGGCGGCGAGGAGCTGCCCCCGCTGGATCAGGCCAGCCTGGTCGTCTTCAACGGCACCTCGGGGGGCTCGGTCGGCGCCCGGGCCAACGCGGACTTCGTGCGGGAGCGGCTCTCGGGCGCGGGGACCGAGGTCGTCGCGGTCTTCGATGCCGCCTTCATCCCCCTCTCCGAGCAGCTGCCCGAACCGTACGCTTCCGCCCTGGACGCCCACAAGGAGGCCGGCTGGTTGCTGTCCCTGGAGACCGACGACACCGTGCCCTTCATGGACGAGAGCTGCTGGGAGCAGCTGGGCGGGACAGAGGACGAGGCCCTCTGTTACGACGCCGACTACCTCGCGCTGAACCACATCACGACGCCCTTCTTCCTTCGCCAGGACCTGCGCGACATCGGCGGCGCCGCCGAGACGATCGCCATCCCCGAGGACGTGTTTCAGGAGGCGACCATCCGGCTGCTCGAGGCCTTCGGCGACCTCCAGAGCACCGCGGTCGAGGGAGCCGACATCGCGGTCGTGCCGGGGGTCTACGGGCCGAACTGTGCACAGCACGTCGCCTTGGAGTCCACCAACTGGTGGGCGGTCGGCACCGTCCAGGACGAGGCCGGCGCCGACTGGAGCTTCCAGCGAGGCGTGCTGGCCTGGTACCAGGGTGCGGGCTTCTCCGTCGTGGACGAGCCCAACGGCGGCTCGGGCAGCGGCTCGGGCTCGACCTGTCCGGGTGTGGAAGATGAGCGCTGAGCCTCGTGTGGTCGTCCTGGGCGCGGGCGCCGTCGGCGCCGGGATCGGCGGCCTGCTCTGGGAGGCCGGGGTCGATGTGCTGCTGGTGGCCCGGGGGGCGCACGGGCGCGCGCTGCAAGAGCGGGGCCTCGACCTGCGGCTGCCGGGCGGTGCGCGTCGCCTCCGGGTGCCCGTCGGCGGGGTGGAAGAGGTGCGGCCGGGCGATCTCGTCCTGCTCGCGACCATGGGCCACGACACCGTCGCCGCGGTCGAGCGCCTGCCCCCCGAGGTACCCGTCGTGAGCGTCCAGAACGGGATCGCGCCGTTGGAGGCGCTCGGCGACCGGCCGGTGATCGCCGCGATGCTCTACGTGCCCGCGGAGCGCCGCGCGCCGGGCGTCGTCGTGCTCGCCGGCAGCCCGTCGCCGCGCTCTGTGACGAGCCCCCCAGGCCGTTGATGGAGGCCGTCGCGGAGGAGGCCCGGGCCTGCTTCCGGGCCCAAGGCGTCGAGGTCATCGCCGACGAGGACTTCGACGCGCGCATCGGCCCGATGGAGGTGGTCGCCGTCGACGGGCTGCCCCGGGTCGGCGGCTCGACCCGCCACGCCCTGGCCCGCGGCGACCGTCTGGAGACCGCCTCGCTGCACGGCTGGTTCGTGGACCAGGGCGCCCGCCTGGGCGTCCCCACCCCCCTCAACGCCGCGGTGGTGGCCCTGGCCGCGCGAGCCATGGAGGAGCGCTGGGCGCCGAGCGCGCTCTCACCCGTGGACTTGAGGATGCAACTAGCTAGTGCCTGGCACTAGCTAGTCACACCCCCGGAGGCGGGCGAGAGGGTCCACCTCGCGCTACTCTCTCCCCCCATGCGCACCCTCCTCCTCGCCCTCGCCCTCGCCCTCGCCCTCGCCCTCTCCCTCTCCTCCTCCTCCGCGCTCGCCCAGGAGGGCCCGGTGGTCTCGGTCGGCCCGCCGGTCGTGGAGGGTGCTCTGCAGCCCGACGTCGTGCAGGGCGGCGTAGAGGAGCGGCTCAAGGCGGTCGGCCGCTGCTATGCGCAGCCGTTGGCCTCGACGCCCGGGCTGTACGGCCATGCGGTCGTGCGGCTGGCCATCGGCGCCAACGGGGAGGTCACCTCGGCCAGCCTCGTCGAGCAGACCTTGGGCGATCAGGGGCTCGCCACCTGCATCGCCGGGGTGCTCCAGGTGGTGCCCCTGTCGTCCCCGCCGGCCGGCGAGGGCGCGGAGGCCACCGTGCCGCTCCTGCTCACGCCCGCGCCGGTCATCCTGCCGCGCAAGGGACTCGAACAGAGCCTGCGCGCCTGCCAGACGGCGCTCGTCGGCCCCGACTGGTCGCGCACCGTGCTGGCCCGCATCGACGTCGAGGGCGGACGGGCCACCGCCGTCGAGGTCAAGCGCCTCGGGCCGCTCGACGAGCCCTGGGTCGCCTGCGTCTCCGAAGCGCTGAAGATCGGCCCGCACCGCGTGGGCACGGCCAGCCGCTGGTACCAGTGGGAGCTGCCCCAGTAGCCGGCACCCTCAGGGGCAGCAGGAGCGGATCCCACCCTCGCAGGCCTGGCTCGCCAGCTCCGTGGCGCGCGGACCGGGCTCCAGGCTCTTGGAGAGCGCGCAGCGAACCCCGGCCTCGCCCGGGGAGCCGATCGTGCGCTGCAGCAAGGCCTCCAGCTCGGGCAGAGCCTGGGGATCGCCGGCCTGGTGCGCATACTGCCAGCGCAGGGAGAGGCCCGCGACCGTCTGCCAGCGGGCCAGGAGCTCGTCGAAGGCGGCCACCGCCTCGGGGAAGTCCGCCGCCTCGACGGCGAGGCTGGCGTGCCGCAGCCAGGCCTCTTCGTACGAGGGGGCGGCCGCCGAGATCTGCCGGGCGACCCGCACCGCACCCTCCAGGTCCCCTTCGTTCAACAAGCCGTAGGCCTCCTCTGTCCGGGTGTCGACCTCCACCGGCAGGACCGTCCATCCCAGGGGCAGACAGACCTCTCCGCAGCGGTAGAGGTTGGTGAAGATCGTGACCGCGCTGCCGTAGCAGACCACCCTCCAGGCATCGAGGATGTCCTTGCCGCCGAAGGGCTCCCCGCGGGCGTAGGGCGAGCTCGAGACGACCGGCGCCTGGCCGATGTTGCCCGTCCGCTGGACGTAGGCCCGGCTCCCGTCGGCGCAGGCCAGGCTGTCCTGCCACAGCGCGTTGCCGCTGGCCATCAGCCCCCACTCGAAGGGGCGCTCCGGGCTGCGACCCAGGTCCAGGTCGGTGCAGGCCGGCGGGCTGCTCTCGCGCACCGGACAGGCGGGGGCGTTCGCCTGGGGAAGGGGAGTGGGGGCGGTGATGGGGGCGCGAGCGGCGCAGGCGAGGAGCAGGGTCGGGATCATGGGGGGCCTCCCGGGGCCAGGGTGGCACAGGCTGGCCGTGGTCTCAAGTGGGGGGGCGGGGCGGGAGAGGTGGAATAGGCTCCTCCGGAGAGGTGCCCATGCTCGTCCTCCTCGTCGCCGCTGCCCTTGCTGAGAGTCCGACCAGCGCCGTCTCCGTCGAAGGGGCCAACGACCCGGTCGACCCGGAGCCGCCGTTCACTCTGGAAGCGGAGGTGGTGTCGGGGTCGATCACCGTGGAAGAAGCGCTGGGCCTGGTTGAGGAACGCCGGGCTGCGTTGGTGGGGTGTGTTCAGCGTTCTCCCTGCGTGGTCAATGGAATCAGGTCGAACGTGATGGTGAATCTGGAGGTTGCTGAGGACGGCTCGGTCGTACGATCATCGCCAGCCTTGGCGAACACAGGCGAGGCCGAGCTCTGCGTCCTGAGCACCCTGTCGTCATTGAAGATCCCTGGCCCGGCGAGCATTCGTTACACGCTCAACCTCCCGCCCTCGACGACTGCGCCTCTCGCGACCCAGTCGGCTGATGAGCCGGGGCCAATCCGTGTCGGATCGCTCGTCAAAGAGACCATTGCCTCGATGATCCAGGGCCGTATTGGCCTCGTTCGGCAATGTTATGTGTCGGGCCTCCGACAGCGCCCCGACCTTGCTGGAAAGCTGACCGTCAAGTTCGTGATTGCCCAAGACGGAACCGTCTCAAGGTCCGAGGTGAAGATGACTGAGCTGCAGCATCCGGAAGTGGAGGCGTGCATTCTGGCCTTGTTTCGTGAGATGCGGTTCCCCGAACCTGCAGGTTGTGGGATTGTGATTGTGTCCTACCCGTTCGTTTTTAAACCGTAGGCAGCAGGCCTCGGGCGGCACGGCCGAGGTTGGCGGCCTGTTCGACGTGCTGGTGGAGGGGCTGCCAAGGCTGCCCGGTCCTCCTGGTGGGAAGCTCTCTGCGGTCCGGCTGGTGTGCTGACTCGCCCCGAAGCGCGATGCGGCCGAGAGTGTATCGGACAGAGGCCGTGCGGGCCCTGGTCTGGCGCTTCCAGCCCGGCGGCCGAAATGACCTGCCGCTGACCACCCAGGACGCCATCGACATGCTCACCAGCTTCACCATCGGCGGCCCCCGCTGGCCCGACAGCGGCCTGTCCATCGCTGAGAACCGGGAACTGTTCTCGCGCCCCCTTGATGGGCCGGGTGACCTGGAGAGAGTCACGACCCCGGTCGCCACCGGCTTGAAGCGTCGCTTCGACCGCGGGTAGGTCCGAGAGGTCAAACCCCCGGTTTCTGCAGCGCTCGCCGGGTGATCCTCCCAATTCTGCAGCGATCTGCCGCTCAAGCGAACCCCTCCAGCCCCTGCTGCGACCAAAGATCAACACCTTGCGTTCGGCAATCCCCGCCCGCCTGCCTCGGTCGCTGCATTTTTCCAGGGATCACCCGCCGGCCGCTGCAGTTTTCGGAGGTTCACCTCCCGCCCTCCGCCCTCCACCCCGCCAGCCACGTATCCAGCGCCGCGCTCGCAGCCCCCGCCGCCACCAGGACCTGCTCCTCGCCCGCCGGCAGCGTCACGGTCAGCCTGCCCGTGCCCATCGCGCGCTGCTCGACCCGCGGGGCGCCCTGTACGGCGCGGGCCAGGGTCCACAGCTCGCCCACCTGGGCCGCCTCCAGCGTCTCCAGCCGAGGCTCGCCTCCCGAGTACAGTCCGCTGCTGCTGGTCTCGGGTCGCACCGGGAGCCAGCTCAGCTTGACGGGGCCGGCCGCCTCGTCCTGCCAGGCGCGGGCGAGGTTGCCGTTGCCGTCGGCCCAGCTCAGGGCCCAGGGCGGGGGAGGCACGGGCGAGGGGGACTCGGCCATGGCCGCGTGGGCGAGCAGGAGGAGGAGGGGGCTCAGGGGCATGGCGCCAGCCTACCGCGAGGCCTCGCGCTACGCTGCTTCGTGCCTGCCACGGAGCCCGCCCTCCCCGACATGCCGCCGCCTCCCCTCGCCGATCCTCCCGCGCCGCACCCCTCCTCCGCGGGACCGTACAGCCTCGTGCTGCGGGGCGTTTCGCGGGACGAGGACGAGGTGGTCGCCGGCGCCCGCGCCGCCTGGCTGCGCGAGATCGAGGTGGAGCTGCCGCAGCGCGCGAGGGAGGTGCTGGCCGGCCGGCGGCCCGACGGGCGGCGCTGGAGTCGGAGGCAGGACACGCTCTGCTGGCGGATGCGCGGTGAGCAGAACGCGGTGTTCTTCAAGCTCGGCGACCTCGCGCACGCCGCGCGCCCCACCGGGCTGCCGACGCCGCGGGTGCTGGCCTCGGGGCGGCTCTGCTCCGGCTCCTTCGTGCTGATCACCGAGGAGGCGGCGGGCACCCGGGCGCGCGACCTGGTCGGCACCCCCCGCGCGGCGGGCCTGGTGAGCGCCCTGGCCCGGGCGCTGCGCGAGGTCCACGCCGGCCCCTGCCTCCCCGGGGCGCCCCGCCTCGACCCGGAGGAGCTGCTGCATCGTGCACAGAGGAGGTTCGCCGCCGGGCTCGTGCCCGAGGAGAGCTTCTCCTCTCGCTACGGGCCGGTGCTGGACCTCGCCCGGCGACCGGCGGAGCTGGAGCGCCTCGCTCGCGCGCTGCCGGCCCTCCCTCCCGGCGGCTGGGCCCGCCTGCACGGCGATCCCTGCCTGCCCAACCTCTTCCTGGACGAGCAGGACCGCGTGACGGCCTGGATCGACCTCGACCTGTCCGGGGAGGGCGACCCGGCCTGGGACCTGGCCCTGGCCTCCTGGTCGATCCGCAAGAACCTGGGGCCCGAGGCCGCGCAGGCGCTGCTGGGCTGCTTTCCGGAGGTGCCCCCCGAGCGCGTACAGTGGATGGCGGCGCTTTCCCGGTTCCTGCGATGATCCCGCGGCTGGCCCTGGTCGGCCTGGGCTGGCACGCCCGGCGCATCCACTACCCCTGGCTGGAGCGGGCGGTGGGCGAGGGGCGGGCGCGGCTGGTGGCGGTGATCGAGCGGCCGGAGGCGCTGGCCGGGGTGGAAGCCTGGCTGGCGGGCCGCGCCCTGCGGCCGGAGCGGCTGCTGGCGGTCGGCGGAGAGGTGGGCGAGCTGTTCGACGCCCTGCGCGCCGGGCCGGGCCTGGACGCGGTGCTGGTGGCCAGCGAGGCGGGCGCCCACCTGCCGGCGGTCCTGCAGGCCGCCGAGCGAGGCATCGACGTGCTGGTCGACAAGCCCCTCTGCGCGCCGGTGGGCGAGGTCGACGTCGGCGGGGCCCTGCTCCGCGCCCACGGGGCGGCCCTGGCGGCGCAGGGGCGAGGCGGGGGGCGGGTGGTGGTGCTGGCCCAGCGGCGGGCCCACCCGGCCTACCTCGGGATGCGGGCGGAGCTGGCCTCGGTCTGTGCACGGTTCGGGCTGCCGGTGACGGCGCTGCGAGTCTCGCACTCCGACGGGATGTGGCCGATGCCCTGGGAGTGGGATCGCGACCACCACCCCTACCGCCACGGCGCCGGCAAGCTGCTGCACTCCGGCTACCACTTCGTCGACCTGGTGCCCTGGCTGCTGGGCGAGGGGGCCAGCGGTCGGCTGGCGGTCGCGGTGATGGAGGCCGGTCCCGCCGACATCGACGCCCGCTCGGCGGGGGCCCGCGCCGACCTGCCCGGCCCCCCCGGTGGGCCGCCGGTGCGGCTCGCCCACCCCGGCGAGGTCGACCTCTGCGCCACCGCGCGCCTCTCGCGCGAGGGTCGCGTACAGAGCCTGGTCCAGCTCGAGCTGCTGCAGGGCGGGGTCTCCGCCCGGGCCACCCGGGCCCCGGCGCTGGACCCCTACAAGGGCTCCGGCCGCGTGCGGCACGAGGAGATCGCCGTGCATGCCGGGCCGCTGCTGCACATGGTCTTGAGCTCGCACCAGGGAGGCGGGCCCCTGGCCGCGTCCGGGCCGGGGCACGAGGATCACCTCGAGCTGCGCCTCTTCCGGCACCCGCTGCTGGAGGGCCCGGCGGTCGAGGTCCGCGAGCTGTCCGCGCCGCGCCACAACGAGGCGGCCCGGGAGCGGATGCTGGAGGACTTCCTGGCGGGAGGCGAGTGCGGGTCGCCCCTGGCGGACCATGGGCGGACCACCGAGCTGCTGGCGGCGCTGTTCCGGGCGCGGGACGCCGGGCGGCGGGGGGAGGCGCCGATAGCGGAGGTGGAGTGGGGGGGGCGTTGAGGGGGCTGTGCAGTTTCTTGTCTCGGCGTTGATCACAACCGTCGGGGGAGGCTCCATTTCAGGCGCAGGAGGGTTCGAGTATGGGCTTGAACGCAGCAGTGGGATGGCTGAAGCACGGTGTGGTGGGCCTGCTTGGCGGCGCGCTCTTCGCGGCGGGCGGCGAGGCCCGGGCGACGGATTGTCCGGCAGGGTTCGAGAATGTGGACGACGGCTGCAGACACCCATCCGCAACGGTTGGGCCAGGAGTCGCCCTGGGCCCGGGCTCCACAATCGCCAACGGGGCCACCGTCGGCCGTGGCGCTCACATCAAGGCCGGCGCCTACGTCGCCGGCACGGTCGAGGCCGGCGCCGTCGTCGGCAAGGACTCGGTGGTCGAGGTGGGGGCCACGGTGGGCGCAAACGCGAAGCTGGGTCCGAAGAACCATGTCGGCCCCGGCGCGAAGGTCAAGCCGGCCACGCGGTCTGGCCGTGGCTGGGTCTTCGTGGTGGCTGGAGGCAAGGACGAGACGGTGGTCCACCGCTCCCGGTCCCGCCTGACGATCGGCGCCACCCGGTCCAGCCTGCTGCGCCCCAGCGCCGCCGGGCGGTTGGCCAGTCCGTCCTGGCCGATCGACCACGGGTCCATGTGGACCGCCTGGTGCGACACGCCGACCACCGGGGCCTTCAACCCCAGGGGTCCGCGTTGGCTCTCGGTGGCCAACGGGCGCACTCAGGAGTCCGGCGTCCAACACCGGCGGGTCTTCACGGTCTGCGTCGACATCGCCGAGGACGGCAGCGCCCACATCATGCCCTCGCCGGCCAATCGTTGGCCGCGCGCCTTGAGCTTTCAGAGCATCGAAGTGCTCAGCAGGCAGGAGGGAGACGCGGCGATCCTGATCGAGGTGGACGGAGAGCCGGCCATCGAGGGAGCCGTCGCCTTGGGGGTCGACGAGGTGGTCGCCGCCTGGATGGCACTGAGCCAGCGCGGCGAAAGGGAGGTTGCCGCCGCCGCTGAGCAGCTGATCGAGACGGGCGACCTGGCGGAGGCCCTCGACGAGGTGACGAACCTCGAGCTGAAGGCGCGCCTGGCGGTGGCGGCCGACCAGGCCCCCTCCTACCGTCGCCACTACAGCACCACCTTCGCCGAGGGGACGGTCACGGTGCGCGCGGGTCCGCGCGGCGTCGACGGCACAGAGGTCGGCACCACGGTGGAGGCGCTGGCCATGAATCCAAAGGTCGACAAGGAGGAGGCCATAGAGCTCGCCTCGCTTGCCGCCCGCCTGAAGCTCCAGGAGGATCTCGCACCCGACTCGGTCGAGGCTGTGCACGACGCCCTGGAAGGCGAGGATGTGGACGAGGTGCTGAAGGCCGGCGAGACCCTCGCCGCAGTCAGCCCCACCGAACAGTCCATCCAGGTCGAAGATGTCTACAACCTCTCGCTCTTCACCGGACTGGGCATCGTCACCGGAGATGCGAGGTCGGGCGCCTGGGAGATCGTCGAGGTCGATGGCGCGCGCACCGTTCAGTCCGACGGAAACTCGTACATCGACCCCGAGCTGGTGCTGGGCGCGACGCTGTTCTTCGGGCGA
Organism: Deltaproteobacteria bacterium UBA2385; assembly: GCA_002343455.1. Lineage (GTDB taxonomy): Bacteria > Myxococcota_A > UBA796 > UBA796 > UBA2385 > UBA2385. The sequence goes on along the minus strand of DDSR01000200.1, from coordinate 31,762 downwards.
AAGCCTCGCACCTACACCGGCTTCGATGTAGGGATCACGGCGGCCCTGGGCGCGGTCTCGCTCGACAGCGGTGGTGTCGACCTGTTTCGTTCTGCCTATCTTGGGCCGACGATCGGGTGGCGGCACCTGGCGCTTACGCCCTCCCTGGCCATCAAGCGGGGCGCACATCTCCGGGACGGGGCCGCGATCGGGATGGCCGTCGCAGACTCGGCGACCACCGTCGATGTGTTCACGGAAGAGCGCTTCGGCTTCGGCTTTGGCCTGATGCTGACGCTTCCACTGGCTCTGGTGGACGGCTTCTCGGGGGCATCTTCGAACAATAACGATGATGGTGGAGGTGTGGAATGAGCCGGACCAGCGCAATCGGCTTCGTGGTGGCTGTCGCCATGACGGGATGCGACGATCTCCATTTCCATGCCAGGTGCGAGGACAACCCGGATCGCCCCTACTGCCTTCAGGAGGTCTGCGAGGAGCCGACGGTCACGTTCGACCCGATCGCCGTCGCCGCGGAAGACGGCACCGTCACGGTCACCGGAACGGCCTGGGCAGGCTCCGTGCCCCCTCTTGGGGTGCGCGTCGCAGGTGAGGATGCCACCATCACGGCCGACTCCGCGACCTGGACGGTGACCGTACCCGCGGAGCGCCTCGTGGGGTTGCTCGACGAGGACGCCTCCGACTGTTCGGACGACACTGGCCTGCCGGGCCGGGGGCAGCTCACGCTGCCCGTTGAAGCGCGTCGCCCATGTGGAGATCTGGCCTGGGTGGAGGCCTGTTCGACGGCCGATGGCACCTGCCCGACCCTCTGCTGGAGCGCGCCCGTCGAGGAGGCGGAGGAGGAGGAGGTGAAGGAGGAGGTGAAGGAGGAGGCTCCGGAGCAGGAGCAGCCCGACACCGGCTCATCCACACTGTAGTCCGAGTCGCCTCCCGCCGCAGCTCACCCCACCGTGAACGAATCCTCCACCGCCGCGGTACCGGCCGCCAGCCGCTGGACCGCCAGCCGGCCGTCCTCTCCCACATCGACGACGGTGACCCCATAGGTCCGCGAGTGGGCGATCTGCTGATCGGACTCGCCCGGCCGGGCCTCGTCGACGGCGTCCTTCTCCTCGACCGGATCGTAGGAGAGCGCGCCTCCGCCTCCGTCGACGATGTAGTGCACGCCCTCGACCTCCCAGTGCTCGTAGGCGTGCACATGGCCGCAGAAGACCAGCGGCACGCCGAACTCCACGAACATGGCGTGGCGGGCGTCTCGCTCGGTGGCGTCGCTGACCCAGTACTTGCTGAGCGTGAACATCGGCCGGTGCATCAGGACGATGGCGAAGCGCAGGTTCGGATCGTCGGCGGTGGCCTGCAGCTCGGCGCGGACCCAGTCCCACATGCCCTCGACCTCTTCGGGGAAGCCGAAGCGGTCGGACTCGGTGTCGATGTGAACGAAGCGCACGCCGCCGAAGCTGAAGGCGTTGTAGCGGTTGGCGCCGGAGTCGCCTTGGGGCATGAACAGTCGCTCGAACATGACATGGACCTCGTCCATGTCCTCGAAGTCGTGGTTGCCCAGGGTGACACCCAGCGCGCTGCCGGCGAAGAGCGTCGCCATGGCCTGCCAGAAGCCGGTCCAGGTGTCGGCGGGGCTGGTCTGGTAGACCATGTCGCCCCCGTGCAGCAGCAGGTCGGGGGCGGCGGAGCGCAGGGCGGCGGCGGTCTCGGTGACGGTGGGTCGCATGGTGTCGGCCAGCCAGCCGAAGCGGAAGGCCTCGCCGGCGGCCGGAGGGGCCCGGAAGGTGCCGGAGACCTGCTCGCCGCCACCCAGGTCGACGCTCCAGCCATACTGCGCGCCCGGCTGCAGATCTTCGAGCAGGAGCTCCTGCAGGACGTGCAGGCCGGGCTCGTCAGGGGGCACGTCCTCCAGCTCGAAGTCCCAGGCGTAGTCGAGCTCGTCCTCGCGCAGGGCGGGCGTGGCGGTCAGGCTGCTGCCGTCGGGCAGCGCGATGGTGACGGGCAGGGCGCGGGCCTCGCGGGTCTCGAAGCGCAGGCGGGCCGAGGTCGGGCCGAGCAGCTGCACCCAGGGGGCCTTGGAGAGGGCCAGCGCGGGCAGGTCGGCGCCGGTGTCCTGGGTCTGGGTGCCGGAGTCGGCGCTGCCGCCAGAGCAGGCGGTCAGGGAGAGGGAGGCGCCGGCGGTCAGGGAGAGGGCGGCGCTGAGGTGGAGGAAGCGGCGTCGGCTGAGGGGCATCGGCGAGGTCTCGGCGAGAGGGAGGGTCACGGTAGCAGGGGGGCTCACCAGCCGCAGCCGCGCTCGAACAGGTCATCCCCGGCGGCGGCCTAGGCCTCCACCCAGTAGGTCCAGAAGTCCTGCGTCCGCGCCGCGAAGTCGGCGAGCTCGGGGTCCGACTGTCCGGCGAGGGTCATCTCCTCGCCCAGCGGGTCGATGCGACCCGAGGCCGTGCCCAGCCCGGGGACCCGCGTGGACAGTCGGCCGACGTCCTCGCCCTCGGCCCGGGGGTCCCAGCGGGCGACGAGCTCGGCGTAGGTGGGCTCGCTCTCGGGGTCGGCGCTGGCGTCGAGGGTGTCGAAGTAGCGCAGGGACTGGTCGATGTAGTACTCGTCGGTCTGGGTCGGGGAGAGGCAGGTGGAGCGCGCCCCGGGGCCGACGCAGGGATCGGCCGGCTCGGCGGGAGTGGCGCAGGCGGCGAGGTTCAGGGTCGCGAGGGTGAGGAGCAGGCGGTTGGGCATGGCGCAGCGTAGCGCACCCCTGATCGAAGGATCGTGCTTTGCGCGAGGCGCCCGCCGCCGAGGTGCGCGGGCAGGGGATCCTCTGCCCTGGCACGCTCCGTGCTTATGGTTCTTGCACACCTCCTCGCACACCCCGGAGACCCCATGACCCGCACCCTGCCCCTGCTCAGCCTGCTGCCCCTCGTCCTCGCCTGCGGCGAGAAGGACGCCGTCAGCGACTATTGGACGCCGCGCTGCGAGGAGACCCGCACCGCGCTGGCCTTCGACGAGGTCAGCCCGCTGGGCTTCTCGGCCGAAGAGGCCGCCGTCGCGCTCAGCTCCCTGCACACCGTCGACCTGCTCTGGGCTCGCGGCGGGGCCACCACCGTCGACATCGAGCTGGCCCTGACCTCCGCGGTGGAGTTCGTGGACCTGGAGGAGGAGACCCCTCCCGAGGACGCCACCGTGCCCGACATCGCGGTCGTCTGCGAGGACTACGTCGCGGTCTCGGTGACCTTGGGCCTGAAGAGCGCCGACGGCCTGCTCGACGAGGACTTCGCTCTGTCCATGAGCCTGTCGCAGGCGGACCTTGGGGCCGTCTGGGCAGCCCTGGAGGTCGCCGACTTCAGCAAGCCCGAGATCTTCGATGACTTCCTCGACGCGGAGGCCACCGTGCAGCACCCCACCCTCGACGTGGTCTTCGGGCCGGCGGGCAGCATCGACGGCGAGATCGGCTGGCAGGCCGAGGGCGAGGACGGCGACACGGCCTGGGCCAGCGCCGATCAGGTCGCCAGTTTCGGCGGCTGATAGAGCCCCTTCCATCGGAGGCTCGCCATGTGGCTGTTCCTGCTCTCCTGCGGCAGCTCGCAGCCCTCGGGCGAGGCCTGCGCCGCCGACTACCAGACCTGCGAGGTGGACGGCGCCTCGGGCCGCTGCCTGCTCGGCGAGTGCCAGCCGCTGCCGCCGGGCCCGGCCGTGGGCCTGGGCTTCCCCCTGGCCGACACCAACCTGCGGAGCTGCGTGGGCAGCAGCGCGCTGGGCAACGAGGGCATGATCGACTGCCCAGACGCGGCGGGCGCGCCGAGCTGTGCGACGACCCCAGGCTGCGGCCAGGACGCGCAGTACGGCTGGGACACCGAGCAGGCCGAGGGCGCGCGCTTCTCGGTGGACGAGAGCGCAGAGCCGGTGGTGCGCGACGAGGTGACCGGCCTGAGCTGGCAGCGCTGCGCCCTGGGCCAGGAGGGTCCTGGCTGCGAGGGCGAGGCCAGCCTGATGGACGGCTTCGCCGCCTCCGATGCCTGCGAGGCCAGCACCTGGGGGGGCCACACCGACTGGGTGCTGCCCTCGGCCGGGGCGATGATGTCCATCGCCGACTACGGCCGCACCGGGCCGGCCTTCGACGAGCGCGTCTTCCCCAACAGCCCCGGCGCCTTCCCCGAGGTCTACGACAGCTGGTGGATCGACTGCGAGTGGACCGCGACGGACTACGCGGGCAGCGCCGATGTGGCCTGGGTGCTGATGAGCAACAGCGGGGACGTCTCGCAGGGATCGGGCCTGGAGTACCACTACAACGACCGGGCCGCCGAGGGCTGGCCGGGCTGCACCGCCCGCTGCGTCCGGCAGGAGCCGGTGGTCGAGCACGGCCGCTTCCTGCGCCTGGAGCCCCAGCCGGGCGAGGCGGTGGTCGCCGACCTGGTCGGCCAGCGCATGTGGACGGCGTGCTCGCTGGGCCAGAGCGGCGCGGACTGCGCGGGCGATGCGCAGATGGTGGACTGGCTCTCGGCGCTGGCGGCGTGTGAGGCCCTGGACTGGGGCGGCCTGGACGACTGGCGCCTGCCCGATGTGAAGGAGCTGCGCAGCCTGGTCGACGAGACGCGGGTCTCGCCGGCCATCGACACCGATCTGTTCCCTAACACGCCGTACTACGGGCCCAGCACGGTGGCGAACGTCGGGAACACCTGGACCTCGACCGCGCGCGACTACAACGACTTCGCGCTGTACGTCGACTTCGGCACGGGCTTCTCGCACTTCTACATCCAGAGCGAGACGCGGCATATGAGGTGTGTGCGCTGAAGGCGGGGGCCCGCCAAGGCCCCCGTGGTATCCTCGGTGCCGGAGGAGCCGCATGGTGTTGATCAGCTCGTTTCTATGGATGGCTCACGCGAAAGCGCCTGAGTGGGACGGCGATGATCCGCTCGCTGTGCCGCAGATCGCCTCGCCGGCCGCGCTCGTCGACTTCCCGGGTCGGACCTGGTGCTACCCCTCGGGGCTCCGTGTGGACGCGCGCGCGACGCCGGGCGCCGGCTTCGTGGCGGTGGGCTCCGTCCTGGCGGCGGGTTCGGTCCAGGATCCACCGGGCGCGGAGGGCCTCGCGCACCTGGTCGAGCACCTCGTGTTCCGCGCACCTGCGGGAGAGCAGGAGGTCGCGCAGGTGCTCGAGGCGAACGGGATCCTCTACAATGCATACACCTCGCTGGATCGGACCGGCTACCTGGCCTTTGGCCGGGCCGAGGCCCTCGAGCAGCTGCTGGTGATCGAGGCGCAGCGGCTGGTGGACCCCCTGGGGGGCGTCGACGAGGGCAGGTTCCAGGTCGAGCGGGAGGTGGTTCGGAACGAGCTGCGGCAGGGATATGAGATCTTCGGTCGGCTGGCCTTTGATCAGACCTTGCAGCAACTGTTCCCGGATGGTCACCCCTACGGGCGCTCGGGCATAGGCAGCCACGAGTCCCTGGACGGCCTCACCCTCGACGGCGCTCGCCAGTGGGCCCGTTCCAACTATCGTCCCGAAGACGCCAGCCTGCATCTTCGAGGCGACCTGGATCTCTCGAAGATCCCCGAGCTGCTGAGCTTCGTCTTGCCGGTCGCGCTGCGGGCGGGGCCCGCGGGGCAGGGCGCCCGTCCTGTCCCCTGCGAGGCGGCCGAGCTCCCTTCCGAGGAGCCGCCGCAGCCGACGCGCGCGCCGGGCGGGTTCACGCGGGTGGAGGTCCCGGTCGAGCGCCCGTTTGTGCGCGTCGCCTGGAGCTTTCCGGGTGGGGCATTCGGACCGGAGGGCGCCACGATGGCCTCGGCGGCCTCGATGTTGGAGTTCTCCATCGCGGACCGGACCCGGCTGAACGCGAGCTGCTATGTCGTCGACATCGGAACGATGGGCCTGCTGGCCTGTGATGCCCTGGTGCCGTTCGGCAAGACGCCTCGGACGGCCGTCAATGCCCTGGAGCGCGCGGCGGGGAGCCTGTGGGAGGGAGGAGGGTGGTCCTGGGGGGGGACCTACAAGAACATCCGCAACATCGTCGTGACCCAGTTCCTCACGACCGTCGAAGGGCTGGGCGAGCCGGGCCACGAGATCCACTGGGATGACGTGGCCTATTCCCATCGAACGGGCAAGGTCGACTATGTCCCGAACCAGTACGGGCTGCTCGCCACGCCGGCGATCGGGAACGCGGTCGAGCTCCGGGAGCGCTGGCTGAGCGCGGAGCGGGCCGTGTTCATGATCATCGAGCCCCCCCGCCTCGACGTCGAGAACAGACCGGGACTCGACCGCCCCGCACCCCTGGAGATGGCCTCGTGGGATGACGAAGGTCCGTTGGACCTCCAGGAGCTGGCGCTGGATCCCTCCGCCGCTCGCTGGGCCGACCTCGAGCGTTTCACCCTCGACAACGGGCTGGAGGTCGTGCTCTTCCCCCACTCGGGCACCAGCCGGGTGCGGCTGTTGCTGGTCGCGCCGGGGGGCCGGCTGGCCGAGCCGACCGCGGGGGTGCACGCCGTCGCCGGCGCCTCCTTGCGTAGCCTGAACGGAGAGATCCACGGGCTGACCCTCAGCCGGGTCCCCTGGAAGCTGGGGGGAGGCTGGCTGACGAGCACCCGGTCCGATGGCCTCGCCCTTGGAGTGGTAGGCAGCCGCGCCAACCTGGACGCGATGACCTACCTCCTTCGAAAGCGGCTGGAGCAGGCGTCGGTGGGCAAGGCCGACCGCCGCCAGTACCTGCGGGAGAAGCGTCGCAGCGTGAAGGAGGTCGAGCGGGATGCCCCGAGCCTCGCGCGGAGGCTGCGGATGGACCATCTGTTGGGCGACCACCCGTCGCGGGTGGACCCGACCCGGGCGCAGGCCCGCCTGCTCTCCCAGGTCAGCCCGAAGGAGGCCAAGGCCTGGCTCGATACCCAGCTCCAGCCGGGCGCCGCGACGCTGGTCGTGAGTGGAAGCTTCGATCCCGACGCAGTCCGCAGGTCGACGAGGCGATGGCTCGGTCCGTGGGACCCCGATCCGCAGCCCCTGGACCCGGCTCGGGCGGTGTCCTTGCCTCCCGCATCGCGAGCTCGGACGGTGCTCGTGGCCGGGGCGGAGGGCAGCCAGTACCGGCTGGACATGGGCTGCCAGCTCCAGCACCAACCGGGGGCTGCGACGCCCGTGCAGGAGCTCGCGGCCGCCTGGATGGACGAGACCCTGTCACGGGAGCTGCGGCATCGTCGCGGTCTGACCTACGGGGCCAGCGCCTGGCTCCGCGACGTGCCCGGCGGCGGCGTCCTGCTCGAGGCCCAGGCCCGGGTCGAGCGCGAGGGCCTGGCCGAGGCCCTGCGGGTGCTTCGGTCCAGCCTGGACGCCTTGTCGGCGGGGCCGACGCCCTCGGAGCTCGCGGCCCTCGCCCGCAGCCTCGCCGCGCGAGGGAGCCTGATCGCGGGATCTCCCTCCGGTGGCAGCGACGCGGTCGTCGAGGAGGTGCTGACCCCGGGCACCATCGCGCGCCGGGCTCGCTGGGCCAGCGAGGTCGTCGGCGTCGTGCCGGAGGACTTCGCGCAGGCCCTGCAGGGCTGCAACGGGAAGGAGATCCTCACCATCCAGGGGGAGGTCGGGTACGCCCGTGAGGAGCTGATCCGTTCGGGGTGGGAGGACCTGGAGGTCGTGGGAGTCCGGGGAGCCGACCGCTGAGGAGCCGCCTGCGTGGGATGACCGTGAGGCATCCGTCGGATGACCGTGAGGCTCCGTCGGATGGCTCAATCAGCTCGATGAAGTGCTGCTTGAGCCATCCGACGGATGGAGATCTCGCCCGGCCGGGGTCAGGGTGTGGGCCAACCCCCGAGGTGATCATGCGACGCATCCTGGTCTGGGACCTTCCGGTCCGGCTCTTCCACATCCTGTTCGGCCTGGCCTTCCTGGTCGCGGCCCTGCTCGGCTTCTTCGGCGACGACGAGCGCCCCGTCTTCGTCGCCCACCTGATCGCCGGCCTGGTGGCGGCGCTGCTGGTGTTCCTGCGGCTGGGCTGGGGCCTGGTGGGCAGCCGCACCGCGGGGCTCGACGGCTTCCGGTTCCGCCCGAGCGAGCTGGTCGTCTGGCTCCGCGACGCGCCTTCGGGCAAGGCCGCGCGCTACGTCGGGCACAACCCGGCCTCCAGCCTCGCCATCGTGCTGATGGTGGTCCTGGTGCTGGGCCTGGCCGGCAGCGGGGTGCTGATGGCCCGGGGCGGCGAGTGGCTGGAAGAGGCCCACGAGCTGATGGCCTGGGCCGCAGTGGCCGTCGTGGCCGCGCACATCCTCGGCGCGGTGCTGCACGGGCTGCGGCACCGGGATGGGACGGTCTCCAGCATGCTCACCGGCCACAAGCCGGGCAGCCCGGAGGAGGGCATCGCCTCGGCCCGCCCCCTGGTGGCGGTGGGGCTGCTGGCGCTGACTGGAGCCTGGACGGGCGCGCTGGTCAACGGCTTCGACGCCGGGACGGGCACGCTGCAGGTCCCGCTGCTGGGCAGCCTTCAGGCGGTGGAGATCGAGGGTGGCGAAGGGGGCGGCGAGGGCGAGGACGAGGGCGAGGACGAGGGCGAGGAGGACGACGAGGACGAGGAGGACGACGACTGAACCTCAGCCGCGGGGGCTGCGCTCGGGCAGGAGGTCTTCCAGGAAGAAGGCCGAGAGCTCGGCCCGCCCGGCGAGGCCCGCCTTCTTGTAGACGGCCTGGGCCTGCTGCCGGGTGGTGCGCTCGCTGGTCTGCCGCACCTCGGCGACCTCCTGCAGGCTCAGGCCCTTGAGCAGGAGCATTGCGACCTCTCGCTCCGCGGCGCTGAGCTGCCAGCGCTCGAACTGGCGCTCGATGGCCTCGCCCAGGCCCTGGAGCGCCGCGCTCGCTTCCGCCCGCCAGCGCTCGGCCTCGCCCTGCCAGGCGCGGGTCTCGGATGCCGCGCGGGCCAGGGCCTGCTGCATGGCTCTCCGCTCGCGCTGGGCGGCCCGACCGAGCCCGGCGGCGCCCGCCATGGCCAGCGCGACGGCGGCCCCCTCGACGATGAGGTGCGCGAGGGAGGTGCCCTCGCGGGCGTCGGTGGCGAGGTCCAGGGTGATGAGCCCGCCGATGAGCAGGAACAGGGCGATGGGCAGAGCGCGGCGCATTGGCGGGACTCCGGGGTGGGGGGCCTCGTAGCGCGTCGTCGATCCCTCGGCGGAGTCGCCCAGGCGGCTCGGCGTCAGGTATTGCCTTTTGCCATTTCGCGGTTCCTTGGGCGACTGCCGCCCGGTTTGAGGGCTCGAACCGGCCTCTCGCGGCCGTGCTCCGGGCCGGCGAGGAGCCGGAGATCCGCTGCTCGGCGGCATCGTAAATGGCAAATGCGAATACCTGACGCCGTGTCAGTGTTTACAGCGCCGTTCTGGCCAGGCGGAAGCCGAAGTCGGAGTGCCAGTTTCCGGGTACATCGTAGCCACGGAACGCCAGGCGCGAGTACTCGGCGTCGTAGCGCCACGACCCACCGCGGGTCACGCGGGCGGAGCCGATCGAGGGGCCCTTCGGGTCGGTGCCTGGGCTCTTCGCGTAGTAGCTGCTGCCGTACCAGTCCTCGATCCACTCGATGACGTTGCCCGACATATCGTACAGGCCACAGCCATTCGGCGCCTTCGTCGCCACGGGGTGGGTGGTGGTGTCGGCGCTCCAGGCGACCCGGTCGATGTCGTCCGAGCCAGCGTACAGCGTGTCCTCGCCGCAGCGCGCCGCGTATTCCCACTCCGCCTCGGTCGGCAGGCGGTAGCCCCCGCAGGCGTAGGGGTCCCCGACCGGGCTGCACTCGGTCGACCTGCCGGTTCCGCTGCAGGCGTAGCACTCCTCCAGCCCTTCCAGGGCCGACAACGTCCGAGCGAAGTCCGCCGCCATATGCCAGGTCACCGTCTCCACCGGGCAATCGGCCCCGCAGCTCGCCCAGTGCGAGGGGGTGCTGCCCATCGTCGCCTCGTACTGCTCCTGCGTCACCTCGGTTCGGCCGATGTGGAAGGCCCGGCTCAGGGTCACCTCATGGGCCGGCGACTCGTGTGCCAGGCAATCCCCCGCTCCGTCGGTGCACCCCATGGTGAAGCTGCCCGCCGCGATGATCTCCGTCTCGAAGTGGGTGCCCTCGATGGTGTTGCCCGCAGTGTTGCCCGCAGTGTCGGCGCAGGAGGGCAGCGCGGGCAGGCCCAGGCTGAGCAGGGCGAGATTGCGGCAGGACATGTGGCCTTCCATCGCAAAGGAGGGCGGACAGTACACCATCTCGCTCTCGCCGGCCCGGCGTCAGGTATTGCCTTTTGCCATTTCGCGGGTCCTTGGGCGACTCCGGCCCGGTTTGAGCGCACGGGCCGGGCTCCCGCGGCCGTGCTCCGGGCCGGCGAGGAGCCGAGGATCCGCTGTTGGTCGACATAACAAATGGCAAATGCGAATACCTGACGCCGCCTCCTGCGCGTTAGGCCCCCACCCCCCTCCGCAGGAGCCTCCCGTGTACACCGACTTCCTCGTCCTCGGCGGCGCTGGCCTCGTTGGCCTGCAGGTCTGCCGCCACATCGTCGAGAAGCTGCAGCCCAAGCGCATCGTGGTCGCCTCGCTGCTGCGCGAGGAGGCCGAGGCCGCCTGCGCCCGCCTGCGTGAGGAGTACGGCGCCCGCACGATCTTCGTGCCCGAGTCGGGCAACCTCTTCGTGCCGACGGACCTCGCCGGCCTCTCCCGCGACGCGATCCTGGCCGACCCGGCCCTGCGCCGGCGCCTGCTGGCCGGCCTCTACGACGACTTCGACGCCGCCTACCAGGACAACCACCTCGTCCGGATGCTGGGCACCTACCGGCCCGAGGTCGTCGTCGACAGCGTCAACACGGCGACGGGCCTCTCCTACCAGGACGTCTTCGACGGGGCGGCCAAGGTGCGCGCCTGGATCGGGGAGGAGGGCTTCGACAAGGCCGGCATCCTGGACCTGGAGGCCTTCCTGCTCTCGCAGTCGGCCCCGCAGATCATCCGCCACGTGCGCTTCGTGCACCGGGCGACCACCGAGTACCAGACCCGGGTCTACCTGAAGGTCGGCACGACGGGCACCGGCGGCATGGGGCTGAACATCCCCTACACCCACAGCGAGGACAAGCCCTCGCAGGTGCTGCTGGCCAAGACCGAGGCGGCCTTCGGGCACACCGGGCTGCTCTTCCTGCTGGCGCGGACCCCGCACGCGCCGATCGTCAAGGAGGTCAAGCCGGCGGCGATGATCGGCTACCGCGGCGTGCAGGTGAAGCGGGCCAGCGACAAGCACCGCAACAGCGAGCTCTTCGCCCCCAAGCAGGTCGAGCTGCAGGGCGAGCTGGAGCTGGCACAGACGGATGCCGGCTACGAGAAGGTGGGCCAGCTCGACGTGCCGATCGTCGACACCGGCGAGAACGGGGTCTTCACCCGGGGCGAGTTCGCGGCGATCACGGCGCTCGGCCAGATGGAGTTCATCACGCCCGAGGAGATCGCCCACACCGTCGTGCTGGAGATCCGCGGCGCCAACACCGGCCAGGACATCATCAGCTCACTGGACGGCAGCGTGCTCAACCCGACCTACAAGGCGGGCCTGCTGCGCCGTGCGGCCCTGACGGACCTGGCCGAGGTCGAGCAGGAGAGCGGCATCCCCAGCGTGGCCCTGGGCAAGCTGGGCCCGCCCGAGCTCTCCAAGCTGCTCTTCGAGGCGCACCTGATCCGGCAGGCCTACGGCTCGCTGGAGGCGGCGGTGGCGGCCGAGGTCTCGCCCGCGGCGATGAGCGCAGCCCTGGAGGCGGTCCTGGACAGCTCCGGCGTGGCCCGCACGGCGCCCTCGATCGGCATCCCGGTGCTGCTGCCCGACGGCAAGCGCATCTTGCGCGGGCCTCGGATCAATGTGCCGCAGATCCTGGGCCACGCGACCAAGGTGCGCTGGAGCCAGCCCGCCGAGCTGGAGAGCTGGGTGCGGCGCGGCTGGATCGATCTGCGCGCCTCGAACATGCTCTCCTGGCAGGCCCGCTTCCGGAAGATGCTGGCGAGCCGGGCCGAGCTGCGGACCTCGGGCTCGGCGGCGGCCAGCATTCACGCCTGGTCGGCCGACAGCTTCGAGATCGGCGAGGTGGTGGCGTGGATCTTCAACAACGAGCTGGATGGCTACCGGATGAAGTAGGGCCCCCCGCCGCCTCGGCTGGCCCGCCGCGGGGTGTTAGGTTGCCCCCTTCCCCGGGAGACCCGTGCTTCGCACCATCCTCGACCGCCGCGTCGTCCTCGTCTCGGGCAAGGGAGGGGTGGGCCGCACCACGGTCAGCGCGGCCCTCGCCCGCGCCGCCGCCGCCGCCGGCAAGCGGGTCCTGGTCGCCGAGATCGAGGAGCCGGCCACCCAGGCGCAGAGCACGCTGGCGCGCATGTTCGGGCGGGAGGTGCTGCCGGCTCGGCCGACGCTGCTGGCGCCGGGCATCCACGGGGTGATGCTGGCCACGGAAGAGGGCACCGAGCAGTTCCTGGGCGATGTCTTCCGGGTGCAGACCCTGGCCCGGCTGGCCCTGCGCAACGCGGCCCTGCGGCGGCTGCTGCACGCCGCGCCCAGCTTCCACGAGATGGGGGTCTACTACCACCTGCTGCACCTGCTCCGGCAGCTCCAGCCCGACGGCAAGCCGCGCTGGGATCTGCTGGTGGTCGACATGCCCGCGACGGGGCACACCCTGGCGCTGACGGCCTTGCCGGACATCCTGCTGCGGCTGGTGCGTCGCGGGCCGATCGCCACCGCCCTGCGCGAGGGCCAGGGCTGGCTGAACAACCCGCGCACCGGCGGCGCCTTGGTGGTGACCATCCCCGAGCCGCTGCCGGTGACCGAGTCGATCGAGCTCTCCGAGGGGCTACGGGCGACCCACATGACCGTGGTGGCCACCATCGCCAACAAGGTGCCGGTCGACCCCTTCAGCCCCGAGGAGCGGGCCGCCCTGGAGGACCTGCTCCCCCCCGGCCCGATGACTGGCAAGGAAGAGCTGGCCCGCATCGAGCGCGCCCGGGTCTCGCTGGAGCGGCTGCGCAGCTCGACCGCCCCGCCGGTGCTGGCGGTGCCGGCCTTCCCAGTGGACGGCCCGGCGGCGACCGAGGCGATGGCGCGCTTCTTCATGGGGGATGAGCCATGAGCCACCTGGGTTCGCACCTCCGCGAGAAGCGCATCATCGTCTGCTGCGGCGCCGGCGGGGTCGGCAAGACGACGACCTCGGCGGCCCTGGCGGTGGCGGCAGCCCAGGACGGGCGGCGGGTGCTGGTCCTCACGATCGACCCCAGCAAGCGCCTCGCCGAGGCCCTGGGGGTCTCGACCAATACGCCCGAGCCCGTCCGCGTTCGCCCCGAGCGCGAGGCGCAGGCGGGGATCCAGGCCCCAGGCACGCTCTCGGCCTGGATGCTGGACCCCAAGCTGGTCGCTGATGCCGCCGTCAAGCGCCTCGTCCGCGACCCGAAGAAGCTGCGCGAGCTGCTGGCCAACCCGATCTACCAGCAGGTCACGCAGATGATCGCCGGGATGCAGGAGTACACCGCGATGGAGGCCCTGCACGGCTTCGTCGAGCGTGGCGAGTACGACCTGGTCATCCTGGACACGCCGCCCGCCCGCAACGCGCTCAACTTCCTGGACGCCCCGCGGCGCCTGGGCGAGTTCATGGACGGGCGCATCTTCCGGATGCTGCTGCCCGAGCAGGACAGCGGCCCCTTCGGCGGCACCACCCGTGCCTTGGCCGCCAAGGTGCTGACCGGCGTCTTCGGCGAGGAGTTCTTCGCCGATCTGCAGGTCTTCTTCGCTGCCTTCAGCACCATCTTCGCCCAGCTCAACGGCAACGCCCAGAAGATGCGCGAGCGGATGCAGCAGGACGATGTGATCTTCCTGCTGGTGACCAGCCCGGTGCGGACCGCCCTGGACGACGCGCTCTACTTCGAGGATCGGCTGCGCGAGCTCTCCCTGCCGTTGGGCGGCCTGATCCTGAACCGCAGCCGACAGATCAACTCGGACCGGCCGATGCCCGGACCGCACCTGCTGCCCGAGGGCGCCACCGACGCGCACCGGCGGGCCCTGGCTCACCTCAGCCTGCTGGCCGAGCGGGAGCGGGAGCAGGAGGCCGAGCACCGCGAGCTGCGCGCGACCCTGGTCGCCCACGCGCCCCAGGACATCGCCGTGCTGGTGGTGCCCGAGTTCCCGGGCGGCATCGACGATCTGCCCGGGCTGGGCGAGCTGGCCCGCTGGCTCATTGGGAGGGCGGCATGAGCGAGAACCGTGAAGAGCTGCGCAAGGCGTTGCGTTTTGCCCAGCTCTGGACCGCGCTGAACGCGGTGCTGCTGGTGCTTGGCCTGGGCGGCATCGTCGTCCGAGGCACGCTGGACGGCGCCGAGCGGGGGCTTGGCCTGGTCGGCGTGGTCGGGCTGGTCGTCGCCGTCGGGGTGGCGCGGATCCTGACCCTACGCCGACAGCTNNGGGGGGGGGGGGCGAGCCTCCACCTGCGCGCTGATCCTGTGTACGGGGATGCTGGCTAGCGTGTCCCGCGCCGCGCTCGCGCTGGACGTCGAGCCCAACGACGACGCGTCCACCGCCGAGCCGATCGGCAGTAATGTCTTCGCTCGGGGAATGCTGAATGAGACCAGCGACCCCATCGACGTCTACACCTTCACCGCCACCGGCGACGGCACGTTCACCGCAAGGCTGTCCGACTACGCCGTGCACTCCAACGAGTTCTCCCTGGAGCTGTGGGACGAGGACGAGGTGGTGCTGGAGGCTGCGTCGGACGACGGGACCGGCAGCTTGCGGCTGGACCATGCCCTCGACGAGGGCCAGCAGTACTTCATAGCCGTGCAGACGGCCGCCGGCTCGGGCCGGTACCACCTGTGGACCGGCACGGCCTTCGATGCCCCAGCCCTCTCGGGGCTGTCCTCGTCAGACCCCGACCCTGGCGACAGCCTGACCATCACTGGCACGGGCTTTGGCACGGACCCGGACCGGGTCGGCGTCTGGGTGGGCGAGGTGCAGGCCGAGGTCGTCAGCGTCGCCGATACCTCGATCTGCGTCACGGTGCCCTGGCGGTCCGTCGACGGGTCGGTGATGGTGATCAAAGACCGGCAGAGCAGCAACACCCTGGCCCTGACCATCAGCGGCGGGNNCCGCCGGCTACGAGTACGAGGCGCCCGACCCGGCCTCTCTGGTCTCCTCGGGCCCTGGACAGTTCTTTTTCGACCGCATCCTCGTGTCCTTCTCGGGCAGCACCTCGGATACCGAGGGCGAGGCCGTGCTCGACGACGCGGTGAGCGCCGTGACGCTGCTAGACGGATGGACACGCGTGGGCCTCTCGCCAGGCACCAACACCTGGCAGGTCGAGTTGGACTGGGACACAACGGCCACTGTCGCGGACTGGGAGGACCTGGCGGATGTGCTCCAGGCGGAGATCAGCGTCCTCGAGGTTGGCGCCGAGGTGCCAGTGCGCGCCGCCGCCGAGGGTTTCGGGCCGGGGCAGGATGTCGCCACGAGTTGGACCAACGTCCAACAGTACTACGCGGCCTTCGACTTGGTGGCGATCGAAGAAGCCTGGCGACTGTTCGCCGGTACCAGCGCGACGCTGGACCCCGGGGTTCCCGACGTCGTGGTCATCGACTCTGGCTTGCTGCCGGCGTCCCCCGCTGGCGTCGTGACCCGCCACTCGGTGAACGACTCGCGCTTCACGATGTACGGGAGCCCCGCCGGGGGCTCGGGCTGGGCGGCTCGGGCCGAGAGTGCCTGGTTTGACGGGATCGAGTCCTGCCGCAACGATAGCCACGGGACCTTCGTCTCTGGCATCATCGGGGCGATGAACAACGGGGAGCCGCGCTGGGATGGGGGGGCCGATCGGGGATTCGGCGCCCGCGGGGTCAGCGGCATCCTGGGAGGCCTGCAGCAATGGGGGGTCGACGACGACGGGGATGGAACGGTCGACGAGGCCGGAGAGAGCATCGCCTATAGCGTGTCGACCTTTGGGATCTACTCGGTACGGGGAGAAGTGACGCCTGGGTGCCGGATGAACACCTGGGCGATCGATGATGTCCTTCGCTATCTGGTGAAAGCGAACTGGCACCCCGACGTGCTCAATCTCTCGCTGAGCTACGCGCCAGTCGCAGTCGTGCGCCCCGAAGAGACCGCCAACCAGCTCTCCGACAATGTGCTGGTCACCGTGGCTGCCGGAAACAACGTGAACCCGACGGTGACCGCCTATGGTGCAAATGGCCTGGCGGCGGAGGTGGATCGGCTCGGCCTCACTCGCCTGATCGTCGGCGGGACCGACCCCAACCCGGGCGCCACCCAGGGCGACACCCGGGCAGACTGGACAACTCCCGACGGCACCCGGTACTCCTCTCGTTCTGGCGTCAACGCCGAGGTGGACATCGCGGCTCCTGCCCAAGTGCTGGGGGTCAAGGCTACCTCAGCGAGCGCGGCCACCATTGGGGATGCATGGGGCACCTCGAACTCCGCTGCATTGGTCAGCGGCGTCGCCGCGATGTTGAAGGCCGCCAGCCCCGATCTGCGCGGCCCGGCCCTGGCGGGCATCATCCAGGGCACCGCGACTCCCATCACCGGGCTGTGGAATCCTCCCGAGCCGATGGTGCGGCTGGACGCGACCGCCGCATTGGCTTTCGTCCTTACACGAGACGGCACCCTGGACCATACGGTGCGAGTGTACGCTGGGGACTACAGCAGCCAGCGCATCTGGTACCAGACCTTCGACCTGGAGTCGCGCCAATTCACCGGGGGTGCGGACTACTACGACGCCACCGACGAGTGTCAGCCGGTGGACGTCAAGGTCGACGCCCGCGGCGATCTGGTCTACGCCCTGTGTCGGAACAGCAGTTCTGCTGGGAGCGTGCTGGTCCTGGCCCATGGGCCTCTCGGGATATTGGCAAAGGTCGGGCAATACACCCTGCCAGGCGCGGTTGATCTGTACACCGAGATGGTGACGACCCCCGAGGGCTACGTCGTCTTGGCCACGGACGCCAGCGCCGGGAGCGGCGCCGCCAGCTACACTGTAATCGACAGCTTCGACGGTTCCGTGGTCGCAGTGGACGAGGCCCTGTTCGCCAGCGGGGTGGTCGAGCTCGAAGGTGCGTCCGCGCACAGCACCGGACAGCAGGTGTATTTCACTGCCAATGACAACGACGGCACGGTGGGGGGAGATCAGCTCGCCATCCTCGACCTGGACGCCTACCGCCGTGCAGCCGGAGGGCTGGCCATCACGAGCGGCGACTATGCCTCCGCCGGAAGCCCGGTCCAGGTTCGGGATGTGGACTTCGATCCGGTCGACGAGCTTCCGATCAGCCTCTTCTACCACTCCAGCAGCTCTGTCGAGCTGGTCTGGAACGACACCGACGGAAGCTTCTTCATCGACGACGAGTTGGATTACATCGACAACGGCAACACCCTGTCGCTGAACCCGTCGAGCGAGGACCGGCTGGGGTACCTGGGCAGCCTTGCGTCAGGTACGCCATGGTTCACCATGGTGGATGTCACGGACTCGCCCTGGACCCCGCTGGCGGTCATCGCACCTCCCTCCGGGCTGACCAGCCCCGTCGCCGCCTTTTCGGCGTTCTCGGACACAGGGCGCAGCGTGGTGCTCGGCTGGCGCGCTTCCGGAACTGGCGCCCGAGTCTACATCGTGCCTCACGATCCGTCGCTCAGCTCGACGACCAGCAGCCCGACTTCGGTCACGGCGATCGCTGACTTCGACGGAATGGGGGCCAGCATCTCCAGCCTACGCGGCGTGGCCATGACTCCCTCCATCTCGGTGCTGTCGCCTCGACCGGGCAAGGAGCTTTCGGGCGTGCGTCGCTTGATCGTACAGGTCCGCGATCCGAACGTAGAGTACCTCTCGTTCCGAGTGGACGAGGCGGCGGTCTCAACCTGCCCTGACGATCACAGCCTGGCGGATGGAATCTCGGACTCCTGCCTGTTGTCGGCGATGGGCTGGTCGGGTCCCAGCGATCATGTCGTGGAGATCACGGCTCACTTCACCGATGGTGCGACGGCCATGTCTCGCGTGCGCTACTGATGGCTCGCCCCCTGCCTGGGCTGGCCCTGGTGCTCGCCGCCTGCCAGGGTGGGCAGCCGGAGCCTCCGGTGGAGGAGGTCGCGGTCCCGGTCGAGCAACCGCAGCATAGGCCGGTCAGCTCCATCTGGCCGGAGCCAACAGGCGAACCGGATCCCTTTGGCACCGAGGGGTGCCCGTCGCGGTTTGAGTGGGACCGTGGCGATCCCCTGCCGACGGCCTGCAATCCGTTTCGTTTCCCATACGGCTTCATGTACGCCTTGGGCACTCATGACCGGTACATGGATTTCGGGCTCGAGGACAGTTCTCAAATGAACTGGCCGGCCTACTCAGACCCGCTGTTCCTCGATCGGCTGACCCAGGAGCAGAAGGAACGGTTGGAGCTGATTGCTGCCCGCGATCGTGCAAACAGCCTTCCGACGGTGAAGACCAGCCGGCGATACCCGGCGCGCGGCTGCACCGCCGATCCGCCTCTGCTAGGCTTGGACCTGACGGTTCCCGGCTACGATGGTCAGGCGCGGGTGGTCTGCGGCGAGCGCTTCGTTCCCGTCAGCGGCGCGGCGCTCCTCCTGGTCAGCAATGCGCCGACAGCGTCCAAGGAGCGCATCGACGAGCTGCTTCGTTTTGCAGTGCAGCCCGGCACCGAGCGGCTGTTCGCGTCCCTGCCGCGTCCGGACCTGGTCATGCCTGGGGGTCAGGACGAGACGACCCGCTTTCGCCACTATGCCCTGCTGGCTGAAGGCGCGGATGTCCGCATCCGAGGTTCAGGGGGGTCGGCCAAGGCGGCCGACTACAATGGGTATGGGGATGAATTCGTGGACATCCACGGCGACTGCGGCAAGGTGGACATCGACCTCGATCCCTGGGCCAGCGTCGGTCTTCAGGGCACGTTCTCCCAGTTCGAGATCCAGGTCGGTTGGGGCGTCGGCTACGTCGACCTCTTTCCTGGCACCCGGCTGGAAGGGACCAGCCGCCTGCATGTAGGTGGGGCGGGCCGCTTGGAGCTCCAGACCGATGTCGAGGTACGTATCGATTACCCCGGGGGATGGACGGTGGTGTGCTACCAGGTCGACAACCCGGCCTGTGGTACTTGGGGGCCGGGCTCTCTGTACACCGTGCCGGGGGCCGAGCCGGTCATCGACCTGGCCGGTCCCCGTGGCGTGGTGGTGCTCCTGGCGAATCCATGGCCAGACGATCTGGCATGCCCGCAGCCAGATGGTTGGAACTACCACTCCAACGTGTCTTCGTTGGGCCTTCTGAAACTGGTGGAAGGCGGGACAGATCCTTCATGTTATGACAACCGAGAGGTGTGGGCCAAGATCCTGGCCGATTCCGACGTTGAGCCTCTCCCCGACGCGGACGTCACCTCCTGGCTCAAGACGCCCGAAGTGTGCGCGCTCGGCCTGTCGCCCGACCAGTACGACCCCGTCGACCGCGGACCCTGGCCCGGCCCCCCGCGCTGGGGCGGGCCCCGGCAGGGTGAGTGATCCTGACCCTACGCCGACAGCTCGCCCAGGCCGAGGGCGGCTGAGACGGGCGCGGCCTCTAGGGCCCGCTTCCAGTCCCCAAAACGCCCCCCTCGCTCGACCGCGCGCAGCACGGCCTCCCCCGCCTCCGGCCCGCCGCTGGCCAGCTTGTGCTCGACCCAGGCCCAGCGGGCGCTGGTGGCGCGCACCTCGGCCCGGCTGCCCTTGAGGCCCTCACGCAGCAGGTCCAGCCGCGCCTCGACCCGCTTGATGCCGGCGAAAGGCGCCTGGTCGAGCGGGGTGTTTCGCTTGGGCACGAAGGGGGCGATGCCGAGGGCGACGGGGTGGATGGCGGCGAGGCGGCGGGTGAAGCCGATCAGCTCGTGCAGGTCCTCGTCCTGCTCGTCGGGCACGCCCAGCATCATGTAGACCTTGAGCACCTGGTAGTCGTTCAGCGCGGCGGCCTCGGCGCAGGCGAAGAGCTGGGCCTCGGTGGTGCCCTTGGCCATCTGGCGGCGCAGGCGCTGGCTGGCGGCGTCGCTGGCCACGGTCAGGGTGCGGTAGCCGCCCTTTCGGAGCAGGGCCGGGATGGCGGGCTTGAGGGCGACCCGGTCGGCGCGCAGCGAGGAGACGCCGACCTCGCGGCCGCTGTCGATCAGGGCCTGGAGGAGCTCGACCAGCTTGGGGTGATCGGAGATGGCGGCGCCGACGAGGCCGACGCGGCGGGCCTCTTCGGGCAGCAGGGCCATCAGGTCAGCGGGCTCGACCAGCCGCATGCCGCCGGCGCTCCCGCGGCGCATCACGCAGAAGGTGCACTGGCGGTGGCAGCCGCGCTCGCCCTCGACCAGGAACATGTCGTGCAGCTCGGCCTCCGGCGCCAGGATCGGGCCGCGGGCGGGCAGGTTCTCGTCGCTGGCCCGGGCGACCGGGGGCAGGAGCAGGCCGTCGCGCTCGGGCACGAAGCCGCCGGGGAGGGCCTGGACGACGTCGAGCCAGCGCTCGCGGTCCTCGTACGCGGCGGCGAAGGCGGGGACGGCGGTGTCGTCGGCCTCGCCGATCAGCATGGCGTCGACGAAGGGCGAGGCCGGCAGCGGGTTGCTGAAGGTCAGCGGGCCGCCCAGCAGGATGCGGGGGTGCCAGGGGCCGCGGTCGGAGCGCAGGGGCGGGATGCCGGCGAGCTGGAGGCAGCGCACGAGGCCGGCCAGCTCGAGCTCGTAGGCGAGGGAGACGGCAAGGACGGGGAAGTCGCCGAGCGGGGTGCTGGTCTCGTAGCTGAGGATGGGCCCGGTGGCTTTGTCCTCGTCGGGCAGGAAGGCGCGCTCGGCGCTGAAGCCGGCCTGCCGCAGCAGGGAGAGGATCCACTGGAAACCCAGGCTGCTCATGCCAGCGCGGTAGGGGCTCGGGTAGAGCATCGCGACCCGCGGGCCGCCCAGCCGCAGGACGTTGCCCCGCTCGCTGGCGAGGCGGCGGGCGTGGGCGGCGGGAGGGGCGCTGTGTCGGGCGATGTGGCTCTCCGGGCTTGGGGCTAACCCCGGCGCCGGGTAGTAGGCCCCCCATGCTCCTCCTCCTCCTCCTCCCCGTGGCCCTCGGCGGGCCGGTCTTCTCCTCCGTTGGCGAGGAGCTCACCCTGGGCATGGGCGGCAACTGGGCCCGCCTGCACCCGAGCGAGCAGGGCTGGTGGTTCTTCCAGTCCGCCGGCCGGGACTACTGGGCGGCCGCGCTCGACCCCGAGCTCGGCGGCTACGACGACCAGGCGCGGATCCAGCTCACCGCTCGCGGGGACCTGCAGGACATCCAGGTCGAGCGCTGCGACGACGGCGGCTGGCTGGTCGCCGGCAGCCACAGCAAGGACCAGCCCGACGACAGCGCCTATGCCTGGACCTTCGAGGCCGATCTGAGCGCCCGCGCCAGCTTCACGATCGAGGAGGGCAACGGGGATCGGCCGCACAACGACCTTATCCCGCTCTGCGCGGGCGGCTGGGAGGGGGTGACGACCCAGGACTCGCGGATGAGCAGCGCCTCAACCTTCGGCCGGCTGGGGGGAGGCACGGTCTCGCTGGACATGGAGGCGATGGGCGGCAGCCTCGCGGTGCGGGCCTCGGACGGGTGCCTGATCGGGGTGGATGTGCAGGGGCCGCAGTCGGCGACCCTGCGGATCACCGAGTTCGAGGAGGACGGCGGCGTGCTGGAGCGGCACTCGGTGCCGGTGCCAGAGGGAGAGGCCTTCTGGCCGCAGCGCCTGCTGCCGCTGGAGGACGGCTGGGTGCTGTCCTACCTGGCCCGCGAGGGCAGCAGCGAGGGCGGGACCGAGGGCGAGGTCTGGCTGGTCGCGCTCGACGCCGACTTCGCGGTGCGGGACAGCCTGCGGGTCAGCCCCGAGGGCACGCAGAACGGTCGGCCCTGGGTCAGCCGGCGCGAGGGCGTGCTGGCCGTCAGCTACGATCGCGAGGTGCAGCCGCGGGCGGTGCTGGTCTCGCTGGATCCGGCCGAGGTGCCCGAGGACGACGGGATCGTCGACCCCGCGGAGGAGGACGGCGGCGGGGAGGGCAAGGGCTGCGCGGCGACGGGCGGGCCCGCCGGCCTGGTCTGGCTGCTGGCGCTGGGCCTGCTGCGCCGTCAGCGCTCGTAGCGGCTCAGCAGTCGTCGAGCGGCACCGACACGACGTCGTCGTTGTTGCAGTCCAGGTAGAGCCCGTCTCCCAGGTTCTCGGCGAGGCGGACCTCGGCGCCGTCGACCTGGACCTCCAGGGCGACGAAGCCGACTGAGCTGGCGTAGCGGCCGAAGACCTTGATCGAGTCGGTGGTGCGGCCCGAGCGCAGGTTGACCTCGAACTTGGCGGTGTCGATCAGCTCGCGGCGACCGTCGGCGGTGACGCCGTAGACGCCGACGCCAAAGGGCTGCTCCTGGTCGACGCCGCCGATGTTGGCGACCTGCACGGCCAGCTCGAAGTCGGTGTAGGTGCTGTTGCACTTCAGGCACTGGTCGGTGACCGTGGGGACCAGGTCCGGCGCGGGGGCGTAGACCTCGCCCCGCACGCCGTTCTCCATCACGCGGTACATGCCGCCGCCATCCTCCCAGGGGGTGGTCGGAGAGCTGGTCGCCATCAGGTCGGCGCCGATCTCGTTGGGGAAGGTGGCCTGCTGGTGCCAGACCTGCCCGGCCGGGGACCAGGAGTTGTAGATGTCGGAGAGCGCGGTCAGGCCCGTCCAGTCCGGGCTGCTGCCGCTGTTGCTGCCCAGGATGATGTTGCCCCAGCCGTCGCCGTCGATGTCGACGACCACCGGGTAGCCGAAGAGGGCGTAGCCGGCGTGCTCGGCGATCGTCAGGGTGGTCTCGCCGCTCTTGCCGTCGATCAGGTACAGCGCGCTCTCGTCGGCGACCAGCACCTCGAGGACGCCGTCGTCGTCGAAGTCGAAGCCGGAGACCCCGCCCAGGTAGCCGAAGTTGTCGGTGATCGAGGCGCTCCAGACGGTGTCGCCGCCCTTGTCCAGCAGCACCACGGTGCCCTGCCCGCGGATGGCGATCTCGAGCTCGCCGTCGCCGTTGAAGTCGGCGATGGCCGGGGTGCCGCCGCCGCCGGGGTAGCCGGTGGCCGCAGGCTCCCAGACGGTGACCTTCCACTGCTCGTCGCCGTCGTCGTCGATCAGGCTGACCGTGCCGTAGTCCCAGTTGACCAGCACCACCTCGCCCTTGCCGTCGCCGTCGAAGTCGCCGACGCCGTTGCTGCCGTCTCCCGAGGCCTCGCAGGCGTTCCAGAGCTCGGTCCCGTCGATGGTGAAGGACTGGCAGCCGGCGATGACCTCGGCCGTGCCGTCGCCGCCCAGGTCGGCGATGATCCCGCTGTAGGAGATGCCGCCGAAGGCCTCTTGCGGGCCCGCCGCCAGGTAGCCGCCCTCGGCGTCGTAGATCGAGCGGCCGGCGACGATCTCCATCCGGCCGTCCCCGTCGAGGTCGCCCAGCGAGGGGTTGGTCCAGAGGTAGTAGTCGTAGTCCTCGTTGGGCTCGCTGATCCACAGCTCGGTACCGTCGGCCTGGAAGGCCACGATGCTGCCGCCGAAGGTGATGGTCACGATCTCGACCGTGCCGTCGCCGTCCAGATCCCCCAGGGCGACGCCGCCGCTGGCGCTGATGTAGTCCTTCTCGCCGGCCCCATCGATCATCAGCAGCTGCTCGCCGGTGGCGCCGTCGACCACGATCAGCAGGCCCGGGTAGCTGTAGTAGGGCCCGTAGGAGGTGGTCATGGCGATGTCGGGCACGCCGTCGTCGTTGACGTCGCCGACCGCCGGCATCGAGAAGACGCTGTTGTAGTCGGGGTACTTGGTGTCCCCGGTCCACTGCCAGAGGATCTCGGTGCCCAGCAGCTTGTCGACCAGGGCCTCGCAGTCGGCAGCAGCGACGTCGGTGGACGGCGCCAGCTCGAGCTCGCAGCCGGCGGTCCCGCCGTCACCGGAGGTGTTCGTGTCGGTGCCTTCTTTGTCACCGCAGGCCATGGCGAAGAGGAGGAGAGAGATCATCGGCGCGCTCCATCGTGGTGAGGCAGAGGCTACCCGACTGGCGGCCGGCCCGCCCTGGTGCTGGACCTTGAGTTCACATCAAGGATGCCATTTACACGTCAACTCTGATACGCTGGAGCCGACTTCCTCCCGCTCTCTCCCGGGTTCGCCATGTCCTCGGACGCCCTCGCCCTCGACCCCTTCCATCCCCTGCTGCGCATGGTCGACCGCTACCGCGCCGACGTCCACGACCTGCGCGCGCCCACCGCGCCCGAGCAGATCGTCGAGGCCGACGCCCGGCTGCGCACGCCGATGCCCCTGGGGCTGCGGGAGTTCCTCAGCCGCTGGAACGGCGCGGTCCTCTTCCGTGGCGCCCTGCGCCTGCGCTCGGCGATGGAGCTGGCCCCCGCCAGCGAGCGCGCGCGGGCGGTGGTGCTCTTCGCCGACGGGCCGCGCCAGGAGCGCTGGGCCTACGCGCCGGCCGAGGGCGGTGGCAGCGTCATCGGCCGCTGGGTCGACGAGACCTTCCAGCCCCTGCACGAGCGCTTCGATCGCTGGCTGAACGCCGTGCTGCGCATCCTGGACGAGAACCTGGGGGACCCCGAGCGCCAGCTCTCGGCCCACCTCGACGCCGATCCCGACAGCGGCTTCCTGCTCTTCCTGCAGGCCGAGCGGGTGCTCTCCGAGGGAGATCCCGAGCAAGCCCGGACCCTGCTGCGGCGGGCGACGGCGGCCGAGCCGGGCCTGGTCCCGGCCTGGGAGCGGCTGGGCGAGACCCTGCTGGGCGAGGACCGCCAGGGCGCGCGCTGGGCCTTCCTCAAGGCGATGCGGGCTATCCGGCTGCCTCGCCCGATCCCGCTGGCGCAGTCGGTCTCGCCCTCGATCATGCGGACCCTCTCCCGCCTCTTCCCGACCGGGGACGAGGGCTGGGAGCGCGAGCTGACCCGCTTCCTGGACGAGGCGACCGCGGACTGCGCCGACCACGCCGAGCTGGCCCTGGTCGAGGCGGCGGCGGTCGAGCGGGCCCGGGTGGCGCTGAGCATCGGCCAGCGGCGCGAGGCCCGCGACGGCCTGGTGCAGATCGTCGAGCGGGCGAGGGGTTTTCTGTACCGGACGCCGATGAGCGAGGCGGTGCTGATGCTGGCCTCGCTGGAGTCGGACCTGGGCCTGCACGACGAGGCCGAGCGCCGCCTGCGGGTGCTGCGCCTGAGCCCGCCCGAGCTGCACGCCCGCGCCGAGCTGCTGCTGGGGCGCATCGCCATGATCCGGCAGGAGCCCTGGGCCGAGGACATCCTCGACGGGCTGGAGCGGCAGCTCAGCAGCCCGGCGGATCGCTGCGCGGTGGACCTGATCCGGGCCGAGCGGGCCTTGCGGGTCGAGGACCTGGCCCTGGCCGACGCCGCCCTGCAGCGGGCCGTCGCCCAGGCCGAGCGCCTGCAGGACGCTGCCCTCTTCGGGCAGGCCTGGCTGCTGCGGGCCGAGCACGCCATCCTGCGCAAGCAGGCCGAGGAGGCCGACCAGGCCCTGCGCCTGGCCAGCACCGGGATCGAGGCCGACGCCGAGCTGCGCTACCGGATCGACCTGCGAGAGGGCGATCTGCACCTGCTGCGCGGGGCCCCCGAGGTGGCGGTGGCGGCCTGGGTCCGCGCGGCCGAGGGCTTCCGCGACCTGGAGCTGCCCCTGCGTGAGGCCTGGGCGATGCTGCGGCTGGCCCGCCTGCGGGTCGAGGGCGCCGCCGAGCGGGCCCGTGGGCTCTTCCTGGCGGCCGATCACGCCGCCGGGGTGGCCGCGGTCGACGCGGTCTGCGGGGACCTCGTCACCGGGCTGGAGTGGCACCTCGCCCGCGCCAGCGAGCACGCCCGCGACCGGGCCAACGCCCAGCGGGCCCGGCCGCCGCTGGTGCGCGCCGACGCCGACCGCCCCGAGCGGCGGCTGGGGGCGCATCGCCTCGCCATCGCCGCCAGCGGGCCCAACACGGTGCGGGCCCTCGCCGGCGAGCTGGAGCTGCGCGCCCGCGAGCTGGAGAAGAGCGAGAGCCGCCCGACCGATCCCAGCCTGTTGCGCTACCAGGCGGCCTCCGATCTGCTGGCCGGGCACCGCGGCTACGAGGCCAGCGAGGCCCTGCTGCGGCAGCTGATCGAGGTCCGTCCCCCGGGAGCGGCCCGGCTGGCCCTGGTCGGCGCGATGGCCCGCTCGCCCAACGCGGCCCTGGTGATGGGCCTGCTGGAGTCGCTGGACGTCGAGGGGGACCCGGCCGCCGTGGCCGCCGCCGCCGAGGTGCTGGGCTGGCGCCGCGAGATCGAGGCGGTGCCCCGGCTGCGGCTGATGGCCGGCGAGGGGGCGCACCCGACCGTGCGCAAGGCCGCCGTCGTGGCCCTGGGCCGCATCGGCGACGCCGACTCCGCCGACGCGCTGCTGGCCGCCCTGGAGGTGCCCGAGCTCTCCGCCGCGGCCTGCGTGGCCCTGCTGCTGCTGGGCGACTGGGCCGGCGTCGATCACGTCGGACAGACCCTCGCCCACGCCGCCAACCAGGGCGGCAGCGTCGAGCTGCGCGGCGGGCCGGGCCTCTCCCGCTCGCTGGGCGAGCTGCTGGGCCGCTATGGCGGGCCCTCCTGGTACCTGGTCCTGCTGCGCACCGCCGAGGTCGAGGGTGCCCCCGGGCTGGGGGCCTTGCAGGGCCTGGGCTACCTGGGCGACCCGCGGGCCCTCCCCCGCCTGCTCGACGCCACCGCCAGCCGCGAGCCGCAGCGCGCCCAGGTCGCCGCCGCCGCGCTCGAGATCATCACCGGCCACCACGAGGACCTGGAGGAGAGCCTGCTGCGCAACCGCTGGGCGAGCTGGCTGGAGGAGCACGGCGGCACCCTCCGCGAGGGGGTGCGCTTCCGCCACGGGCGCCGGATGGACCCCGGCCTGATGATCGAGCGCATGGGCCACGACGACGCCCAGGTGCGGGCCAGCACCTACGACGAGCTGGTCATCGGCACCGGCGTGCGCCTGCCCTTCGACGGCGACGGCCCCTTCCGCGTCCAGGTCCAGCACCAGGCGCGCTGGCGGGCCTGGTGGGCCGCCGAGCAGCCCCGCTGGCCCGCCGGGCGCTGGACCTTCCACGGCGAAGATGTCGGCTGAGGGGACCATGACGGCCGAGATCGCCACCTGGACCCCGCCCTGGCTGGATCGCCCGCTCCAGGCGGGTCGCTACGGCCACTTCGGTCGGCCCGTCGTCTTCTTTCCCACCGGGGGAGCGGACTGGCTGGACTGCGAGCGCTTCGGCATGGTCGAGGCGCTGGCGCCCCTGATCGAGGCCGGGGAGATCAAGCTCTACAGCGTCGACGCCGTCAACCGGGACGCCTGGACCCAGCCGGACCTGCCCCCCTGGCGCCGCGCCTGGCTCCAGGCCCGCTACGACGAGTGGCTGGTCGAGCAGCTCGTCCCGGCAATCCGGCGGGACTGCGGGGGCTACGAGGGCCCGCTGCTGGCCGCGGGCGCCTCGCTGGGGGCCTACCAGGCG
The DNA here is from genome assembly GCA_002343455.1 of Deltaproteobacteria bacterium UBA2385. GTDB lineage: Bacteria > Myxococcota_A > UBA796 > UBA796 > UBA2385 > UBA2385. The sequence continues at coordinate 4,316 of DDSR01000200.1, read as the reverse complement.
CTCAACGCCCTCTGCAAGCACCCCCAGCACTTCGGCGCCGGCGTCGGCATGAGCGGCACCTACATCCTGGACCGGCGCGTCGGCGGCTGGTGGGGGCCGGACTACTACTTCAACCAGCCGGTGCAGTACCTCCCCAACCTGGGCGACTCGGCCCAGCTCCGCGCCCTGCGGCAGCGCCGCTTCCTCTTCGGCCTGGGCAGCGGCCCCCACGAGAGCCCCGACTACACGTGGCGCGCCGCCGACGTGCTCGGCGCCAAGGGCGTGCCCAACCGGGTGGAGGTCTGGGGCCAGGGCAGCGACCACGACTGGCCCACCTGGCGGGCCATGCTGCCGGCCTTCCTGCCTCAGCTGATGCGGAGCTTGTAGGGGTTGTAGGTCTTCTTGTGCTGCTCTTCGGCCCCGGTCTTGGCCTTGACCAGGTACTCCTTGAAGACCTCGTTGTTCGGCTCGAAGCTCATCGCGAACTGGATGTTCATCACCGCGCCCTTCGGGTTGTCCTCGGCGAGGTCCTTCAGGGCCATCTTCCAGTACTTGGCAGCCTTCTCGTTGGTGGCGGCCTCGGCGGGGTCGTTTGAGGCGGCCCGCTGCTGGTCGGCCCGGGCGTGGGCGTCGTCGGACATGCGGCTGCTGCCGTTCAGCAGCTCGTCGTCGTAGACCACGCGCTTGTCGGGGTCGGAGAGGGTCGCGTAGGCCTCGCGCAGGGTGCGGAAGACCTCGTTGACCTTGGCGTTGAGCTCGGCGTCGCCCATCGAGGTGAAGCGGTCGGGGTGCAGCCGGCGGCTCTCGCCGCGGAAGGCCGGCGCGATCGCCTCTTGCGGGGCGTCGCGCTCCAGCCCGAGGATCCGGTAGTAGTCGAGCTCGGGCAGCAGCTCGTGGATGGTCTGGATCTCGACGGTCGCGGCGAGGGTGCGGTCCATGGGGGGCTCCTGAAGTCTCGGCGAGGGGGCGCGGGCGCTCAGAAGCCGAGGTCCTGGAAGCTGAGCTGCTTGACCTCTTCCTTGGTCAGGTTGCTGCTGGCTTCGATGGCGATCTCGTGGGCCCGGCCGGTCTCCTGGTCCAGCGCCGAGACGTGGACGATGCCGTCGGCGTCGATGGCGAAGGTGACCTTGACCCGGGTCTCGCCCCGGGGCGCCGGGCGCAGCCCGTCGAGCACGAACTGGCCGAGGCGCTCGTTGTCGGCCTGCATGCGGCTCTCGCCCTGGAAGACCGCGATGCGGACCTCGGTCTGGTTGTCGTGGGCGGTGTGGAAGATCTTGTGGGCGTCGGTCGGGATGGCCGTGTTGCGCGGGATGATCGGCTCGACGAAGCCGCCGACCGTGCCGACGCCCAGGGTCTGCGGCGTCACGTCCAGCAGCACGGTGGCGTCGGGATCGAAGCCGCGGGTCAGGGCGTCGGCCTGCAAGGCGGCCCCGACGGCGACGACCTCGTCGGGGTTGATGGTGCCGACCGGCTCCTTGCTGAAGTACCGGCCGACCGCCTCGGCCACCGGCGGGAAGCGGGTCATGCCGCCGACCAGCAGGACGGCGTCGATCTGGGCGGTGGCCAGCCCGGCCTGGGAGAGGGCGTCGTCGACCACCAGGAAGCTGCGCTGGATGAGCGGCATCACCAGATGCAGCGCCTGCGAGCGGTCCAGCCGGAGGTGGAGGGAGACGGCCCGACCCTGCTTGTCGCGGGCGAGGTTGGGCACCCGCACCTCGACCGCCGGCAGGGCGGACAGCGCCACCTTGGCGCGCTCGGCCGCGTCGCGCAGCTTGGTCTTGGCGGTGACGTTCTCGGAGAGGTCGATCTCGTGCTGCTTCTCGACCTGGGCGCGCAGCCATTCGGCGATCAGCGTGTCGAAGTCGTCGCCGCCCAGGAAGGTGTCGCCCGCAGTGCTGAGGACCTCGAAGACGCCGGGCTCCATGCGCAGCACGGTCATGTCGAAGGTGCCGCCGCCCAGGTCGTAGACGGCGATGTGCTGGCGCTTCTCGGTGCCGAAGCCGTAGGCCAGGGCCGCCGCCGTCGGCTCGTTGATGATGCGCAGGGCCTTCAGCCCGGCGATCGAGGCCGCGTCCCGGGTGGCCTGCCGCTGCTGGTCGTTGAAGTAGGCGGGCACCGTGATGACCGCGCCGGAGACCTTCTGGCCGGTGGCGCGCTCGGCGATCTCCTTCATATGGGCCAGGACCCGCGCGCTGACCTCGGGCACCGCGTAGACCTTGCCCTGGACGCGCACCCGGGCGTCCCCGTGGGGGCCTTCGGCGATGCCCCAGGAGACCATCCGCTTCATGCGCTCGACCTCGTCCGAGGCGTAGCGGCGGCCGATCAGGCGCTTGGCGCTGTAGACGGTGTTCTCGGGCGCGTAGACCATCTGCTGGCGGGCGCGGTGCCCGACGATGGCCGAGTTGGCGTGGCCGAAGGCCACCACCGAGGGCTGGACGGCGATGCCCTCCTCGTCGGCGAGCACCACCGGCTTCCCGCCCTGCACGACGGCCACCACCGAGTTCGAGGTGCCCAGGTCGATGCCGACGGTGATGCCTTCGCCGGTTGACTCAGCGCTCATGGTCCAGACTCCGCGTGCGGAGGAGAGCTTAGCAGGGGCGCCAGGATCTGGCGCAACTCCTCCTGGATGAGGCCGTTGGAGGCCAACACCGCGGGCGCGTCCAGGCGCAGCGGGCCGCCCTGGATCTCCTCCACCCGGCCGCCGGCCTCCTGCACCAGCAGCGCGCCCGCGGCCACATCCCAGGGGGCGAGGCCCAGCTCGAAGAAGCCGTCCAGGCGCCCTCCTGCCACCCAGGCGAGGTCCAGCGCCGCGGCCCCTGCCCGGCGGATGCCCTGCGAGCGCTGCAGCACGGCCTCCACCAGGCGCAGGTACCAGGCGGCGCGCGTGCGGCGATCGTAGGGGAAGCCCGTAGCCAGCAGCGCGCGGTCCAGCACCGGCGTGGTCGAGACCCGGATGGGCTGACCGTTGAGCGTGGCCCCGCCGCCGCGGGCGGCCGCCCACTCCTCCTCCCGGCTGGGATCCAGCACGCAGCCCGCCCAGAGCTGGCCCTCCCACTGCAAGGCGATGCTGACGGCGAAGTGCGGGAGCCCGTGGACGAAGTTGGTCGTGCCGTCCAGCGGGTCGACGATCCAGCGGGTCGAGGCCGCCGAGGCGCCGCCTCCCTCTTCGGCCAGGACGGGGATCCCGGGGCACTCCTGGGCCAGGATCTCCAGGATCCGCCGCTCGCTGGCGAGGTCGACCTCGGTGACGAGGTCGATCGGCCCCTTGTTGCGGGCCTCGCGGGCGCTGGCGAGGGCGCCTCGCTGGATGGCCCCCGCCTCCCTCGCCGCGCGCACCGCGATGGCGCGGGCCTGCTCGGGGGTCATGAGGCCGCGCAGGAGACGCTGGTGCCGTTCTTGGAGCAGGTGACGGTCGCGCTGCGGTCGATCTGCACGGCGCCGCGGGCGTCCTCGATAATCACCACGCAGGTCGTCACCGTGTTGAAGCGCAGGCTGGTCGTGCCCGCGAAGGTCGCGCCCTGCCCGTCCCCGCAGCGCACCGTCGCCTCGCCCGAGGTGACCGCGAACTTGACCGCGAAGCCGCTGCCCGTCGCGGGCGATGTGGAGGCCGCGCCAGAGGAGGCCGCGCCCGAGGAGGCCGCGCCCGAGGAGGCCGCGCCCGAGGCGGACGATGACGAGGAGGACGAGGTCGTACCGGAGGAGGAAGAGGACGAGCTGCTGCCGGAGGTGGTCGTCGGGGTGCGAGGCTCGGTCTTGGGCTCGGTCTTGGGCTCGGTCTTCGGCTCGGTCTCGCGCTTGGGGGCCGGGGCCTCGGTCGGCGCGGCTTCGGGCTCCTCCTCGACCGCCTCTCCCTCGACCGCCTCTCCTTCGGGCGGCTCGCCCAGCTCTGAGCCGGTCCCCAGCAGCGAGGGCTCCTCGACCGTGTCGGCGAGCTCCACCATGCCGCGGGTGGACCAGTAGTAGTAGCCCCCGCCCAGCGGCCCGCCGACGCACATGCAGAGCAGGAACAGCACCAGGAAGAGGCCGCCTACCATCACCAGCGGGCTGCGCTTCTTCTTGGCGGGCTTCGCCGCGGGCGCGCCGGGAGAGGCCGGGCCGGGAGAGCCGGTTCCGGGAGAGCCGGGGGTGCCTGCCCGGATGCCGGGCGAGGCCACCGGGCCGGTGATCGGCGGCGGCAGCGGGGCTGGCAAGGGGGCCGTCGAGGGCGGTCCCGGCGGGATGTACGGCCCGCTGGACATGACGGGCGTGGGCCCTGGCGGGAGCCCGGGCGAGTAGGGCGGCGGCGCGGAGGCGAGCGGCGGAGGGCCTGGCGCGGGGGGAGGCGGGCTGGAGGCCGG
>DDSR01000204.1 GCA_002343455.1 Deltaproteobacteria bacterium UBA2385 | reverse complement strand
GCAGCCCCCCCCCCGGCGTCCACCAAGACGGCGGACGCTCCCCCTCCGGCGGCCGCTCCCTCTCAAGAGGCCAGCAACACCGTCGACCGGGTCAAGTTCCACGTCCCCGGCGCCAGCAAGGTCGAGGCGCGCTGCGGCGATGTCCAGCGCAGCTCCACCTCTGCCTCGGTCAACCTCAGCCGGGTCCCCGCCGGGGGCTGCTCGGTCACGGCGACCGTCGAGGGCATCGAACACAGCGCCCGGGTCCAGGTCAACAGCCCCAACGGCTTCACCTGCCTCCCCGGTGACGGAGGGCTGGCGTGCACCTCGCAGCTCTGAGCCTGCTCCTGTCCAGCGCCCTCGTCGCCCCCGCGGAGGCGGCGGGGACGGCCCTCTGGCTCAGCGGCCGGGTCGACCCGACCGCCCTGCCCGAGGCCCGCCACCTCGATCCCGAGCAGGTCGCGCCTGACCTCTCGTTCACCACCCGCGACGAGCAAGCCAGCGCCCACCTCGCCGCCGAGCTGGGCGCCGTCCGACCCCTGCTCGATGTCTTCGACGGCGAGCTGCAGATCCTGCGCCGGCTGGACCTCGCCCTCGACGCCCTGGAGCTGCTCCGGGAAGAGGACCGCGAGCTGGTCTTCAAGGCCCGCAGCCTTCAAGGTCTCGCCGCCTGGCGCTTCTTCGGCGAGGACCTCAGCGCCGAAGAGGCCGCCTCCTGGCGCATCACGCTGGTCGACCCCAGCGGAGACCCGGTGGTCGCCAACCGCGCCTGGGCCGACGCCATCGCCCTGGATCCGGACCGCCTGCCGGGCGCCGAGATCCTCCCCGACGAGGCCGCGCGACAGGCCTTCCAGGCGCTGCGAGCCCGGATGCTGATCCTCCCGGACGCCAGCGTCCTCGTCCGCGACCTGCCCGCCGACTCCCGGCTGGTCGTCAACGGCCGCGAGCAAGCGACCGAGCGGGCCCGCCTCCTCCCCGGCCAGCACTGGCTCGCCGTCCAGGGCAGCTCCGGGACCCGCCTGCGGACCCGCGTGCGGGTCGAGGGCGGCCAGAGCCTCTCGCTCGAAGCCGGCCTAACGGCCATGGACCTGCGCGCGGTCGCCTACAGCCTGGATCCCCGCTCCGGCGCCGCCCTCAGCGCGGCGGTGGTCTCCCGGCTGGCCACCCTCGAACAGCCGGTCACCCTCTTCGTCTCCGACGACTCGGGCACCCAGCGCTACACCGTGATGGACGGCGTGGCCGTGCCGGCCGCAGGCCAGCCGTCCTCCAAGACCCCCTCCACGACCGCTCGTTTCACCCTGCGCGCGGGGGCCTCGGCCGCCTGGCTCAGCGACGGCGAGTGGTACCTCCAGCACGCCACCGAGGGCGCCCCTCACACCGCCGCGACCGTCAACGGGGTCCTGCCTGGGCTGCACCTGGGCGGCCAGGGGCTGCTCGGACCGGTCGCCCTGGGCCTCGGCCTCGACGCCCGGGCCGGCCTCGGCACCCACCAGAGCTTGCTGGTCGGAGATCAGAGCTACCGCCTGCGCCTGTATCCCCACCTCAGCGCGGGCCTGCCCTGGGTCCAGGCCACGGTCGGGGCCTCGCTGCCCTGGCGCCTGGGGCTGGGTGCGCGCGCCCATGTCCCCATCGCCGGTCCCCTGGAGTGGAGCAGCGGCTTCCTCTACGAGCTGGGGCTGGGCGTCCAGCGCCCCGAGGGCGACCCCTTCCAGCCCCTCGACGCCCTCTCGGCCTGGACCGGCCTGGGGCTGCGCTGGTCGCCCTGAGGCCACCCCCTCCTCCCTCACGCCCTCTCGCTCTTCCGGAGCCCCCATGATCCGTGACCGCCTGAAGAACGTGGCCCGCAAGGCCGCCGTGCGCCTGCTCAACATGGAGTTCGACGTGCAGGACCGCGACCCCCGCGGCAAGACCGTCGGCGTCGTCGGCGAGATCGACGAGAGCGTCATCCCCAGGGTCGTCGATGGGGACGGCGACACCCCCGGGCCCAAGCACCGCGAGGACATCGGCCGCACCTGGGTGGCCGCCCAGCTCGTCAGCGGCGAGGCCCCCTTCTTCCTGGACCTGCGCCCGCCGGCCGAGTGTGTCGCCGGCGTCCTGCCCGGCGCCCTGCTGGCCCCCGGGGACAGCATCAAGCGACACCTGGACCTGCTGCCCTCGCCCGAGACCCGCATCACCGTCTACGACCAGACCGGCGCCCTGGGCAGCGCCGAGCTGGCCGCCTGGCTGCGCGACAACGGCTACCCGATGGCCCGCCGCCTGCAGGGCGGGTACGCCGAGTGGATCGAGCACGGCGAGCCGATCGCCCTGCCGACCCCGCCCCCGGGCTCCCGCTTCAAGGTCGGCGACCCCGCCCGCCTCACCGACGGCCGCGAGGGCCACGTCCTGCGCATCGTCGAGGGCCCCCGCTTCGTGATCTGGCTGCCCGGCGAGCAGACCGAGGCCGGGCCCGTGGACGCCGACGCCCTCTCGGGATGAGCCTCCTCTCGCTGCTGCTGCTGGGCCTGCTCGCGCCGGCCCTGGGGGCGGGCCAGGTCCTGCCCGAGGCCCCCTCGGCCGCGCCCGGCACCGTCCCTGCCGCCCCGGCCGATCGCCTCGCCCTGGCCCGCAGCCGCTGGGCCCAAGGCGACGCCGCCGGGGTCGTCACCGTCCTGGCCCCCTGGCTGGAGGCCAAGGCCGCCCCCTACGGCCGGGAGCGCACCGCCGGGCACCTGCTGATGGGCCTGGCCTGGCGGGAGCAGGGCCAGTGGAACCAGGCCAGCGCGCACTTCTACCAGGTCCGCCGGTCCGAGGATCCCCTGGCCCCCTGGGGGGCCTGGTACGAGGCCGAGGTCGACCATCAGCGCGGCCGGCACCGCGCCGCGATCAGCCAGTGTACGGAGTACCGGCGCCGCTGGCCCGAGGGCCCCCACGCCGACGAGTGCCTGGTGCTGATGGGCGAGGCCTGGGCCGCCGAAGGCAAGCCCGGCGCGGCGGTCGCGGCCTTCCAGGCCTGGCTGGAGCACAACCCCGACACCGTCCGCACCGAGGAGATCGCCCTGGCCAAGGCCACGGCCGTCGCCCGCACCGAGCCGCAGCGCGGCATCCCGATGCTGCACGAGCTGCTGCTCTCGCACACCTTCCCCTCGACCGCGGTCGGCGTACACCAGGTCCTCGACGAGCTGAACAAGCAAGGCCAGGACATCACCATCCCCTCCGATGTGCGCAGCCGCCAGCGCTACGCCTCCAGCCTGCGGCGCTCAGGCAAGCTGGTCGAGGCCTGGGCGGTCTTCACCCAGCTCCAGGCCGAGGCCGACAAGGTCGACCCCCAGGGCCAGCCCCTCGATCCGGGCCTGCTGCGCTGGGTCGACGACAACGAGGACCAGTTCTCCTGGGGCACCCGCCAGTTCGACGTCTGGGTCCAGGCCGCCACCGCCCGCTACGAGGCCGAGCCCTCCGCGCGGCTGGCCTGGCGCATCGTGCGCGCCTGCGAGCGCGGGGGCATGTACGCCCAGGCCGTGGCCTGGATGGACCGGATCGAGGCCGAGCACAAGGACCGCCCCGACCGCCTCAAGCGGGCCTGGGCCCAGCTGCACGCCGGCGACTACCCCCGCGCGCGCGAGGCCTTCGCCGAGCTGGGCAAGGCCGGCGGGCAGGCCGGACGAGAGGCGCGCTTCTACGCCGCCTTCGCCGCCTTCCGCGCCGGCGAGCACGCCCTCGCCGCCAGCGAGCTGGAGGCCCTCGCCGAGGGTGGGCACGAGGAGGCCACGATGGCCGCCTACTGGGCCGCCCGCGCCCACGCCGCCGCCGGAGAGGCCGACAAGCGCAGGGAGTGGGAGGAGCGGGTCATCGAGCAGGACGAGATCGGCTGGTACCGCCGCCTCGTCGAGGACCGCCGCTGGAGAGAGGCCGGGGCCAGCCCGCCGCCGCCCCCCGCCCTGGCCGGCACCGACACCGAGCGCTGGACCCTGCGAGACGGGAGCTGGAAGGGCCACCGCCCCAGCGAGCCCCTGCCTCTGGCTCGGCTGGAGAGCCGGGCCCTGGCGGCCACCGGCCAGGTCGCCAGGGCCACCGAGCTGCTCGCCCCCGAGGGCAACCCCGGCTGGGCCAGCCTGAGCTGGAGCAGCCTGCGCGCCGCCACCGTGGTCGAAACCAGCTCCGTCGAGGTCGCCCCCCTCCCCGTCGCCCAGGAGCGCCTCCCCGACGGCTACGGGGCCTGCGCCTGGTACGACCCCGCCACCGCCGAACAGACCTTCGCCCGCCTCGCCAACGCGCTCTCCAGCGAGCTGCCCGAGCTGCCGGCCGCCTACGACCTCGCCCGCGCCGGTATGACCGTCGAGTCCGGCCACATCCTGCGGGCCGCCTTCGAGACCTGGGAGCGCTCCCGCGGCCGCGCCGACGCCGCCAGCCAGCGCATCCAGTCGATCAAGCTCGGCGACTGGCGCGACATGAGCATCTTCGCCCGCGAGCCCCACCTCAGCTACCGGCTCTGCATCGGCCTGCACAAGTACGCCGAGGACGACGTCGACGCCCTGGCCGCCTGGCGGCTGGCCTACCCGATGGTGCGCACGCACGAGCTCTGGCGCCACGGCCGGAACTACGGGGTCGACCCCTTCCTGATGATGGGCATCATGCGCCAGGAGAGCCGCTACCAGGCCACCGCCGTCAGCCACGCCGGCGCCGTCGGCCTCGTCCAGGTCATGCCACGCACCGGCGCCAAGGTCGCCGCCCTGCTGGGCGAGGGGCGCTACTCCCCGGCCGCCCTGGTCGACCCGGCCACCAACCTCCGCTACGGCGTCTACTACCTCTCGCTGCTGCTCAAGCGCTTCGACGGCAACTTCCCCCTAGCCGTCGCCAGCTACAACGGCGGCCCCCACAACATGTCCCGCTGGCTGCGCCCCTGGCTGGAGAAGGGCGAGCCGATCGAGATGGACGCCTTCGTCGAGCAGATCGAGTACGACGAGAGCCGCGACTACGTCAAGAAGGTCACCGCCTACTACGCGACCTACGCCGCGCTCTACGGGCCCGAGGGCGCGCGGGTGGCGATCCCGACGCACCCGGTCGGCGATCACCCCGAGGTCGTGGACTTCTAGCTCCCCGCCCTGCCGAGGCGCCCGGTCTTTTTCTGACCGGGCGCGTAAGCCCGAGACGGGTCAAGGCGTAGACTGCCCCCGGAGGTGGACTTGACCCGTCCCTCGACCTTTCCCTGGCGCAAGCTGCTGCTGGCCTTCACCGGCACCGTCCTGCTCCTGTCGGTGCTCTGCGCCTCGGCCTTCCTCTGCCTGCCGGCCTGGCTGCGCTGGGGCCTCGTCGTCGACACCTGCCCCTCGGGCCGCCCCGTCGCGGGCGCCTCGATCGACGCCTGGGATCTGCGCCGCGACGTCTGGCGCGAGGTCAACATCAGCAGCCTCGCCTGGTACACCCCCGACCTCGCCGATCGGAGCTGGTCGGCCCCCCTTCGGGCCGGCGACGTCGAGCTCGTCCTGCTCTCCCCCGACGGCAGCTCCCAGCCGCTGCCGCCCCGAAAGAAGTGGAAGCGGCAGGACTCTCACCGGCGGGTGGCCGAGATCATGCTGCCCGCCGCGCTCTCTGACGGCGACTACACCCTGCGGGCCACCGTCCAGACCCGCCTGGGCCCCGCCAGCGTCGACGCTCCCCTCCCCCTCTACGCCCCGGCCCGGGTCCACCTGCTGACCGACCGCCCGCTGTACGAGCCCGGAAACACCATCCAGATGCGGGCCGTGATGCTGCGGGCCAGCGATCGCCTGCCCCTGGCCTCGCGCCAGGGCACCTGGGAGGTGCTTGATCCACAAGGCGAGCTGCTGCTGGAAGAGCGGGCCGTCGCCGACGAGTGGGGGGTCGTCTCCGGCAGCTTCCCGCTGGACGCCTGGGCCGAGTCGGGCGACTGGCAGGTCCGCTGGCGCAGCGGCCCGGCCTTGGGAGAAGCCACCGTCCGGGTCGAGCCCTTCACCCTGCCCCGCTTCCGGGTCGAGGCCCAGGCCTCGCAGGCCTTCTACAGCATCGGCGACCAGCCCAGCCTCAGCGGCCGGGTGGTCTACGCCTCGGGCGCCCCGGTCGCTGGCGCCGAGCTGCGCCTGCGCTGGGGCAGCTCGGGCGACTGGCCGCCGCCTTCGGAGTGGCTGGCCCAGGACGGCTCCGGCCTGCCGACCACCGCCACCACCGACCGCCGCGGGGCCTGGAGCCTCAGCCTGCCCCAGGTCCCCGCCGACCTCGTCGGGCAAGCCACCCTCTTCGCCAGCATCGACGCCACCGACCCGGCCGGCGACCGGGTGCCCGGCTCGGCCAGCCTGCTCTTCAGCCAGGACCGCATCCAGGTCCAGGCCGTCACCGACCTGGGCGAGGGCCTGGTCGAGGGCTTCAACAACCGCCTCTACCTGCGGGCCAGCACCGCCTCCGGCCAGCCCCTGCGCGAGGTCGATCTGCGGGTGAAGCGGGCCTGGGACCCCGGCGACAAGGGCCAGACCGTGCGCACCGACGTCGACGGCGTCGCCGCGATGCAGGTCGACCCTGGCCCCGCCGTCAACATCGTCGTGCCCCCCATCCCGGTCCGGCCTCCCCCGCAGCCGCCGGCCATCGGCAGCGCCCGGGTCGAGGACCTGATGGACGGCCAGACCGTCGACCTCAGCGACCAGCGCAGCATCGACGGCTGGGCCGCCGACCTCGCCCCCTGCGCCCGCTTCCAGGAGCAGGGCTCCGGCCAGCAGGAGCTGGTCCTGCGTATCGAAGCCGACGGCCGGATCGAGGCCATCCCCTCCACCGACCCCTTCGCCGCCTGCCTCGCCCGGGTCGTCAACACCAGGCGGCTGCCCGCGGACGAGGATCGGCTCTACAGGGTCCGCTGGACGGTCTCCTCCCCCGATCTGCCCACCCTCCGCCTCGACGCGCGGGCCTGGCCTGGCGACCCCGGCATCGAGTCCCAGCTGCAGACCCAGGTGCTGGACGCCCGGGCCTGCCTGCCCTCCGACAGCGCCGCCGGCTCCCTGCCCCGGCGCTTGCAGTGGCGGGTACGACAAGGCAGCGCCGCCGTCCAGGCCCGCTGGCTCGATCGCAGCCACAGCGGCCTCAGCCCCAGCGCCGTCGCCTGCGTCGAGGACAAGCTCAGCCGCCTCTCCCTGAACCGCCCGGCCAACCAGGACGCGATCGGGCTGGTCGACATCGAGCTCGAGCCCACCCCACGGGCCCGCCATTCCCGCCCCCAGGCCACCACCATGCTGGGCTACGAGCTGCGGGTCCAGGCCCTGTCTGGCTCCGAGGACCTCGGCCAGACCACCCTGCGGGTCAGCCCCGGGGTCGTCCCGCCCGTTCGGCTGCGCCTCAGCCCGATCCTGCCGACAGCCGGGCAGGAGGTCACGGTCGAGGTCCTGCGCGGCCCCGACTTCGAAGGCGAGCTGCCCGAGAAGCTGGTCCTCCAGCACCAGGCCGGCAAGCGCCTCGTCGCCGAGCTCGACCCCAAGACCCGGATCGCCCGCTTCCCGCTGCCCCCCGAGCTGGACGGCTGGTACAGCGTCGAGTGGTACGGGGCCGTCGCCCGCGCCTTCGTCCGCCCCCAGGGCGAGCTCAGCGTCTCGGTGCGCGCCGACCAGGCTGGCTACGCCCCCGGCCAGACCGCGACGCTCAATCTGCTCACCCGCCAGGGCGACAAGGGCGCCCCCGCCTCGGTCGGTCTGTTCGGGGTCGACGAGAGCCTCGGCCAGATCGCCACCCTGCCCGGGCCCGACGCCCTCACCTCGCTGCGCGACCCGATCCAGACCGGCGTCCCGGCCTTCGGCTCGCTGGACGGCCAGGCCCTGGCGCTGGGCCGCATCCAGGGCGAGAACGCCGCCGCCGCCACGGTCTTGCGGGTCACCGGCGTTCCCGCGCCCGAGGACACCGACACCGGGGTCAGCCTCTCCACGACCTCGACCTTCGATCCGGTCGAGGGCCTGACCGACCGCTTCTACACGGTGCTGGGCGAGCTGCACACCCAGGTCCGCGCCTGGGAGCGCAGCGCCCCGGCGGGACAGCTCCTGGACAACACGACCATGGCCCAGCTCTGGGACAAAGCTCGCACGGCCTGCCAGCAGCGCGGCGAGTCGGCCGACGACGCCTGGGGCCGCCCCCTGCGCCTGCACTGGCTGCCAGACGACCTGCTGGCCCTGACCGACCCCCGGGTCGTCGTGGTCGACGGCACCCGCCTGCCCGAAGACATCGAAGCCTGGAGCCGCTGGGTCTCCGAGGAGAAGCCCCGATGAGCCGGAACCTCAGCCTGCTGGTCCTGCTGCTGGCCTCTTGCGCCACGAGCGACGAGGCCCCCATGATGCAGCGCCCCGCGGAAGAGAGCGAAGCCGACTTCGGCGCCACCGGAGGCGGCATGCCCGGCGCGCCTCCGCCCGCGGCCTCGGCGCCGGCTCGGGACGAGGGGCGAGCCGGACGCGGGGCCAAGGACGCCGCCATGAGCAAGGCCATGGGCAACTCCGCCGAGATGTCGCTGGATGGCAGGTTCGAGAGCGACGACCAGAAGCCCGAGGAGCCCGCCGACGCCGGGGCCCCCGCCACCCGCAGCTGGTTCCCCGAGACCTTCCTCTTCGCCCCCAGCATCGTCACCGACGACCAGGGCCAGGCACAGGTACGCCTGACCGTCCCCGATCGCCTCACCACCTGGCGGGTCCTGGCCCTGGCCCACGACCGGCAGGGAAACCAGGCCGGCGATCTGACCACCTTCCTGGGCACCCTGCCGGTCTACGTCGACCCGGTCCTCCCCCCTTTCCTGATGGCCGGCGACCGCGTCCTGCTGCCGATGCAGCTGGTGAACACCACCGACACGGACTGGTCGGGTGCCTTCGAGCTGCGCATCAGCGGGGCGGCCGACGCCAGCAGCTCGGGATCTGTCCAGATCCCGGCCGGCGGCAGCGCGCTGGTCAGCGTCCCCGTACAGATCGACCGTTCGGGTGAGCTCAGCCTGCGGGCCCGCCTGGGCACCAGCGACGCCATCGAGCGCAGCATCCCCGTCCTGCCCGTCGGACAGAAGCTCGAACAGGTGCAGGGCGGCACCCTGGCGGGCCCGCGCACCATCCCCCTGGACGGTCCCCGGGACATGGACGAGGCCAGCGCCCAGCTCCGCCTCGTCGTCTTCCCCGGGGCGCTCTCCGTGCTGCGCCGCGAGCTGGAAAGGGCCGGCAGCTCCGACGGCAGCGCGGCCGCCGACGCCCACGCCCTGCTGCTGGCCGGCGCCGCCCCCGCCCTGCTCAGCGCCCTGGGCGAGACCGTCGAGCCCGCGCGCACCGAGTCCCTGCGCACCCTGGGCCTGCAAGCCAGCCAGCGGGTGATCCGCCACGCCCGCGCCCCCAGCGTCGAGCTGGCCAGCACCCTGCTGCCCGCCGTGGCCACGCATCCCGACAACCCCGTGCTGGAGCGCATGAGCATCCGCCTCGCCGATCAGCTCGCCAGCCAGCAGCGCCCCGATGGCACCTTCCAGGGCGCGGGCACCACCGCCCAGCGCATGCTCGTCGCCACCGCCGAGGCCGTCGCCGCCGTCGCCAGCGCCCAGGACGAAAACGCCGCCAAACGAACGGCCCGGGTCCGCCTCTCCGCCTCGGCCGCCTTCGAGCGCAACCAGGGCCTGACCCAGGATCCCTACACCGCCGCCGCCGTGCTTGTCTCCGGCGCCGCCAGCGCCGAGCTGAGCCAGGCCCTGCGCGCCCGGGTGCGCGAGGCGATCGTCGAACAGCCCGACGGCAGCCGGGTCCTGCCCGTGCCCGAGCAGGTCCAGCGCGGCGACGGCCGGGTCCCCTCTCTCGCCGAGTCCACCGCCCTGGCCGCCCTGGCCCTGGCCGACGATCCGGAGTCCACCGCCCTCGTCGCCGACCTCGCCGGCGCCCTGCTGGGGCTGTGGCGCCCCTCCAGCGGCTGGGGCGAGGGCCGGGCCGACCTGCTCTGTACCCGGGCCGTCACCGCCCTGCTGCGCGAGCCCCTGCCCGAGAAGATCGAGATCGTCCTCGAGCGCGACGGCGTCGAGGTCAAGCGCGGCAGCCTCAGCGGCGCCCGCCGCACCGAGCTGCTGATCCTCGACGCGCCCGGAGCCCTCGCCCGGGGCAGCCACGACTGGACCGTCCGCGCCGAGCCGGCCCTGCCCGGGCTTGGCTTCAGCCTCTCCCTGACCAGCCACGTCCCCTGGCCCGCCCCGCCCCCCGGGCAAGGCGTCCAGAGCGAGCTCCGCCTGCCCACCGACATGGCCGTCGGCCGCCGGGTCGCGCTCGGCCTGGACCTCGCCGCCCCCGCCCAGACCGCGCTGCAGGTCGAGCTGGCCCTGCCCGCCGGGGTGCAGGTCGATGGGCCCGCGCTGGACGCCTTGCAGTCCGCGGGGACCATCCAGGACTGGAAGGGCGAGGACGGGATGTTGCGCTTCAGCATCCCACCGCAGGAGTCCACCACCTGGAGCGCCGAGCTGGGGTTGATCCCGACCGTGGCGGGGACCCTGCACGCGGACGCGCTGCGGGTCCGGCTGACCGCTCGGCCGGACCTGGTGTTCGCGACGCCCTCGCCGGTGTGGCGGGTCGGGGGCTGAGGGCCCTTGCCCGCCCCCCGCAGACCGATACCCTCTCCCCATGACCACCTGGACCATTCAAGTCTTCTTCGACGGCGACTGCCCCCTCTGCGCCAAGGAGATCGCCCTCCTCCGCCGGGCGGACCGCCGCGAACGCATCCTCTTCACCGACATCTCCTCCCCCGAATTCGAGCCCTCGGTCTACGGGCGGCAGCTCTCGGACTTCATGGACGAGATCCAGGGCAGCCTGCCCGACGGCACCTTCCTGACGGGGATGGAGGTCATCCGCCGCCTCTACGAGGCCGTCGGCCTGGGCTTCCTGACCGCCTGGACCCGCTGGCCGGGCGCCTCGCAGCTCAGCGACGGCGGCTACCGCCTCTTCGCCAAGAACCGCCTGCGCCTGACCGGCCGCTGCACCCCCGAGGCCTGCGACCTGCCCGGCGCTCCGGCGTAGCGAGGACCGCGGCCCTCGTGCCAAGCTCCTCCACGGAGCGCCCATGATCCCCCTCCTCCTCCTCCTCGCCTGCAGCCGCCCCTTCCTCGACGCCGGCCCCTGCCAGGAGCGCTTCACCGGCCCCGGCATCGCCGAGTGCGAGGTGCCCGGCTGGGAGGACCGCGCCTACGACCTGGTCCTGCCGCCCGACTACGACGGCGAGACCCCGGTGCCCCTGGTCCTGGCCCTGCACGGCGGAGGTGGCAACAAGCAGGCGGCCGAGCGCACGACCTGCAGCGAGGGCGAGGTCGAGGACGAGAGCTGCCTGCACAAGCACGCCCAAGACAACGGCTACGCGGTGCTCTTCCCCAACGGGACCGGCTTCGGCCTGCTGCCCGAGCTGCGCACCTGGAACGCCGGCGGCGGCGACGATGAGTGGCGCTGCGCCTCAGGCAAGGCCTGCGAGCGCGGCATCGACGACGTCGGCTACATCCAGGACCTGCTCGACGACGTCGAGGGCCGCGCCGCGATCGACACCTCCCGGATCTACGCCACCGGCCTCTCCAACGGCGGGGCCATGAGCCACCGCCTCGCCTGCGAGCTCTCCGACCGCATCACGGCCATCGCCGCGGTGGGCGGGGCCAACCAGTTCACCACCACCGGCACCTGCGCGCCCGAGCGCCCCGTGCCCGTCCTGCACGTGCACGGCACCGCCGACCCCTGCTGGTCCTACGAGCAGGGCTCGCCCGACTGCCCGGTCGGCGGCGGGGACCTGCCCCACGTCGGCGTCGATCGCACCATGGACGAGTGGGCCGCCCTGCTGGGCTGCGACGGCGGCACGGTCGAGGAGGCCCTGCCGGACACCGCCCAGGACGGCACCACCACCGTCCGCATCACCTGGACCGGCTGCGAGGCCCCGCTGGAGCACCTGCGCGTCGAAGGCGGCGGCCACGCCTGGCCGGATGGTTACGCCTACCTGAAGGAGAAGACCATCGGCCCGGTGCCCCGGGACTGGGGCAACGAGCTGATCTGGGACTTCCTCGGGGCGCAGGAGCTGTAGTCAGCGCACCGCACAGTGCCCCTCACCGTCGATATGCCCCAGCGTCGCCGTCTGCGCCTCCAGGAAATCCCACAGGTTGGTCACCTGTCCGAACGACCCGACATCGTACCCAAGCGTCGCGATGGCCACCGCGTCCAGCTCCGCCATACTGACCGCCCCATCGCCATCCCCGTCGGCGTCCACCAGCGCCTGGGCGCGCAGCACGGAGTCGGGGTTGTCCAGCGAGTCGTAGAAGAGGTGGTCCCCGTGGATGGTGAGCTGGGTGCCGGCCGCTCCCCCCGAGGCGATGGTCAGGTTCTCTGGCTCGCAGGCGTAGGCAGCCGCCGCCTCAAAGACCCAGTCGTAGGCGACCGATTCGCCGCCGCAGCTCAGCTCGCCGGTCAGCTGCAGGCCGCTCGTGCGCATCCAGACGGTGTCGTAGTGCTCGGCCGGGACCTCGAAGCTCCCCAGGAGCTGCGGCCCGGGCTCGACCAGGTCGAAGGTCAGCGGTGCGTCGATTCCCGCCACCGCCTCTCCCTCGGCGTCGAGCAGCTCGGCCTCGGTGAAGCCGACCTCGAAGCGGTTGAAGGTGACGCTGCAGCCGTCCTCGAATGCCTCCGCCGGGATGCCGTCCTCGATGAACTCTTCGCCCCAGGTTTGGAGCTCCCAGGTGCCGGTGGAGCCGCAGGCAAACAGGAGTGTGAGCAGGATCATGGTTCCTCCGATTGAGCGCTGGCGGACCAGCTCAGGGTTGAGAGCAGGGCGTAGGGCAGGCTGTTGGCGAGGCTGCTGTCGGTCAGGGTCAGAGAGCCGTCACCATCGGTGTCCATTGCGACCTCGATCAGCGAAAGCTCTAGCATTGCTAGTGCGTGGCCTAGCAGCGTTAGCGTCGGCACTGCTCCTTCTGGACTCAACTCGAAGGAGAGCGGAACGCCGCTGATCTCCTCCTCCTCCAGGTCGAGGGAGAGGTCGAAGCCCAGCACCTGCCCGCCCAGGGTCCGATGGCCGACGAGCCGGGCGGTTCGTGCGGTGAACGTGAGCTGCGCCAGCTCGCCGCTGTAGACCTGGGCCTCGCCCAGCAGCGCCGGATCGGCGAGCAGATCCAGCTCCCAGTTCCCCAGCAGCTCCCCCAACACATCCCCCGCGTTGTCGTGGCCGGGGTGGGCACGGGCGGTTCCCAGGTTTTGAAACCAGGAGACTTGGGCGGGCGCGTACAGCCGAAGATCTGCGACCTCGAAGGTCAACGCAGAGAGCTCGAAGCGGGCACCGCCAAGCTCGATCTCCGGCGTCGGAGCCCCGCCGGCGAACAGGGGGACGTCGCGCAGCACGGGCGAGGGGGCACAGGCCCAGAGGAGCATCCACATCAGAAGACCCGTCCGACTTCGAGGCGGGCGACCCGGGGGCCGCCCATGGTGAGGTGCAGCACCGGAAGCTCGCTGGCGGGATGCTGGCGGTCGAAGGCCGAGGCGAAGACGAACTCGCCGTCGCGCTGCGCCCCGAGCAGGTTCTCCAGATCGAGGTCCACGCTCCAGGCGTCCCGGTCGAGGTGCAGGCTCAGATCCAGGCCTCCAGTCGAGCGGCTGGCAAAGCCACCCGGCAGCGGCCGAGGCCCCAGCAGCCAGCCCCGCAGCCCGCCCGTCCAGCTCCACTGCGCCAGCCGCTGCTCCACTACCCGGGCGAGGCCGACCGCCATCAGTCGAGGCGCGTAGGGGATCGGCGCGGTCGACTCCCCTAGCAGCGTTCGGGAGTAGGCCCCGTCGGCCAGGGTAAGCTGGGCCTCCAGCTCGGCCCAAGGGGCAACGCGCAGCTCGTTCACCAGCTCCAGGCCCAGGCGGCGGGTCGCCCCGGTGGCGACAAAGCGCGCCTCGAGATGGTCGAAGACAACCTCGTTGTCGACACGGGTGGCGAAGCCCACCAGCTGCCCCGACCAGCGAGGGTGCGGCTCGCTGGCGACCCCGAACTCCACGGCGTCGGCCAGTGTGACGGGGGCCCGTTCAGCGCCGCCAAGCCCACGCGCCTCGGGCGAGCGATAGCCCCGACCCGCCGCCACCAATAGACGGGTTTTTCGATCAGGAAACAGCGTCATGCTGCCGCGCGGCACGAAGACGGGCGCCCAGGCGCTCCACGCTCCCTCCTCTTCAATCCGGCTCAGGCCCAGTCGCGCCAGCCGCCCCCCGCCTCGCAGCTCCACCGGCTCCACGGGCCGCAGTCGGGCGCCGGCCCAGACCCCCAGCTCGGCCTGCCGGATCTCGGCTGCGTAGCGGTCCTCCCAGGTCTCGCCTTGCAGGTCGATGCCCTGCTCGACCTGATGGTGGCTATCGGCTCGCACCTGGATCCCGCCCTCGATCGTAGCCTTCCTCCCCAACGACACCGCAGCCTCGGCCCGGCCCCCGCCCGCCAGTCCATGCTGTGCCTGCCGGCTGCCGTCGCCGTGTTGAGGGTCGACCAGGAATCCCGAGTAGTTCTGCTCGACGGCGAAGCCCCGCGCCCCCGCCCAAAGCCCGGCCTCCCCTCGCGCGCGTCCCGACAAGCCGCTCAGGGTCAGGGCGCCCATGACCCGCCGCGAACGGCCTCCCCCGACCACCGGGTAGGCGTCGAGCGCATCGACCTGCCCCGCCTGCAGATCGTCGGCCCGCAGCACCCCGGGCGAGGCGTAGCGCGAGTCCATCGCCAGCAGCCAGGCCCGCAGGTTCCTGCCCTGCAGCCCCAAGCCCACCCGAGCCTGTCGCCACCAGCGCCGGCTGCCCCCCCCTCCCCCGGCGTCCAGCTCAGCCAGAGCGAAGTTGCCCGCGGCTGCGTTCTTCGGCCTCCAGGCGAGCTGCTGCCGACCCGATCCATCGGTGCCAAGGCCCCCGCCCAACCAGAGCCCCGGCTGCTCCAGACCCAGCCGAAAGCTGGCGATCCCCGCAACCGCGAGGTCGCCGTCGGAGGGTTGGAAGGGTCCCGGCCGCAGCTCCAGCCCCGAGATCAGCCGGGGCGGGAGCAGGTGCAGGTCGAGGTAGCCATGCCCATGGATCTGCGAGGGCTCGTTCAGCGGGACACCCTCGACCTGAGCCGCGAGGTCGGCCCCGTGTACAGCGTCGAAGCCGCGCAGGAAGTACTGGGGAGCCTTGCCGTGCCCGCCATGGGAGGAGAGGTGCAGCCCCGGCAGCGCCTCCAGAAGATCCTGGGCGCTGCGGGCGGGCAAAGTGTCAATATCCTCGCGGTCGAGCACCACCGTCGCGGCCGTTGAGGGCGCGGATTGGCCTTCGACCGTCAGCTCTTCAGAGGGCTCGGCATGTGCGGCGACAATGGTGAGCAGCAGGCACATCGGGGACGATAATAATTACCAAATACAAGTATTACCACTCACCTCAGCACAGCCCCCACCACGAGCTGCCCGAAGAGCACGCCCTTCACACCAATCACATGGGCGGCGTAGTGCTCGACCTCGGCCCGGCTGCCCCGAAGGGCCGACAGCTCCATGCAGCGATCGGAGTCCAGGTGCAGGTGCATCGTGGACATGACCAGCTCGTGGTGGTCGTGGCCAATCTCCTGGAGGTGGTCGGCCAGCTCGCGCGCGCCATGCCGGTAGACCGTGGTCAGCGAGGCCACCACAGCCTGTTCGGGGCCGCCCTCCAACAGCAGCCGCTCGCGGATCAGATCGCGGATGGCCTCGGAGCGGTTGCTGTGGCCGTGTCGGATCAGCCAGGCGTCCAGATCCTCCAACAGCGGTCCGTCGATGCTGATGCTGATGCGTTCCACGCCTGCCATGTTCACCTCGCCGTCCGCCCTGCTAACATCGAGACCAGAGGCGAAGGAGGCGACCTCCACCGCCGCGGAGCGAGGAGCCGTGAACAGCACCATGGAGATCCCCGAGCTCGACGCCGACGATGTGGCTGCGGCCACCTTCGCCGCTACCGCGCAGCGCTGCGTCGGAACCGACGTCGTGATCATCGCGGTCGACGGCGCCTCCTTGAACCCGACGGAGCGCCCGTGGAACCGGGCCGACGGCGCAAGGGGCGGGGCGAGCCCGGGCGTACGCGCCATCCAGGTCCTGACCGCCGTCGGCATGCATCCAGACGGGACACCCCTGGGCCTGCTCGGGCAGGGGTGGTGGATCCGGACCGAGATCGGCGCCTCGAAGCAGGCCCGGGACCGGGATCCCGAGGAGAAGGAGACCTGGCACTGGCTGACCCTCCTGGAGTCCGTCCGCGAGCTCTGCTACGCGTACTGCAGCCGGCCCTGGTTTCAGCTCGACCAGGCCGGCGACGCCTGGCTCCTGCTGCTCGCCGCCCGGTACGAGGACATCTACCTGACGATCCGCGCAGCCCACAACCGCCGGGTCGTCGCCGACCACATCACCGAGGAGCCCATCTCCCTCTGGCCCATCGTCTCGCGGGAGCCCTCCCTCGGCCAGGTCAGCCTCGACCTGCCGGCTGAGCCCGGCCAGCCGCTCCGGACCGCCACGGTCGAGCTGCGGACCCGACCGGTCACGGTCAAGGCCAAGAACAAGAAGACGAACCGGGTCCACCTCATCGATGTCTTCGCGGTGCTCGCCCGCGAGGTCGAGCCCCCGGCCGAAGGGGTCGAGCCCCTGGAGTGGATGCTGCTGACGAACCGCCCGACCGCAGGGCTCGACGAGGCCTGCGCGGTCGTCCTCGCCTACACCTACCGCTGGACGAGCGACACGATCCTGAAGACCTGGAAGGCCGGTGCCGGGCTCGACCCGGACACCACCCTGAGCTTCGACGGGGACTCCCGCACGCTGGCGCTCCTCCTGGCCTCGCTGGCGGTGCGCGCCCAGCGGCTGCTGTCGATGGTCTACGAGGACCCGGATCGGCCCGCCCTCGATGAGTTCACCGCCGACGAGCTGAACGCCCTGATCTCGACCCGGATGCGGCCCGACCTGCACCGGGACACGATCACGATCGCCCAGGCGGCCCGCTGGCTCGCCGAGCTGGGGGGGACCTCCACGCGGGAGGCGGCCCGCTCGCTCGATTCGTTCGCGCTCAGCCGGGGCCTGGAGCTGCTGGAGCCGCTCGACAGCGCCTTGCAGGAGCTGCGTCGCAGCTGAGCGGCGAGGGCGCTACGAGGGCCCGCCGCTGGTGCGCCCGACCGGCCCGTCGGCGCGCAGCTCCTCCTTGCGGCGGCGGGCCCAGGTGCGGGTGGGGTCCACGCGCAGGATCCGGTCGTAGAGCACCGTCGCCGCCGCGGCGTCGCCGGCCCGACGGGCAGCCTCGGCCTGGGCCATCCAGGCGTCGGCGTGCGCCTCGACCAGGGCCCGGCTCTGTGGATGGTCCGGATGCCACTCCACCAGGGTCGCCAGGTCCGCGCTCGCCGACTCCGGGTCCGCTGCAATCCGACCGCGCAGGCATTCCCCGAG
Organism: Deltaproteobacteria bacterium UBA2385; assembly: GCA_002343455.1. GTDB lineage: Bacteria > Myxococcota_A > UBA796 > UBA796 > UBA2385 > UBA2385. The sequence continues at coordinate 3,419 of DDSR01000204.1, read as the reverse complement.
CGCCTCGGCCAGCACCCGCCGGCTCTCGGCGGTCGGGCGACGATCCCGAGGGCTCATCAGGCGCAGCGCCTCCCAGCCCGCCTGGGCGCCGTCGCAGTCGCCCCGCGCCGCCTGCTCCACCAGGAGCTGACGCGCTCCGTGAAGTCGGGCGGCAGCCTGCTCGACCGGGACCACCCGCACCGTCCCGACCTCCTGCCCCTCGCTCCCCTCGACCCGCACCCGCAGCCCGTACAGTCCGGGCGGCACCGCCTCGCCGACCCGAAAGACCGCCCGGGTGCGCACCGTCTCGCCGACCCGCCAGCTCCTGGCCGGGTACCAGGCACGCCCGGCCTCGACCCTCCATCCGTCCACTCGTACAGACTGCGGGTCCAGCAGCTCCACCTCCAGGACCACCGGGCCCTCCACCTCGTCCAGCCGCGCGAGCCCCAGGTCCAGCAGGAAGGTCTGTCCCACCGCGATCTGATCGTTCCAGAGCTCGGTCTCGACCAGCACCAGCCCCTGCCCCATGGGGGGCATGGCCAACAGATCACGGCGCACCCGCTGCCAGCCGGCCGGCGCGAGGTGGCTGCGCCGCACCCAGATCCCGGGGTGACGTTTGTCTTCGGGTCTGTTCAACGGGTAGCCGGAGACCTCGACCATGTCGCGTTTCCACCACGCCTGCCGGTCCAACCGGGTGCGGTTCGCCCAGCGGCCGTGCAGGTGGGCGAGGTCGACCCGGTGCCAGGTCGAGATGTGCTCCTCCAGCACATCGGCTCTGTACCGGTGGTGGGCCATGGGCACGTCCAGCAGCCGGCCGTAGTCGACCACCGCCATCCGCGACCAGGTCGTCGAGGCGCCCATGTCCACGTCCAGCCAGGTCGGGTCCTCCAGCAGCAGATCGGCCTGGATGTCTCGGGCGTGGGTCATCCGCGCCCGCACCGACATCGGCGAGGTCTCCGGCGCCTCGGCGTAGGCGGAGGTGGTTCGCACCTGGGAGACGGTCCAGGAGGCGACCCCCAGCAGGCTGAACAGCAGCGCCGCGAGGCGGACCCGGCCCGCCGAGGGCACCAGCCGGGCGAGCCCCAGCCCGCCCAGCACCGTCAGCAGCGGGACCAGGAAGGAGAGCCAGCGCGCGCCCTTCATCCAGTCGCCGCCCGACCAGACAGCGAAGAAGGCCGCGGCAGCGACCCAGGCCACCAGCAGCAGCCGGCTGTCCCGCCCGACCGCCCCCAGCAGGGCCACCGGGAACAGCCAGGGCAGGGTGCCCTCGCTCAGGTGCCGCCTCAGGTACTGGACGCCGGCGCTGTCCGGATCCAGCCGGGCCAGCAGCGTCTCCTGGCCCGCCTTGGCGTAGTAGGTGTTGGGCAGGGGCCAGGCGAAGTACCACAGCCGGGCCAGCTCGGCGGCGGCCAGGGGCAGCAGGAAGGCCGGCGCCCAGCGAAGCAGGCGACGCGGGCCGCGGAGCAGCAGCCAGGCTCCGGCCAGCAGACCGTACATCACACCTTCCGGGCGGGTGAGGCCCAGCATTGCGAAACAGAGGCCGCCGAGCAGGTCGCGTCGGCCGGTCACCGACAGGCCTCCCAGCAGCAGGAGCAGGACGAAGAGGGGGTTCTCCAGGCCCGAGGCGGACCAGGTGGCGTGGTGGGTGGAGCCCGCCAGCAAGGCCGCCGCCGCCAGCCCCGCGACCTCGCCCTGCGCAGGACCGGCCAGCCGGCGCGCCAGCAGCCCCGCCGCCACCACCGCCGCGCTACCGCAGGCCAGGCCCAGGCCCCGGGCGAGGTCGAAGAGGTCCGCCCCCGAGACGAAGAGCAGGGCCAGCAGGGCCACCCAGGTCGGGTTGCTGTAGCCCTCGACCGGCTCGGCCCCCGGGGTGTGCACCAGCCCGTAGCCGTTGACCAGGTTGCGGGCGTAGCTGAAGCTGATCGCCGCGTCCTCGACCAGCCACTGCCAGAGCAGCGACTGGTGCGCCGCGCTGAGCAGGGCCAGCGCCAACAGCAGCAGGGGGAAGGCGTGGACGCGGAGGTTCTGAGGCACGGTGGAGTCAGGTCCGGCTGGTGGGCAGGCCAGCGTCGTCCCAGTTGCCGAACATCGTCCTCGCCGCCGTCTTGGCCACGAAGTTGGCGAGCCGCTTCTCCCACTCCTTCGCGTCGCGCCGCCGCACCTCTTCGATGTAGCCCAGCCGCACCCGCTGGTAGAGGGCCGGCAGCGTCTGGAAGTACTCCCAGGCCCCCGGCGCCGCCTCCAGCCGCGCCTGGATGTCGGGGGGAACCCGCACCGCGGCCTCACTCAAGTCCGGCAGGGTCCGCAGCCCCGCCTCGGTCATCAAGCCCGCCGCGATCAGCCGCCGCGCGCGCTCCTTGTTCAGCTCCGTCCAGTTGCTGCGGGGGCGGCGGGGCGAGAAGCGCTGGGCCGTCGCCTCCCCCAGCTGCTTGGCGGTGCTGTCGATCCACCCGAAACAGAGGGCCTCCTCGACCGAGTCCAGGTAGGTGACCGTGCCCGGCTGGGTCCGGCGGGTCAGCAGCCAGCACTCCCTCTGTGTCGAGTGGTTCTCTTCCAGCCAGGCGCGCCACCCGCGTCGGGTTCCCGGATCCACAGTCGAGGTGTTCAACACGGGGGAGCTCCAGGGCTCAGTATCGACCGCCCGCAGCGGCGCCGACGGGGAGGTGCTCGTCCAGGAAGGCCAGGTCCGCGGCGCTGAGCCGCACCTCGTTGGCGCCCTGGTTCTCGTCGAAGCGCGACTGTTTGCGGGTCCCGGGGATGGCGACGATGTGCTCGCCACGGACCAGCACCCAGGCCAGGGCCAGCTGTGCGGGCGTGACGCCCTTCTCGGCCGCCAGCGAGCGCACCGCGCCGACCAGGTCGAGGTTCTTCTGGAAGTTGTCGCCCGTGAAGCGCGGGTTTCTGCTCCGGAAGTCGTCCGGCGCGAGGTCCGCGGGCGAGGTGATGGCGCCCGTCAGGAAGCCGCGGCCCAGGGGCGAGTAGGCCACGAAGGTGATCCCCAGCTCCAGGCAGGTGTCGAGCAGCTCTGCCTCGGGCTCACGCGACCAGAGGGAGTACTCGGTCTGCAGCGCGGTGATGGGGGAGACGGCGTGGGCGCGGCGGACCTGCTCAGGCGTCGCCTCCGACAGGCCCAGGAAGCGCACCTTGCCCGCCCGGACCAGCTCGGCCATGGCGCCGACGGTCTCCTCGATCGGCGTGTTCGGGTCGACGCGGTGCTGGTAGTAGAGGTCGATCGTCTCGATGCCCAGGCGCTGCAGCGAGGCGTCGCAGGAGGCGGCCACGTACTCGGGCCTGCCGTTGAGGCCGAGGAATCCCCCGTCGGCCGTGCGTACGACGCCGAACTTCGTCGCGATGACGGCCTCGTCGCGGCGGGAGCGGAGGGCGGCGCCCACCAGGCGCTCGTTGGTCCACGGGCCGTACATGTCGGCCGTGTCGAAGAA
>DDSR01000163.1 GCA_002343455.1 Deltaproteobacteria bacterium UBA2385 | reverse complement strand
CCCGTCAGGCTCGCCCCCGTCGCCCGCTCCCCCATCGGAGGGGCCGGTGTCGGCCTCGCCGCTGTCGTCCTGTCCGACCGGGTAGGCCAGGATGGTGTCCAGTCCGCAGCCCGTCAGCAGCAAGAAGGAGAGCAGGGCGGGGGGTCGCGGCACGGGGCACCTCATGGGCACCACGGTACCGGAGGGACCGGGGCACCACAAGCGCCCTTCCGGTGAACCTTCTGCGACGCGCAGGGTCAGCCCCCCGCCCGCCGCAGCACCCAGTCCACCCGCTCCTCCAGCGGCCCGATCGCCGGCATCCGCCACAGCCGCTCCGGGGCCAGCTCGCGGCCCAGGACGCCCTCGACGGTGGCCTGGAAACGCCGCTGCCGCCAGGGTTCGGGGTCGCGCACCCCGTCGGAGAGGAGGGGGATGCCGCCGAAGGGCAGCAGGACCACCGCGTCGAGCGAGGCGGCGCGCTGGCGGGCCTCGCTCATCAGGCGCTCGCCCCGGCCCTCCTCGGAGAGCAGGCCGTAGTGCAACCAGAAGGCCATGAAGTCGCAGGGGCTGCGGTCGGCGACGAAGCCGCCGTGGCTGGCCAGGGCTCGCTCCTCCAGCCGGACCTGCTCCTGCCAGAGGTCCTCCATCAGCTCGGGAAGGGGCATGGCGTGCGGATCGAAGCCCGCCTCCAGCCGCGCCCGCATGCCCTCGGGGATGTAGGGAAGGCCCAGGCGCTCGGCGAGGCTGCGGGCCAGGGTGGACTTGCCGGTGCCCGCGCTGCCGGAGAGGGCCAGTCGGCGCAGGGAGCCAGGCAACACCTGGGGGGGAGGCACTTCGCCCAAAGCCTGCATGACGAAGCCGGCCTGGGCTTGCAGCAGCCAGGTGTGGCTGCCTGGCGCGGGGGCGAAGCGCAGGGCCTGGTCCAGGCCGAGGCCCAGGGCCCGGCAGCAGAAGACCCGGATCGGGCCGATATGGGTGACCACCAGCACACGCAGGCCGCGCAGCCGCGGCTCATGGAGCGCCCAGAAGGCCTCGACCCGGCGGGCCATGTCGGCGAGGCTCTCGCCCCCCGGCGGGCAGGCGTGCAGGTAGTCGGCCCAGAGGGCCTGCACGGCGGGCTCGTCCTCGGCGGTCAGCTCCTGCCAGGAGCGGCCCTCCCAGCGGCCCATGAACTGTTCACGCAGCTCGGGGTGCAGCTGCACCGGCAGATCGAGCTGCTGGCCCAGGACGCGGGCCAGCTCGGCGCAGCGGCGCAGATCGCTGCTGAGGATGACATCGGGGCGCGGCAGGCGGGCGCAGACCAGCTCGCCCAGGGCCCGCATCGCCGCCCGACCCGCGGGGGCCAGGGGCAGATCGCTGTGTCCGTAGGCCAGCCGGACCCCGCCGGTGTCGACGGCGCCGTGCCGCAGCAGGTGCAGGTGGGTGACCTCGGTCGAGGGCAGGGCCCGGGTGGTCACTGGATCCCAGGTCGCGGTCGCTGTGCTCATCGTACCTCCCGTCCCCGCAGCCGTGGCGCCTCAGCTCACCGTGGAACGTCGTCGTCCTGCTCGTGGCGGTCGGTGACCGAGGCGCCTCGGTAGCCATCGCGCTGACGAATCTCGAAGTCGGTGGCCGGGACCCGCTCGCCGCCTCCGTCCACCGGGACGGGTCCCGCGCCGTAACGCCCCCAACCCAGCGAGAGCCGGGCCGGGCCGGGCCGGGCGGTGGCGGGTACGTGGAAGAGGAACTCGTCCTCGACGATCCAGCCGGCGGGCCAGGTGAAGGTGGGCAGCAGCCCGTCAAAGGGCGTGATCTCCTTGTTCTGCGGGGCGAAGCCTCCTTCCAGGCGGGCCTCCAGCCGCCAGGCCACCGTCAGCGGCTCGTTGGCGCGCCAGCGGCAGCGGAACCAGGCGGCCTCCCCCGGGCTGACCTCGGCGCGCACGGGGTCGCAGCCGATCAGATCGATCTTGCCCATCCAGCTCGCGATCGCTGGCGAGCTCGTGTCCGGCCACTGGCGCTCGGCCAGGGCCTGCTCGTGGCCGGCCTCGTAGAGGCCGTTGACCTCGGCCCGCCAGGTGCGCAGCCGGCTGCGGAGCGCCGCGATCTCCTCGGCGTCGGCCTCGGCGGCGAGATCCACCCGCTCCTCCGGGTCTGTGGCGAGGTCGAAGAGCTGGGCAGGCCGCTGCCGATAGTGGTCGATGAACTTTCGATCGCCGCTGCGGGAGGCCAGGCAGCGGTGGCTGCGCCAGCAGGAGTGCAGGATCTCGCGCTCCTCGGACACGGGGCCGAGCAGGCTGAGGCCCAGCGGCTGGCCCTGCGTGATGCGCGCGCCAGCCAGCTCGATGACCGTCGGGAGCAGGTCGATCTGCTGGCGAGGCCCCTCGATCACCCCGCTGCGCTCCCCCAGGACTCCCGGCCCGTACAGCACCATCGGGATGCGCAGGCCCTCCTCCCAGATGACCAGGTCGTGCTGGCTGCGGCCATGCTCGCCGAAGGCCTCGCCGTGGTCGCCCAGGATGATGAAGAGGGTGTCGTCGCCGTGCCCGGCCTCTTCGTAGGCGGCGATCAGCTCCGCGACGAACTGGTCGACGTAGCGGACGGCGTTGAGGTGCTCCGCGCGGCGCTCGTCCACGCCCGGGAAGTCGATCGTGGCGAAGTCCGCCGGCACCCCGTAGTCGTGGTGCGAGGTCAGCGTCAGGTAGGTCGCGAAGAAGGGCTGGTCGCCCCCGGCGTCGGTCCACTTCAGCCCCGGCTCGATCATCGCCCGGTCCTCGATGCCGAAGTAGTTGACCTTGTCGAAGCCCGAGCGGCGGACCTGGTCGCGGGCCCGGAAGAAGTCGAAGCCCATGCGGTGGGTCAGCTCGGTCCGGTACTCGAAGCTCTCCCGCGCCGTCTGGAAGAAGGCGGTCCGGTAGCCCAGGGTCCCCAGCAGCTCGGGCAGGCAGCGGTTGGTCAGCCCGCCGAGCTGAGCCTCGCGGATGTCCGAGACCAGCTTGGGCCAGGTGCCGCAGAGGGTCGCGACCAGCGCCTTGGAGGTGTGCGGCACGACCGCCCAGGCGTCTTGCACCAGCAGGCCCCGCTCGGCCAGGGCGGCGAGGTTCGGGGTCGTCGGCAGGGTCGGGTCCCCCAGGGTCGTGTTGCGGGTGCCGATGCTCTCCAGCAGGATCAGCACGATGTTCGGCGGAGGCTGGTCCGAGCTGCGCTCCACGACCAGCTTGTCGAGCGCGCCCGGCGGCGGCGCGATGGTGGCGTCCCCGATGCGCTCGATCCCGTCGAACCAGAGGCTCTCGATGAAGGCGGGCTGAAGCTCGCGCAGGCTGCGCTCGGGGCGCTCCCGGCCTCCGGCCTCCAGCACGACGGTCGGCAGCACCAGGCCCAGCGCGAACAGCAGGCCCCAGGCGGGGCGGCCCGGTCGGGAGAGGCGCACCCGTAGCGGGGCGAGCGAGACGACGATGGCGGCCAGCAGCGCGCCGACATGCCAGGCCTTCAGCTCCGACAGGAAGACGGGCATCACCTGCCGCGTCTCGTGGAGGAAGTAGGCCAGCACGTCGAAGTCGGCGCGCGAGCCGGTGACGTGGAAGAAGACCAGCTCCATCAGGGAGAGGCAGAGCAGGGCGGCGATGAAGAGGTGGTAGACCAGCCGCAGGGCGCCTCGGAGCCGGCCGTCGCCCGCCCAGCGCAGGATCAGCCCCGCCACGAGCGCCACCATCGTCCAGGTCTCGAGCTCGCTGTACTGGGTGCGCCAGCAGTCCAGCGCCGTCGCGGTCGGCAGGGTCGCCCGGGCGATGGCCAGGCGGGTGCCCACGAGCACGAGCAGGCCGACGATGGCCCCGACCGAGGCCTCGCCGATGTCGCGCGGCCGCGGCACCAGACGCAAGAGCACCCGGGAGAGGAGCGCTCGGTCCACCTCGCTCAATCCCCCCGCCGCGGGCTGGTCGCCACGGTCTCGTCATCGGGAGGGCTCGTCGGCGCCATGAAGGACCTCTGCACCTGTGTGGACATCGAAGCCTGGCCTCGCTCGGTCCCCGAGGTTCGCATCGCCGCTCGGGCCGCGCCGCCTATCACGGTCCCTTCGGGGTGCGCCCGGCTCAGAGCTCCTCGGGGCGAACGCTGGCTCCGCCCTTGCGCGGATCGGCAGCGCCCGCGAAGCCCCGGCCCTCCCCGCCGACCACCACCTGCACGGCCGAGAAGGCCCGCGCCTCCTTCACCGAGTGGCCCCGAGCCCGCAGCCCCTCGCGCACCTCTTCGGGCACCGAGGGCTCGACGAAGAGGGTGTCCGGCATCCACTGGTGGTGCATCCGCGGGGCCTCCAGCGCCTGCTGCGGGCTGAAGCCGAAGTCGACGAGGTCGACGATGGCTTGCAGCGTGGCGGAGATGATCGTCGGCCCGCCGCTGGCCCCGATCACGATGCGGCGGCCGTCGGGGTGCTCGAGCACGGTCGGGCTCATGCTGGAGAGCGGCCGCGCTCCCGGAGCCACGGCGTTGGCCTCGCTGCCGAGCAGGCCGTAGGCGTTGGGCTCGCCCGGGCGCGCGACGAAGTCGTCCATCTGGTTGTTGAGGACGATGCCGCTGCGGGGCGCCACGACCCGGCTGCCGAAGCCGGTGTTGACCGTGGTGGTCAGTGCGACGGCCTGCCCCTGGGCGTCGAGGACCGAGATGTGCTGGGTCCCCTCGTCCTGGCCGGGGTCGACCGGCATCCCGTAGGCCTCGGATGGCAGCGTACGATCCGGCAGGATCGCCGCCACGATGGCCGCCCGCCGCGGCTGGCCCAGCAAGGCCCGCAAGGGCACCTGGACCCGGTCGGGGTCGCCCATGGTGCGGGCCCGATCGGCATAGGCGTGCTTGAAGGCCTCGGCCAGCAGGTGCCAGTGCTCGGCCGAGCCTCGCTCCATCGCGGCGAGATCCCAGCTCTCCAGCACGCCCAGCACCTGCAGCAGGACCGCCCCGCCCGAGGAGGGCGGCGGCATGGCCGTGACCTCCCAGCCCCGGTACCGGCCCTGCAGCGGGGGGCGCTGGCGCACGCTGTAGTCGCGCAGATCCCCCGCGCTCAGCAGGCCGCCGCTGTCCGCGACGGCCTGGACCATGTCCTGGGCCACCCAGCCCTCGCGGAACAGCGCCTCGCCCTGGCGCTGAAAGGCGGCCAGCGCGCGGGCGAGGCTGGGGCGACTGACCCGCTGGCCGGCCGCGGGGAGGCCGCTGACCCCGCGGAAGAGGGCCAGGACCAGGGCCGGGCCGGCGCTCTCGGCCTGGACCAGGGAGGCGGCGAGGTGGGCGCCGACCGGGAAGCCTCGGCGGGCCAGGGTCAGCGCGGGCCGCACCACCTGCGCCCAGGGCAGGCGGCCGCCGGCGCTGTGCAGGGTGTGCAGGCCGATGCCCTCGGAGGGGACCGCCACGGCCAGGCCTCCGATCCGGCTGCTGGGCGCGTCCTCGCCCCCGGCGAACATCCCCCGGCTCGCCCCGGCGGGCGCCACCTCGCGAAAGTCGAAGATCTGCGGGGCGCCCTGCGGGTCGACCACCAGGGCGAAGCCTCCGCCGCCCAGCCCGCTGGCCGAGGGCTGCACCACCCCCGCGGCCAGCGCCGTCGCGACCGCCGCGTCGACCGCGTTGCCGCCCTGCGCGAGGATCGAGGCGCCGGCACGGCTGGCGAGGGGGTGATCGCTGGAGACGGCCCCCCCGGCGACCAGGGCGCCCGCGTCGGCGGGCACAGTCCACAGCAGGAGGGAGAGGAGCAGGCTCATCGCAGCATCCAGAGCACGTAGGGCAGGGTGAGGAGACCCAGCAGCAGCCAGCGCGGCAAGGCCGGGCCCAGGACCCCGGCGAGGTGCAGCGGTCCAAGCCCCCCGACCGCGAGCCCGGCCATCAGGGCAAGGGCCAGCCCGTCGGGGCGCCCGAAGAGGGTCGGCCCCAGCAGGGCCTGGTCGGAGAGCGCCCCCAGGATGAGGGCAGCGGCCGGGCCGTCGAGCAGGGCGGCCAGCAGCAGCGAGCCCACGCCGAGGACCGGGCCGTAGAGGTGCGAGTGATCGAGCAGCCGGTCTTCGAGCTGCAGCACCGCCTGGTAGGGCAGGCCGGCGCTGCAGGCGACCAGGGCCACGACCAGGCTGGCCCCGACCCAGAGCAGGGCCGAACCGGAGGGGGCCGCTCGCCGCCGGAGGGCCAGGACTGCCATCGCCAGGCAGCCCAGGGCCAGCACGACGGCGACGTGCTGGGGCAGCAGCAGGGCGCCGAGGGCGACGACCGCGGCGACCGCCGTCACGTCGAAGTGCCCGTGGTCGGGCGGGAGATCGGCGGAGCGAACCCCGGACAGCAGCAGGCCGATCAGCGCCAGCGGCGCGAGGATCCAGGGTCCGGCCTGGACCTGCCCCCCCAGCACAAGCAGTCCGGGGTCGCCGACCCGGCCGACCATCGCGCCGGCCATCGCCGCCAGGACCAGCCGAGCCCGGCTGCGGTGCTCCTGGACGGGCAGGAAGCTCAGCGCCGCGCCCAGCTCGCCCAGCAGGAAGCCGCTCAGGGCCGCCCGCAGGATGGCCGGACCGACCAGCCGCGGCCCGCCCGCCGCCGCCCCCAGCAGCCCGAAGAGGGTCCAGGCCAGCAGGCCGTAGAAGCCGGACTGAAGGCCCAGGTAGGACGGGAGCATCAGCAGGTCCAGCGGGACCAGCACCCCGACGGCGAGGCCTCCGACGACCAGGATCAGGGCGATGCCGGCGGCGCCGATGCTCCGGAGGCGGGCCACCGGGGCGATGGCGGCGAGCAGCAGCAGCGCGACGACCACGACCTTGACCTGCTCGGGCAGGAGCGGCATCCCTCAGCCCCCCTGCGCCGCACGACGCTGGTCGGCCCGGTCGGCCCGGTCGATCACCGGGTTCTCCAGGATCCCGATGCCGTCGATCTCCACCTGCACCCGCACCCCCGCCACCAGCGGTCCTACCCCCGCCGGGGTTCCCGTGGCGATCAGATCACCCGGCCACAGGGTCATGATGTTCGAGACGAAGGCCAGCAGCTCGGCCACCCCGAAGGCGAGCTGGTCGGTGTTCCCGTCCTGGGCGAGCACCACCCGGCCATCGGGGTGCAGCAGGCGGCAGCGCAGGCCGAGGCGAGAGGGGTCCAGCCCGACGCTCAGCCAGGGGCCGATCGGGCAGAAGCCGTCGAAGCCCTTGGCCCGAGCGAAGACCCCGTCGATCTTCTGCAGATCGCGGGCGGTGACGTCGTTGAGGCAGGTGTAGCCGGCGATCGCGGCCATGGCCTCGTCCGGGCGGGCGCGGCTGAGGGTCCGGCCCAGGACGACGGCCAGCTCGGCCTCGTGATCCACCCGCTCGCTGCCCGGGGGCAGGGGGATCGGATCGCCGGGCCCGATCACGGCCGAGGGCGGCTTGAGGAAGACCTTCGGCACGGTGGGCAGGGGCCGGCCCAGCTCGGCGGCGTGGTCGCGGTAGTTGCTGCCGATCCCGATGATCTTGGAGGGCAGGACCGGGGCGAGCAACCGCACGGCGCGGGCCTCGACCCAAGGCTCACCGGTCGGGCTCCGCTCGCCGAAGAGGTCACCCGCCACGGGCTCCAGGCGCACACCCTCCAGGGGCTGGAGCGACGTGCCCTGGCCGTGAACCCGCGCCAGCCGGGGTCGGCCGGAGGGGTCCTGGTACCGGGCGACGCGCTCGTGCGGGGTGTTCATCGGGCTGCGACCTCCCCGGGGGCTCAGGGGTTGGCGGCCAGGCAGGCCTGCACGGCCGCGGCCAGCGCCGCCCGATCGCGGACGACCGCGCCTACCTGCCCGACCGCGAGCGAGGCGACCCGGCTGCCCAGATCGCCGGAGCGGCGGGCGTCCCAGCCCAGCGTCCGGCCGTAGAGGAAGCCCGCCGCGAAGGCGTCGCCCGCGCCGGTGGTGTCCAGGGCGACCGTGGGGTGGACGGCGATGGTGTGGAGCTCGTCGCGGTACTTGACCAGCGAGCCGCGGCTGCCCAGCTTGAGCACCACCGTGTCGCAGATCCGGCCGACGGTCTGGATGGCCTGCTCGGGGCCCTGTCCGGTCAGGGCGCGGGCCTCCTCCGCGTTGAGGAAGACGATGTCGGCGAATTCCTCGACCAGCCGCCACATGGCGTCCCGCACGGTGGCCACCACGAAGGGGTCGGCCACGTCGACGCTGACCGGGATCTCCTGCTGGTTGGCGATGGCGACCGCCTCCATCGCGCGGGAGGCCATCGGCTCTCCCAGCATCAGGTAGCCGGTGATGTGCAGCATGGCGGACTGCCGGACGTCGTCGCCGAAGCTGCCGAGCCCAGGCAGCGCCACCGCCGCGCCCAGGTCGGTCAGCATGGTCCGCTCGGCGTCACGCTTGCTGATGATGCTGAGGCACTTTCCGGTGTTCAGCTCACGCGAGAAGTGCAGCGCGTGGCGACCGCAGGCCTCGGTCATCGCCTTGGCGTAGAGGTGGCCCTGCTGATCGTCGCCCACCTGCCCGCAGTAGATGGTCTCCAGGCCCAGCAGCCCCAAGGTGGCGATGGTGTTGGCGCACGAGCCGCCCGACTGCACCTGGGCGCCGAAGTGCTGGAGCTTGGTGAAGGCGTCCTGCCAGGCCTGGTGGTCGACCGGGTGCATCAGCCCGCGGTTGAGCCCCATCTCCTGGAGGATGGCGTCGTCATCGATGGTGATCAGGGCGTCGAGGAGGGCGTTGCCGAGACCAGCGACCTGGTAGCGCGGGAGAGTTGTCATCCGGGATGTGTCCTGCGGGCGGGGGCCGGCGTGCTATCGGACGCCGCCCGGCGCGGCCATGATCCGAGGAGGTGCTACGGACGGCGGGACCCAACACCCTCCGCCTTCCGCTATCGTCCGCGCCGATGGAACCGGCACCGCCCTCTCCCCCCCGCTCCCGCGGCCTGATCGGCCTCGTCCTGGGCCTGCTGGTCAGCGGCGGCGCCCTTGCCTTCTTCCTGCGCGGCGTCGACTGGCCGATGTTGTGGGAGGAGATGCGGCGGGCCGACCCCCGCTGGGTGCTGCTCGCCTCGGGCATCCTGCTGCTGGAGTTCGTCATCCGCGCGGTACGCTGGCAGGTCCTGCTGCGCCCGCTGGGTCGGGCGGCCTCGGTGAAGGACCTCTTCGCGGCCCAGGTGATCGGCGCGGCCGCCAACATCCTGCTGCCCCTGCGCGCGGGCGAGGTGGCCAAGCCGATGGTCGCCTCGCGCCGCACCGGCCACCCCTTCACCGCGGTCGTGGCCACCGCCGTCATGGAGCGGGTCTACGATCTGCTGGGGATGGTCTGCATCCTGGTGCTGATGGTCCTGGTCCTGCCCGGAGGCGACGAGGCCTTGCCCGAGAGCGAGCGCGAGCTGGTCCAGAACCTGAAGCTGTACGGCGGCGCCTTCGGCCTGATCGCCAGCCTGGCGATGGCCACCTTCTTCACCCTGGCGACGCGCAAGATCGCGGCGCGGGCCACCTTCGCCCGCATCGCCTCGCTGGGGCCGCCGCCGCTGCGGGATCGGGTGCTGCAGCTCTTCGACGGCTTCGTCGCGGGCCTCTCCAACACCCGGGACCCCAAGGGGCTGCTGCAGGCAGGGCTGCTCTCGGTCGGCATGTGGGTCAACGGCGCCGTGGCGATCGCCTGCCTCTTCCGCGCCTTCGACATGGCCCTGCCCTTCGGCGCCGCCTGCTTCACCAGCGTGGCGATCGCCCTGACCGTGGCCCTGCCCCAGGCGCCCGGCTTCGTCGGCGTCTTCCACGTCGCCATCGAGAAGACCCTGGTCCTGTGGGGTCAGCCGGTCGTCGCGGCCAAGAGCTTCGCGATCGTCTTCTGGGCGGTCAGCTTCCTGCCGGTGCTCGGCGTGGGCCTGCTGGCCATGTGGCGCGAGGGCCTCAGCCTGGGCGCGATCCGGCGCAGCCCCTCCTCGGCGGGTTGATCCCCCTTTGCCGGTTCCCTCTCCTCTCCAGCCTGGGTTACTTTCCGCCGTCTCGTGGTCCGGGCGTTGACTCTCACGCGCCGGCCCCCACCCCTCGCGGCACCAATCGAAACCGGCTGACCGAATGATCTTCCTCACCCTGGCCCTGACGCTCGGCATCGCCACCGCCCAGGGGACCCCCACCCCCGCCGGCGAGCCAACGGCGGAGCTGACCGAGAAGCAGCACCCGCTGCCCGATCTGGACCTGCTCTTCCGCGTCCCGCTCGTGCAGGAAGGCCGCGCCCCCGCCTACCCGGCCTGGGCCCCCCCCAGCTGGGCCGTGACCAGCTCGGCCTCGCTGGCCCTCGAGAAGGCCGGCACCCAGCTCCTGGCCATGGCCGAAGAGGTGCCGCTGGCCTGGCAGCCCCGCTTCACGCCCGAGTCGGCGGCGACCGCCGGCCCCCTGCTGGCCGAGCGCTTCCTGGCCAGCACCTACGCCGGCCCCACCCTCGGCACCACCACCTGGCTGGGCTTCGAGGTCGTGGAGAGCCCCACCCTCGGCACCGTCCTGCGCGGCACGGCCACGGTCGAGCTGCCCGAGGCGCTGGACGTCACCGGGCACCTCGTCCTGGACTTCGTGCCGGTGCGGGCCGGCCTCAGCGCCGTCTTCGTGCTGGGCGTGGCCGATCTGGAGACCACCCTCGCCGCCCTGAACGAGCTCGAGGGCTACGCGGTCCACTTCGACGGCCCGGTCAAGGAGGCCGATCTGCCGACCGGCCACCATGCCGAGCGGGCCGGCTACTCCTTCACCGTCCCCCAGGGCTTCCGCGCCTTCACCGAGCGCGAGCGCCTCGCGCTGAACGGCGAGCCCGTCGGCGGCAACAGCGGCTTCGGCGGCGCGCTGGCCCACCAGACCTGGCTGGACCCCAGCGACCCGACCGGGGCCACCTCCTTCGGCTGCGTGGCCTACAGCGGCCAGACCCTGGAGATCGTCCCGCCCGAGCGCTCCAAGCGCCTCGCGGACAACTTCCGCCTGATGTCCAGCCTCGCCCTGCGCAACGGCAGCTACACCATCGACGGCGGCAAGCCGATCCGCGGCCGCTCGGCCGACCTGCTCTCCGGTCGCATCATCCAGGTCGACCCCACCCAGCAGGGCGCCCTGCAGAGCTTGGAGATCGGCGACCGGCTGGCCTACCACTGGGTCACCCGGGGGACGCAGACCGTGGCCGGCGGCGGCGATCGCCAGGTCGAGGTCCACACCTTCTACACGGCCTGGAGCGACGTGAACCTGCACTGCCAGGCCGCCGCCGCGGATGCCGGCTCGCCCCTGCTGACGGCCTTCGACGAGGCCATGCGGGGCTTGCGGGTGGACAATGGCGCCGAGCACCCGCTCAAGCTCAGCCTGATGTCCGAGTACAAGATCTGGTGGCCCTACTCCAGCCCCCTCCTCCAGCTCTACTGGCTGCCGATCCCGATCGTGATGTTCGCGGCCTGGCTGGCCGGGCGAGGCGACTGAGCCCCCCCCTGCCGGCCGGTCGGGGCGACGGGCTGGCGCGTGACTGGCTGGTGATGGCCGCCCTGGCCCTGGCCTGGGGCCTGGGGCCGGCGCTGCCCACCCTGCTTCGCGGCGAGCTGCTGGGCCATCCCTGGACCGATCTCTACCCGGCGGTCTGGGGGCTCTGGGCCAGCGGCCAGGGCGACGAGCTGCTGGCCGCCCGCACCGAGCTGCTGGGCTTCCCCGAGGGCATGGGCTTCGCCTACAGCAGCCCGATCAAGGCCCTGCTGGCCCGACCCCTGCTGCCGCTGCTGGGCCTGGTCCCGACCTGGAACCTGCTGCTGATCGCCGCCCGGGTGGCCACCGTCGCGACCACCTGGGCCGCCGCCCGCGCCTGGGGAGCGCGCCCCGGGGGAGCCCTGCTGGCCGCCGCCGTCTTCGCCTGCTCGCCCTTCTTTCACGGCTACGCCGTCGAGGGCATCGTGGAGGGCACCGACGGCTGGACCCTGGCCCTGTGGGCCTGGGCGCTGGGCCGCGGCCGCACCCTGCTGGCCGTGCCGTTGATGGCCCTGACCATCCTGTCGAGCTGGTACCTCGGCGTCGCCGGCCTGGTGCTCTGCGTGCTGGCCTCGCCCTGGCGCCCGGGCGCGCTGCTCTCCCTGGCCGGCCCCCTGCTGGCCGCGCCGGCCCTCGCCTCCTTCCTCAGCGCCTTCCCCGCCCTCGCCCCCCTCGATCCCGCCGTCCGCGCCGCGATGGGCACCCCGCTCCTGCCCCGGGCGCCGGGCATGCTGCCGGGCCTCTCCCCCTTCGCGATCACCTCCTGGCTGGGACTGCTGCTGCCCCTGATGCTGGCGAAGGGCCGCTCCCGGCTGGCCCTGCTGGCGCTGGTGCCCTGGGTGCTCTCGCTGGGCTTCGGCCCCTGGTACGAGCTGCCCGGCCTGGAGCTGCTGCGCTTCCCCTACCGCCTGCACGCGGCCACGCTGGCCATCCTTGCCCTGGCCGCCTCGCGCCTGCCCTGGCCCCGTCTGGCTCTCTTCGCGCCTCTGATCGTGGCCGAAGGCCTGCTGCTCTCCCCCGTCGAGCCCCTGCTGCCCGGCGCCCCGGTCGAGGTCCCCGCCCTCTACGATCGGGTCGACGGCCCGCTGCTGGAGGTCCCCAGCATCGTCGCCATGCCCCCCGGCCAGGTCAACCCCTCGCGGGCGCGGGCGCGCTCCCTGTTCTACTACCAGGCCCACCACGGCCAGCCCTCGCCCTGGACGCCGGACTTCAACGCCGTGGGCACGCTGCCCGGGGATGCCTGGCTGGCGCCTTTCGCCGCCTGGGATCCGCTGGTCGCGAAGACCCCGCCGGAGGAGCTGGAGGAGGGCGCCGTCGAGCTGCTGCGCGGGCGAGGGGTGGAGCTGGTGATGGTGCAGGGCAAGGAGCTGGGCGCGGAGAGGAGCCGGCGGCTGATCGAGGGGCTTGTAGCCCAGGGGGCGCGGGTGGAGGGTGCTGAGGGCACGCGCACGCTGCTGCGGGTGGGAGGAGCGGAAAGGTAGAGCGGCAGGACCTGGATGACGCTCGCAGCCGCTCGGGACGGGCTCGGCCATCAGGAACGCAGGAACGCAG
>DDSR01000382.1 GCA_002343455.1 Deltaproteobacteria bacterium UBA2385 | reverse complement strand
GGGCAGCGGGCTCGGCGACAGGGCTGGGGACGGCGACAGCGGCGGGCATGGCGATCGCCGCAGGGGCCGTGACCTCTTCGGCGACCAGCGAGGCATCGGCCGGCCCGACCCGGGAGAAGGCCAGGATCTCGGCGCAGGGCAGCAGCAGGGTCGCCCCACGGACCGGGCCGGAGGCGACGAAGATCTGGCAGTTCCCGCTGAGCTCGTAGGTGGCGAGCGTGCCCTCGATGGTCGAGCCGTTGGCGAGGCGGAAGCTGTCGGCCTGGGCCGTGGGGAGCAGGACGCTGAGCAGAAGCCAGATCATGGGTCACCTTCAGGGGAGGAGGGGACGCGCCTTCGGGCCGGCGCATTCGAGCCCCGGGTCGCCACCCTGGCAACCCGGCACCGTCCCTGCCCTGGGATCGACACCATAGCCGTGGAGAAGCGCTACCGGGAAGGGCCTCGCTGCCTGGCCCTCGGGCCCGGGAGCTTCCAGCGATCGTGCAGCCAGAGCCAGGAGTGCGGCCGGATGCGGATCTTCTCCTCGTACCAGGCCTGGCTGCGGGCGGTGAGCTCGTGGATCGCCTGCTCACGGTCGTCGGGGATCTCCCAACCCAGCCGCTCGACCCTCGCCCGGTAGCGGCCGCCCTCCCGCCACTGCCAGACCCCGTAGAGGGGGGCCCGGGTGCGCCAGGCCATCGCGGCGAAGGCCTCGCTGGTCCGGGCCGGGCGCCCGAAGAAGGGGACCTCGATCCCGGCGTTGTGGCGCTGGTCCTGGATGAAGGCGATGAAGCGGCCCTCCTCCAGCGCGCGGTAGGCGGCCCGGATGCTGTTGCGCGGCGGCAGCAGCTGCACGCCTCCCCGTCGGCGCTGGCGCTCGATCCACCAGGCGGCCAGGGCGTTGCTGGGGGCCTTGACGAAGGCCGTCATCGGCCGCACCCGGCCCGCGCTGATCAGGGTCAGGTCCCAGGCGCCGAAGTGCCCGCAGAGCACCAGGCCGGGGCCCTCCAGCTCCTCGAGCCCCTCGAACTCGCAGCGCTCGCCGCGCACCAGGTCCAGGTATCCCTCGACCATCTCCCCGACGCTGCGGCGCAGCTCGGCGGGGTCACGCTCGGGAAAGCAGGCCCGGTAGGCCTCGACGGCCAGCCGCTTGCGGATGGGCAGCAGGCTCCACCAGAGCCAGCCGACGGCTCGCACGACCAGGGAATCCGGCGGGCTCACGAGGAGATTGCCGCCTGGATGGCCGGTATACCTAGCTCTGCTAGGGGGTCGATCCCGGCCAGCTCCAGCAAGGTCGCGCCGAGGTGCTGTGAGGTGAGGGGGGTGCCGTGCTCATCGGCCTCGCCCGTAGACAGGTCGATCGGTCGACCAATAAACGAGTCATCGTAGGCGCCGATGACCTTGCCGCCGGCTACTCCGGCCCCGATCAGCATCGCGCTGGTGAAGGTCCAGTGGTCCTTGCCGCCGGTGGTGTTCAAGCCGGGGGCGCGGCCCATCTCGCTGAAGACGACGACCGTCACCTCCTCCGACAGCGGCGCGCCGGAGAGCCCCACCCGGCTGTCCAGCGCCGCCATGATCGCGGCGAGGTCCTCGAAGAGCACGATGTAGTTGTTCTCCTGGCGGGAGAGGCCGGAGTGGGTGTCCCAGCCGATGTCCCACTCGCCCTTGTGCTCGACCGTGATGCAGCGGCTCAGCCCCAGCTCCAGCGCCATCAGGGCGGCCTCGACCCGGTCCGAGGCGAAGACCCAGCCGTCGGCGTCGACGCTCAGGTCCAGCCCCTCGATGCCCTGGACCAGGCCCAGCTGGTCGATCCCGCTGCGCATGGCCTCGGCGAAGCGGGCCTGGGAGGTCGAGGAGCCGCCCATGCGGGCCTCGATCCGGCGGCGCAGCAGGGCCTCGATCTCGGCCTGGGCCGCGGAGGAGGGCAGGCCGACGCCCAGGTCTCCATCGGCCAGGGCCTCCCCGCTGATCAGCCTGGCGAGCTGACCGCTCTCACCGACGCGGATGACGGCGCTGCCGTTGTCGTAGGTGTAGGAGGGCCCCGAGAGCACCAGGCTGGGCAGCAGGGCGCTGGGGCTGGCGGCGGCGATGCGGCTGGGCCAGTCGTCCAAGGTCGAGCCGGTGCCCCCGGTCATGATGATGCGGCGGCAGGCCTCGTGGGTGACCGAGCGCACCTCGAAGCCGTTGATGAAGCAGGTGCGGTGCGCGTTGTCCTGGAGGAAGGTCGAGACCTGGCCCCGGCGGTCGTTGTGGACCCAGCGCAGCCCCCCCTGCTCGCGCAGCTCGGCGCCGACGTCGGTGTCGGTGTGGACGGAGGCCACGTCCAGCATCGGCGCGAAGACCCAGGTGGGATCGAAGCCGCCTTCGCAGAAGACGAAGAGGAATTTGCGGTCGGACCGGGCTGTGGGCGAGGCGAAGGCCCGGCCTTGGAGCACCCCTGCACCCAGCAGGCCTGAGCCCAGCAGGCCTGAGCCCAGCAGGCCTCCAAGTGCCCGGCGACTGAGCCCCGCCCGCATCAGAGCACCAGGAAGGAGGGATCGCGCAGCAGCACGATCAGGGTGGCTTGCCAGGCGGCGGAGGCCCCGTCGCTGGCTTCGACCGCCGTCCAGAGGGCCTGCAGCTCGGCGAGGTACGCCTCGTCGGGGCGCTCGGCGTGCAGGTGCCAGGCCAGGGCCGCCAGGGCGCCGTCGAAGGCCGGGTCGCCGGGGCGAGAGGCCTCGTCGACCCCCTCCAGCAGGCCACCCAGGGCCCCGGAGAGGCCCGATCCGGAGAGCCCGCCGCCGAGCGCGTGGCTGGCGGCCGCCTCGGCGAGGCGCTGCTGGACCAGGACGGTGGTCATGTTCGGCAGCGGCAGCATCCGGGTGGAGAGGTCGCCGTCGACGCCGCCGGCCATCACCCGGTAGCCGATGGTGTCATTGTCGAGCTGATCGAAGCCCATCCAGGTCCAGCGGAAGCCGGTCAGCTCCTCGATCGCGCTGGCGGCCTGGTCGGGGCTCAGCAGCCGGGCGGTGTTCTCGCTGCTGGCCTCGCCCGCCTTCGCGGCGTGGTCGGCGGCCCGGTAGACCTCCTCGTCCAGGATGGCCCGCAGCACCGGCTTCATCCGCCCGTCGGAGCCGCGGTAGACCTGGGCCAGGGCCTCGATGCGGTCGAAGTCCTGGACCCCGGCCTCGCGGCGCCAGAGCAGCTCGGCGGCCGTCTGGACCGCGCAACGCTCGAAGCGGGGATCGGCGGCGATGTGGGCGCCCAGCTCGACCAGCCCGGAGACCGGGTCGCCGTACCACTGGCCGGGGGTCTGCAGCAGCACCTCGCCCTGGGCCTCGCGCTCGGGGTGGTAGGTGTCGACCTCGTCGGCGTTGTACTCGTTGGCCGGCCAGAAGCCGAAGAGGGTGGTGGCGATCGGGTCGATCGCGCTGTGGCAGCCCATGCAGTAGGGATCCTCGCGCAAGGCGTCCTCGACCACCACGCCCTCCCCCAGGCCGCCGCTGGCCTCGGCGAAGCTGATGGTGCGCGACTGGTAGTCCTCGCAGATCAGCAGGCGGGTCAGGGCCGCCACCCGGCCCCGGTTGTAGTTGGTGACGGTCGAGAAGTAGCGCCACCACAGGCCGTTGGTGGAGAGCACCCCGGCCGCGGGGCGACCGTCGGTGTAGCGGGAGGGCTGCCAGCCTTCGCCTCCGCCGTGCTCCACCGGCCAGGCCTGGGCCATCAAGGCGGTGCCCATGGTCCAGTCGGCCTGGACCACGTCGGACCAGGGCAGGTCATGGGCGATGACCCGGGCGATCAGCCGCAGTGGCTCCTCGCCCACCATTCGCTCGAGCTCGTACTCGCGAGTGGGATCCTCGCCGCTGAGGTACTCGGTGTACAGCAGGAGGAAGGCGTCGACCCGGGTGTGCCAGCGGGCGGCGTAGAGGTGGACGAGGCGCTCCTCGAAGCGCGGATCCTCCATCCAGGCGTCGCGCAGCGCGGTGAGCTGGCTCGGGTCCGCCTCGACCGCGTCGAGCTCCTCGACCGAGGGCAGGATCCCCCGCAGATCCAGGCTGATCCGGCGCAGCAGGCGCGGCGGTTCCAGCGGGCTGAGGGCTCCGGTCCCGGGGAGGGTCTCGGTCTCGGTGCCCCCGTCGTCGCCCCCGTCGCCGCCCCCGTCGCCGCCAGGGGGCAGCGTCTCCGCCGGGCCCCCGCAGGAGAACATCAACCAGAGCAGGCTCACCATGACGGCCGCATCCGGTCCACCGCCGCCTCGGCCGCGGCCTGCAGGTCGACGCAGGCGCTGCCCAGCGAGGTCGAGCCGGCGTAGCTCAGCTCGCCGCAGCCGCAGCCCTCGTCCAGGTCCAGCCGGTACCAGTACCCGCTGTCGTCCCGCCAGGAGAGGGCCCCGCCGGCGCCCTCGGGGCAGTCCAGGGAGTCGACCCGGAGCTGCTCGAAGGCGAGCACGCCCGCGGCGGTCCGCTGACTGCCGTCCAGGCTGAGGCTCCAGGCCTCGCTCTCCCAGCCGATGGCGAGCTGCAGGGCGCCGCTGAAGCCCTCCTCCAGCCAGCCCCCCTGGCCCTGGTGGGACCAGCTCCCCACCAGGCTGCCCGTGGCCGAGCCCGCCCAACGGTCGCCGCTGCGGCTCAGCTCGGCCTCGCCCCCAGCCCGCAGCTCGTCGCCGGTGGGATCGACGACCCAGCAGTCCGTCAGGAGCGAGAAGGCCCCGTCTTCGGGCAGGGTCTCGATGTCGCCGCTGTACTCGACGATGCCGGCGTACTGCCAGCCCGCATCGGTGGTGCAGCCGTCGAAGCTGCTGCCCCAGCTCCACTGGTTGCCCGAGGGGCAGGGCGGCGCCCGACCGTCCAGGGTCAGGCGCCAGCTCTCCCGCGCGCTCAGGGGATCGGCCAGCCCGAGCTCCAGGGAGGCGGCGACGACCGCCTCGAAGCCGGCGGGGTCGAGGGCGGGGGCGGGAGGGGTGATCTCCAGCTCCTCCTCGTCCTCGGAGGGCTCCTCGCCCAGCCCGCAGCGCAGCAGGACGTCGAGCAGCAGCTCCTCGTCCGCGTCCAGCCCGCTGCCTAGCGGCATGCTGCCCTCGTCGAGCACGGTCCGGCGGATCGTGTCGCTCCAGGTCTTGACCTGGGCCTCGCTGTCGAAGTCGATGCCCTCGGGCGCGCCGCTGCGCTGCTGGGTGTGGATCGAGTGGCAGGACTGGCACCAGGTGCGGAAGAAGCCGCTGCCCCAGCTCTGCCAGGTGACGGCCGGCTGGTCGGCGCAGGGGTCGTCGGTGGGGGTGGTGG